>DASXZC010000474.1:0-29658 GCA_036502165.1 Bryobacteraceae bacterium
AGATCGAGTAAGACGCTATCCTGTTCGATCCTCGCGACCACCGGCGGATCATTCGCGCGCAGCCGCCGTTCGAGCGCCGCGGCGCTGCCCGGCAGCACGATCAACCATGCCGGCAACGTCTGATCGGGAGTCGAACCTCCACCCGCAACCGACTCGCCCGGAATCACCCGCGCCCCTTCGATTTTCGCCGCGAACCGCTCCGCTCGCGTCCGCAAATCATCACTCGAAGTTCGGATCATCGCGAGAGCGGGAATTCGATCCCACTCCTCGAACAGGATGTACCGCAGCGTCGCCTCGAGCAACTGCAGAATCACTTTGTCCACCCGCAACGCCCGGAACATCGGATTCCGGCGGACGCGCGCGATCAACTCGGCATCGCCCGCGATGATTCCCGCCTGCGGACCGCCCAGCAGTTTATCGCCGCTGAACGAGATGACGTTCGCCCCAGCGGCGAGACTCGCGGTGGCGAGCGGCTCGTCGATTCCGTAAGGCCGCAAATCGACCAGGCATCCGCTGCCGAGATCCTCGTAGAGCCAGCATCCGCGCGATTTCGCCAGCGCCGCCAACTCCTCGAGGCTTGGCTTCGAGGTGAAGCCCGAGACATGAAAGTTGCTCGGATGCACCCGCATCAGCAGCCGCGTCCGCTCGCCGATCGCCGCCGCGTAATCCTCGACACGCGTCCGATTGGTCGTTCCGACTTCCCGTAGAACTGCCCCCGAGCGGACGAGGATATCCGGGATCCGGAACCCGTCGCCGATTTCGATCAACTCGCCCCTCGACACCACCACTTCCTGGTTGAGAGCCAGCTCATTGAGGACGAGATAGGTCGCTGCGGCATTGTTGTTGACAACGATGGCATCGCGTCCAAGCAATCGTTTCAGCAACATCGCCAGGTGGACGTCCCGCTTCCCCCGGCGTCCGGCGGCGAGGTCGTACTCGAGGTTTGTGTAACCACCTAACAGCTCGTGACCGGTTACAGGGGCGCGTCCGAGGTTGGTGTGCAGGATCACGCCGGTTGCATTGATGACCCGCTTCAGCGACGGCTCGTGCAGAGCGGTGAGGGCCGTTTCAACCAGCCGTACAGGATCGTCGACGGAGTCGCCCTTGCGAATCTGTTCACGGCATTCGCCCAAAACGCGCCGCGCTTCTTCGACGATCAGGCCATGCGGAAAGCGTCCACGCAAGGCGACGGCGACGTCATCGACCGATGGAAGGGCGCGGTATTGTTCGCGGCTCATGATCAGTGTCCGAGCATCGGGAACAACTGCCGGATCTCTTCATCGGTCGGCTGCTTTCCGTATTCGCAAATCTCGAATGCCTCGGCCAAATGAGTTGCCGCCGCTTTGTCCTCGCCGTACCAGCGCACGAGTGCTGCTCGCACAGCGGGAGTGATCGGACGCGTGCGAGTTTGCTCGAGCCATTTCCTCCGCTCGACTTTGTCGAGGGGAACCTGATCGAGCTTGCCATCGACCCACGGCAGCCACTCATAGAACTGCGACTCATGCGCATCGAGCGCGTTGAACTTCTTCTCTCTCACGTCGTCGATCGCAATCGCAATATCCGGCCGGAACGGACTTGGCTTCTGAAAGCGATCCTGCAAATACAGAAACACCGGATTCTTGCGCAATGGCGGCGTATCGGCCGCGATATTAGGCACAACGACCATGTACGCCGCATCCTGCACCAGCACGCCCGTGTACCGGTGGTCGGGATGATAATCATTGGGCCTTGGCGCGATGACAACATCCGCGTTCCATTGGCGGATCCTTCGAATGATCTGCATGCGCACTTCGAGCGACGGCACCAGTTCACCATCGTGATTGTCGAGGACTTCGTAATCAATGCCTGTGCGGCGCGCCGATTCCTGCGCCTCGGCCCGGCGGCGCTTGGCGAGGGCGGCTCCGCCGAGGGTCTGATGCCCGGCATCGCCGTTGGTGACGGAGAGGAATTTGACCTTGTGGCCGAGTTGGGTCATCTTCGCGGCGAGCCCGGCGGCGCCGATATCGCAGTCGTCCGGATGGGCGCCGATTACAATCACACGCACCTCGGCAAGCAGAGTGGTCATGAGGAATACCAGCAGGACACAGCCTCGAAACATACCGCTATCTTACTTGGAATCACGGCTCCGCTGGCTTTACCACAGGCGCTTCCGGCTTGGCTGCCGCGGCATGATTTTCGGCATGCTCCAACAATTCGCCGAGCCGCGAACCGGTCAGCACCAGAGCGATCGATCCGCAAACCAACAGAGGCAACGTTACCGCCGACCATAGCACCAGCGAGAATCGCTTGGCGAATGCCGGATCATAGTTGAACAACTGCAGCGCCATTACCGCCGCCGCATTGAACAATCCGATATTGCCCGGAGCTTGCGGCACCACCGAGCTCAGCCGCAGCACGATCATCGCCACGGCCGCGATCTCGATCCGCGTGTCTTCGAGTCCGTACGCGCGCATGACCGCCCATATGGGAACGATCTGCATCAGCAGGTAAGGCAAGCTCGCGAGCGCCGCATATCCGGCGTAGCGCGAGAATCCGATCAGGTTCAAGTCTTCGATCAGTACGCGTAGGCTCTTCTGCCATCCTGTATTTCGGAGGTTCCGCAATGCCCAGTTCTTCTGCAACATCGCCGTGACGAGCACTGCCGCCAGCGTCAACACCGTCGCTGCGATGATGTATCCGGCGTCGATCATCCGCGGAGGAAGATCCTTCACGAACTTCACGACGAAGGCGAGGCCGAGCACGAGCCACAATCCATCGAGGAGCCGTTCGGTCAGCGCGGAGGCGAGAATTACTGAGAACGGCGTCTCGCTCCAGCGAGCCTGCAGATAGCACCGCAGGACTTCGCCTGTGCGGAACGGCAGCACTTCATTGGCGAACAAGCCGACGTAAATCGCGCGAACCGATTTGAAGACAGGGATCCTTGCGATCGGCGTCAGCAGGAGGGTCCATCGCCAGCCTTGTATGACATAGACGGCGACGTCCGAAATGACGGCAAGCGCGATCCAGCCCCAATGTATGTCGCGCAATTCCGCGCCCAGATCATTGAGTTCCGATCCCTTGAGCACCCAGGCGAGCGACCCGAGGGAGACCGCGAAACAGAGGATCAGTAGAAGCGTTTTACGGGCGGCCAATCTTTATTGTAGACGGGAGAAAGGGATATTAGTCTTCGAATCCGATTTCGGACGTGAAGCAACTGCTGAAGCAATGCTCGAGGATCTCTTCGGTCAGTTCCCACTCCCGATGTTCAAAATTGATGAGATCGATCGCGTGCGTCAGGATGTCGCGCGGCTGGCATCGCCGGAACGGACGCCCGGCCGGCCGGTAGTGTTCATCGATCAGATAGTCGATCAGCCCCTCGTCGACCGGCAGTTCCTTGCCGCCGCAGAAGCGGAAGAAGATCTCTTTGAATTCCTTCACGTCCGGGCTGCGCACCAGCATCTTGTATTGAATACGGCGCAGGAAGGCTTCATCGCCCAGTTGTTCGGGTTTGAGGTTCGTCGAGAAGACCAGGAATGCCTCGAACGGAATCAGCATCTTGCCGCCCGTACGGAAGCTCAAAAAGTCGATCGATCGTTCCATGGGGACGATCCACCGGTTCAGCACTTCGGCCGGAGTCGCGCGCTGGCGTCCGAAGTCATCGATCAGGTAGATGCCATTGTTGGCCTTCAACTGGAACGGTGCTTCGTAGATCTTCGACGTCTCATTGAAGCTCAGGTCGAGCATCTCGAGCGCAAGTTCGCCGCCGCTGGTGATGAAGGGACGGGGCGACCGGAACCAACGTTCATCGTGCTTCGGACCCGCCGACATGAAGACGCTCGAGGCTTCTTCCTCGATCCGGTGATGGTAAATCGGATCGTACAACTGAATGATGTTTCCCTGGCATTCGATCGCGTACGGAATGAAAATCGGCGCCGAATTGATCTGCCCCAGACACTCGGCGAGCGCGGTCTTGCCATTACCGGGCTGCCCGTAAATCAGGAACGACTTGCCGGAGTTCACAGCCGGTCCGATTTTCGCGATCACATCCGGACTGACGACCAGGTTCTTGTAAACCTCGCGAAGCTTGTCGACCGTGATCCAGTTCTTCGGCATCCGCTGCTTCTTGACCAGTTCCGCATATTGCGACAAAGGAACCGGAGCCGTGCCGCAGTATTGATTGCTCGTCAGATAATCGCGCGCCGCATTGCGGCCTGCCTCAGACAGGATGAAGATCGCCGAAATGCTGCCCATTCCCAACGATTTTTTGACCGCCAGCAAGTGCTGCCATTTCAAGGCGTCGACAATCGGCTCAATGACGCTGAACTTCAGTCCGATCGCGTTGGCGAGATCTTTGCCGACCAATTCGCCGCGATAGTAGAGCATCTTGAGAACAAGCTGCTCCACGATCGAAGGCGACAGCCCCGTCTCCTCAATGGTCGATGGAACCGGAGGAACGACCGTCTGTACGTCGGCTTCCATCGGCTCTCCGAGCGAAGATACGGAGGCCTTCAGCGATTGCGCGAGTCCACTGAGGCCCAACAGTTCGGCCGGGCTTGCCTCGGAGCCGGAATAGGCCTCATTCCGATCGTCTGCGTATAGAGATGAGGTATTCACCAAGTTCAGATTGCGTCATCTCGGACTCCTGGACAATCAGTCCAATGCCTCACCACTTCGCCCGGAGTTCACCCTAGGTTGATCTCAGGCCTTTCAACCTGCGGTGCGGTAACCCACGTCCGGCGGTCCACGTCAAAAAGGAGGATTTCCATGGACCCGTGCTGCGAGTCGACAATTTACCAGGCGAAGCAGGGCAATCCCCGCTCCGATTTCAGCATCAAGCCAAAGTCCGAGAAGAAGAAGAAAGCCTCGGGCGGTGGAGGCATCCGCTGCCCGAAATGCCGTTGGACTCCTCGCCGTTTTGACACGTGGATGTGCCACTGCAGGACCGTTTGGAACACATTCGACACCCGCGGCAAATGTCCCGGATGCGGCTTCCAATGGACCCAGACGAACTGTCCCGCGTGCCGCGAATGGTCGCCGCACGAGGCGTGGTATGAAAAAGATAACCCTTCGTAAAGCAAGAAAAACAGGCTGACAGAAATCGGGGGGTGAATCCGGTCTCGATCAGCCTGCCAAAAGGTCCACGGAGTTCACCCGATGGACGTTCAGACCGGGTTAGGGACCCAGTCCTATATAGATAAGCGTGAACCGCCGGCAAAAAAGGTCATTTTAATGCAGCCCTCCTTTTGGTACGATGAACGAGGGCCGCTCGGCCGGTTCTGAATCCAAGACCGTCCCGCCCACATCCAAGTGTTGGAGATTCCTGAAAAGCATGTCACAGAACACAGTTACCTTAACCGACGGATCCTGGGATACCGACGTCTTGAAGTCGGACGTTCCGGTCCTGGTGGATTTTTGGGCCGAATGGTGCGGTCCTTGCCGCATGGTCGGACCCACGGTGGAGGCGATCGCCGACGAATACAAGGGTAAGTTGAAGGTCGGCAAGCTGAACGTCGACGACAACGGCGATACCGCGATGCGCTACCAGGTGCGGGGCATCCCGATGTTCCTGCTCATCAAGGGCGGCAAAGTCGTCGAGCAGAAGGTCGGCGCGATGGGCAAATCCGACTTCGTCAAGATGATTGAGAAGCACGTCACGGCCGCAGCGCCTGTCCCGAACCAAGTTTCGGCGTAAGTTGTTCCTCCCGATCGAGTTTTTAAGCCGTTCTTCCCGCGTATAGCAGGAAGGACGGCTTTTCCTTTTCCTGAATCCGCTTTCGGTCCGCCGCCATCGGATGGGCATGTCACAGAGTGCCGTTACGCTCACTGATTCATCCTGGGATGCCGAGGTGCTCGGATCCCCGCTGCCTGTGCTCGTCGATTTTTGGGGTCAGCACTGCCCGCCGTGCCACGCCATCGCGCCGGTCATCGAAGCACTCGCTCAGGAATATCAGGGCAGGCTTAAGGTCGGCAAACTCAATGTCGAGGAAAACGTCGACACCGCTGTCCGCTATCAGGTACGGGGCATCCCGATGTTCCTGATCATCAAGAACGGGCGGGTCGTCGAGCAGAAGATTGGGGCGGCGGGCAAATCGGAATTCGTCAAGATGATCGATCGGCATGTCGAGGCAGCGATGACGGCGTAATTGGAATCGACTAGAATAAAGGACTCGTGAACTCTGCCTCTTCACATCCCGGCCGCATGGTCGCGCTGGCTCTAGTTCTGCTGGGGCTCGTCGCGTTCGGGCTCCTCATCTATCCGCTGATGGTCCTGCAGCCGTTCAAGCACCAAGATGTGTCGGAACTGAGGATGGCGCTTTCGGTGACGCAATGGCGGTCGTATGTGGAAATCGCGGTGGCCGCATTGGCGCTCCTCGCCGCCGCCTGGTACTGGCCGCGGCAGCACCGCATCTGGCCTCGCGTACTCGCCTGCGCCGGAGTTGCGATCGTATGTGCCGGGGCCGCGCTCACCCGGATCAACGTCTACGAAATCATGTTCCACCACTACGACAAACCGTCGTTTTCGCCCGTAGCGGACTCGAAGCTCGATGGCGGCGAGATGGTGATCGCGATCAATCTGCATGGCCAGGCGAGGGCGTATCCAATCCGCTCGATGTCGTATCATCACGTGGTCAATGACGAGGTCGGCGGCATTCCTGTCGTCGCGACGTATTGAACGCTCTGCCACACCGGTCTGGTGTTACGGCGTGAGTGCAACGGTCTGCGGCTGACATTCCATCTGGCCGGGATCAACAATCAGAACTTCCTCATGCGCGACGAGGAGACGGGTACGTATTGGCAGCAGATCTCCGGCGCCGCAGTCTCGGGGCCGCTCGCTGGACAACGGCTCGATATCATCTCGAGCGAGGAGCTGTCGTTGAAACTGTGGCGCACAGAGCAGCCGAAGGGCACGGTGCTCAACGACGATGCTCCTTTCGTCAAGCAATACGCGAAGGAGGATTGGGACGTTGACATGAAGAAGATGCCCACCGTTTTGAGCTACGCCGGCAATGGGCGGCAGCCGCGCGACCTCATGGTGGGGATCGCGGCGTTCGGCGCCAGCCGGGCTTTCCCTTATGAAACGGTGCTGAAGGAAAAGCTGATTCAGGATCATGTGGGGACCGAGCCGATCCTGTTAGTCGTGGGTCCGGATGGGCAGTCCGTCCGCGCGTTCCAACGCAAGCTTCTGGGCGGCACGGGCGAGACCGCGGAGTTCTATCGTTTACAGGACGACGCCGATGCCGGAATGTTCATGGATTCGGTCCACGGCAAGAAGTGGAACTTCCAGGGTTGCAACGCGGAAGGCGCCTGCCTTACGCGCATAGACATCATCAAGGACTACTGGTTCGACTGGCGTCACTATCACGCCGACACGACGGTGTTCAGCGCGCCGAAACCTGTTGGGCATTGATAGTGTAGTAGAGCCATGACGCTCACTGAAGAATCCGTCGACGTTGCGACTCCCACTGGCCCGATGCGGATGTACGTGTTCCATCCGGCCGCTGCGGGCAAGTATCCGGGAGTCGTGCTGTATTCCGAAATCTTTCAAATGACCGGCCCGATCCGCAGAGCGGCCGCTATGCTCGCGGGGCAGGGACTTATTGTTGCCGTGCCGGAGATCTATCACGAGCTGGAGCCTGCGGGCACGGTGCTCGCCTATGATCAGGCCGGTGCGGACAAGGGCAACGCCGACAAGATCGCGAAGGAGCTGTCATCCTACGACAGCGATGCCCGTGCGGCGCTCGACTATCTGAAGTCGCTGCCGAATTGCACGGGACGCCTGGGAGTGATGGGCATCTGCATCGGCGGCCATCTGGCGTTCCGCGCGGCGATGAATCCTGACGTGCTCGCGGCGGCGTGTTTCTACGCGACCGACATCCACAAACGAAGTCTGGGGAAGGGAATGAACGACAACTCGCTCGACCGCGCGGGCGAAATCAAGGGCGAGCTGTTGCATATCTGGGGACGCCAGGATCCGCACATTCCGCTCGATGGCCGCAATGTGGTGAAGGCCCGGCTCGAGGAAGTCGGCGCGCATTATTCGTGGCACGAAGTAAACGGAGCCCACGCGTTCATGCGCGATGAGGGTCCACGGTATGATCCGGCGTTGGCGTATCAGTGCTATGGGATGGTGTTCGAGTTGTTCCATCGCCGGCTGGGATATGGGGATCTTGCCGGTCCAATCAGATGACGCCGAAAGGCCGCTTCCATATCGGCAGGAAGCGTCTCGAAGTCGGGAGCGATCTGGATTTTGCCCGCCAAGACGCCCGACTTCCGTGTTTCATCGAGGACGACTTTTTCGCCGTTCTTTACGAGGCCGGCCGGCTCCGGCTTCGCTTCGGAATTGTCCCGGTTGATCATGATTAAATCGTAGCCTCAGGACCAGATATTGGCCAGGAAAAAATGGTAGGGACGGGCAGATTCGAACTGCCGACCTGTCGCTTAGGAGGCGGCCGCTCTATCCATCTGAGCTACGTCCCCACGTACTTTGAGCCGCCTCCCTTAGTCTATCCGATTGCGTTAATCAGATGCTCACGCGGGCACCTGGAATTCGTAGGCGCAGCACACGTTCGCGTGTGCGTTCCTCGGTCCATGCGCGGACACGGCCGCTCAACAAATCGTCGAGCGATACCATGCCGACGAGCTTGTTGCCATCCTCCGGATCGATCACCGGCATTCGCGTGAAATGCAGCTCCGCCATCCGGTAGACGACGGCTCGCAAAGGCTCATTCGAGTACGCCACGGTCGGATTGCGATGAGCGATCTCGCCGATGGTGACGTTGTCGGCGGGAAGAGGTCCCTCGATCACTTTCTGTAGATCCTTGCGCGTGATGACACCCACAATTCGCTTGTCCGGATCGAGCACTGGATACAAATGTTGGCCGCGTGGAGAATGATCGGCCTTGAACCTTTGTACGAACTCGCTCACCGTTTCGCCGTCCTGAAAAGCCATGACATTCGTGCGCATCACTTCGCGAACGAATAGGATTTCGAGTGGATCGACCTCATACTCGCGGCTCAGATGGAAGCCGCGGCGGCTGAGTTTCTCGGTTAGAATCGATCGCTTCAACAACAGGACCGTGATGCTGTAAGCGAAGATGTTCGCAATCAGCAGCGGCAGCAGAGAATTGAAGTCGTGCGTGAGTTCGAGAGCGAAAACGACTCCTGTGAAGGGAGAGCGCATGGTGCCGCCGAGGATCGCGCTCATGCTGACGAGCGGCCAGAATCCGATGCCCTGTGTGGGAAGGAACATCGCTTCCACTCCGCCCAGCGCGCCGCCCAACATCAGCAATGGAGCGAGGACGCCCCCTGACGTTCCCGAGCCCAAGGCCACCGCCCAGATGACGAGTTTGACGACTAGAATTCCTGCTAGTGTGCCAGTCGTGAGGTCGCCCTGCAACAGTGCGCCGATGGTTTCATATCCGACGCCGAGCGCCTGCGGGAACACGAGTCCGCCCAAACCGATGACCAGTCCGCCGATCGCGGGCCACCACATCCAATGAATCGGCAGGGCTTGGAACGCGTCTTCGGATGCGTACACGGCCTTCGTCAGAAGCGCCGAGAAAAGGCCCGCTAGTATGCCGGCCAGGACGCATCCGGCGAGGCCCGCCGGTCCGATCATTGCGTCATGATGAGGAACCGGGAACAGCGGTCCCATGCCCAGAATGTAGCGGCGCAACGCTCCGGCGACTGCGCTCGCGAGCGCAACTGGGATCACGCTGCGCGGCTTCCATTCGAACAGCAGAAGCTCAACCGCAAGCAACACGGCTGATAGAGGAGATGCGAACGTCGCGGCCATGCCGGCCGATGCGCCCGCGACCAGCAGCGTCTTGCGTTCGGCGCTGCTCAAGTGAAAGAACTGCGCGAGCAGCGAACCGAACGCGCCGCCCGTCATGATGATGGGGCCTTCGGCGCCGAACGGTCCACCCGATCCGATCGAAATGGCGGACGACAGAGGTTTCAGAACCGCAAGCCTGGGCTGCACGCGGCTGCCGTTGAGCAGGATCGATTCAATCGCTTCCGGGATTCCGTGGCCGCGGATGCGCTCGGATCCATAACGCGCCATGAAGCCGATCACGAGGGCTCCACCGATCGGCACGAGGACCGCATAGAAGCCCAAGTGGTTGGTGGCCGGAGAAATGAGTGTTGTGGACCAACGCTGGAAATAAAAAAGGTTGGTAAAGAGTCCAATGAGGCGCAACAAGCCGAGTGCGACGAACGTGCTGATCACGCCGATGACGGCGGCCAGCAACGAGATCGGAATGATGCGCGCGGTAGCTGTAAAGTCGCCGAGTTCGCCGGTATCGTGCGCCTCTTGCAACGGTCGAGTAATACGTTCGGTTTTCATTGCGCGAGGCTCCCTTTGCGGATGATTACGCGGAGCGCACTCGCGAGTGCAGGCGCTGTCTCTTTCAGTTCCTTGCGATGGATCATCGACAAATGCCGGAGGATAGTCTCGCCATGACGCGTCAGACAGACGACCACGCGGCGGCGGTCTTCGACTCCGGCGACGCGGATCACGAGTTGGCGTTTGACCAGGCGATCGACGAGGCCCACGGTGCTCTGATGTTGCAGGAACAACCGCTCGGCGAGAGCGCCGATGGTGCAGGGCTCGGTCATCGCCTTGATCACGAGCAGAGCTTGATGTTGTCTTGGTTCGATTCCTTCTTCGAGGGCGGCACTTTCGCTGAAATGCAGGAATCTACGGATCTGGTAACGGAGTTCAGCCAACTCCAGATAGTCGGCAGGGGACGGATCGGATCTCACAGTTCTATCGTACTACGATATAAATGACGACGCTACCACTGGTCAATGTACATCGGATGTTCGGGCGGTTTGCCGAGGCACCAATAGTGGTCGAAGTTCTCGACTCCAGCGAGTTCGCGCAGCACTTCCTCGTCAATTAACTCGTGCCCTGTATAGCTTCCGGGTTCCTTGCTGAAGATTGCGAGCGAGGCATCGCAGACGATTTCGGGAGTGCGCCACTGGCTCTTGTCCGCCATCTTCCAATTGATCGACGCCTGGCTTTCGATGATCGTTCGCGGCCACAAAGTGTTCGCGGCGATGTTGTCCTGCTGGTGCTCGGCCGCGAGTCCGATGGCGACGCGGGCCATGCCGAGTTTCGAAATGATGTAGGCGACCTTGCCCGGCGATGGCGCTGTGTGGAGCTTCGGGCACATGTTCAATATGTGTCCCCACTTCTGCTTCACCATGAACGGCAGCGCGTAATAGCAGGCCATATACGCCGCGCGGACGTTCACCTGCATCATGAGATCGAACTTCTTCGGCGGCGTCGCGAGGATGGGCTGCGTCCAAATCGCGCCGGCGTTATTGACGAGAATATCGAGGCGTCCGAACTCGGCGATGGTCTTGTCGACCATGTTCGCGACGGCCTCTTCGCTGCGGACGTCCGTCGGAACCGCGAGCGCGCGCCGGCCGAGCGCACGGACCTCATTGGCGGTATCGTAAATGGAGCCTGGAAGCTTCTCTGTGCTGGCTTCGCTCTTGGCGGCGATGACGACATCCGCGCCTTCCTGCGCAAGGCGGAGAGCGAGGGCTTTGCCGATGCCGCGGCTGGCTCCAGTGACGACGGCGACACGGCCTGACAGGTTCGGATGGAGGACAGATTCGTAGATACTCATGACGCGATCTCTTATCATACGCTTCACCGTTTTGTCGTGCGTCGCTGCGGCGTATGCCGAGAATAAAGCCGATCTCGTAGCGAATTACCGGATCGCCGCGCACTATAACGCTGCCGACAAATCCCTCGATGGACGCGAGACGCTGACGTGGACCAACTCGTCGACGAACGACGTTCCGGACCTCGAATTCCACCTATATATGAACGCGTTCAAGAACGAGAAGAGCACGTTCGTTCGCGAGTCCGGCGGGCAGCTGCGAGGGGATCGGCTCGAGAAGGATAAGAATCCCTGGGGCTGGATTGACGTGAAGCGCATGTCGATGAGCGGCGCCGATCTGACGTCTACCGTTGCGTTCATTCATCCGGATGATTCGAACGCCGATGATCAGACCGTGGTGCGTGTGCCGCTTGCGAAGCCTCTGAAGCCCGGTGAGACGATCGAGCTCGATATTGAGTTCAAGACGAAGTTCCCCAAAGTATTTGCGCGGACCGGTTATGCGGGCACGTTTTTGCTCGCCGGCCAGTGGTTCCCGAAGATTGGGGTGTGGGAAAAAGGCGCCTGGAATTGTCATCAGTTCCACGCGACCTCCGAGTTTTACGCCGACTATGGACGCTACGACGTCGACCTGACGGTTCCCTCGAATGAAGTGATCGGTGCGACTGGCGAGCTCGTCAAGCAGGTCAGCGCGGCGGGCGGCGGCGAGACGACTTATACGTTCCATCAGGAGAACGTCCACGATTTCGCGTGGACGATCCAGCCCAATTATGTGAAGCTCGAACGAGTGTTCCGCGCCGAACGCGAGGTGAATCCGCAGGAGTTGCAAACGGTGATGAAGCGCCACAACGTCGCGATCGATGAGGCGCGGCTGACCGACGTTAAGGTGACGCTGTTGTTGCAACCTGAGCATGCGTCGCAAGCCGAGCGGCACTTCAAGGCCGCGTTCAATGCGATCAAATGGTTCGGCCTCTGGTATGGCCATTATCCGCACCGTACGCTGACGGTGGTCGATCCGCCGGCGAATGGCGCGGGGGCGGGTGGCATGGAATATCCGACGTTCATTACGGCGGGCACATCCTGGCTGACGGCGGCGAATGACGGGGATCCGGAAGGCGTGCTCGTTCACGAATTCGGACATCAGTTCTGGCAGGGGCAAGTGGGGACCAACGAGTTCGAAGCGGCCTGGATGGACGAGGGTTTCAATACCTATTCGACCGGCAAGGTGATCGACCTCGCCTATGGACGCACGCGTCTACCGATCCGCATTTCAGGTATTCCATTAGGCTGGTTCACATCGTTGCCCGGCTTCGACTCGCTCGAGGAAAATCGCGCGGCGTATCTGGGAATTGGCCCGAAACTGGATGATCTGTCGCGATTCGCGTGGAAATATCGCAGCTCGAGCAGCTACGGCGAGAACTCCTACATGCGGCCGGCGTTGATGCTGATGACTCTCGAGAATCTGTTGGGCTCGGATGAGATGGAGCGGGTCATGCGCACTTATCAGCAGCGATACCGCTATCGCCATCCGGATGCGCAGGACTTCATCCACACAGTTGAAGAGGTTTCGGGCAAGGATCTGACGAGTTATTTTCAGCAGACCGTCTTCGGTTCGAATGTGATCGACTATAAGGTCGACGGCGTGTCGTCGAGACTGGTGAAGCCTTACCTCGGTGTGTTCGACAAAGGCGGAGTGAAGATTACTGTCGCACCCGCCGACGTCGAGAAGGAGGAAAAGGCCAAGAAAAAAGGCGATTCTGAATATTTGAACACGGTCTTCATCCGCCGCGAGGGCGAAGTCGTGCTGCCTGTGGAAGTGCGCGTGACTTTCAAAAACGGTGAAATCGTCAGTGAAAAATGGGATGGCGCGTATCGCTGGGTCAAGTACGAGTACGTTAGAAAGTCCGAAGTGAAACAGGTCGAGGTCGATCCTTCCCGCAAGTTGGTTTTGGATGTGAACTTCTCGAATAACTCGTGGACGAGTGAACCCGATGAATCGGTCGTCGTCAAGTGGGGATCGACGATGCTGTTCTGGATCCAAAACATCCTGCATATCGCGAGCGTGGTGGGCTGATGACGACAATGACTGCGATTCGGATGGGGATGCGCGAAGTCGGACGGCGCAAGAAGATCCTGTGGACGTGGTACGGGCTGAATCTGCTGTGCGCGATCGTGATCGTCGCGCCGCTCGCGCTTGCCGTGGCCGGTATGCTCGGCGAGAGTCTCGAGAATAAACGGCTATTCGACAACTTCGACCTGTCGTGGCTCACGGAGTTCGGGTGGGACGCGCACTGGGAACAGTTCATGGTTTGGATGCCGTTCGTCGTCTCGATCGGCGCGGCGTTTGTGCTGATGACGACTTGGCTAACAGGCGGGTTGCTGGCGGTGTTGCGCGATCCGAAGGAGAGCTTCTTCGGCGGCTGCGCGCGGTGGTTCCCTCCGTTCCTGCGGCTGTTCATGATGGCTCTCGTCGGATACGCGATCGGAGTGGCGGCACGTGGCGGGGTCCTCGCTGTCGCGAGGAAGTTCGGCGACGACAGCATGTCCGCGCAGCCGATGGCGTATGGATCGATGGTTGGCTACGTTCTGTTTTTCGCGCTCCTGCTGTTCATCAACATGATTGTGGACTTCGCGAAAATCCACATGGTCGTGCATGGCGATCGCGCGGCTCGGCGTGGGCTGCGAGCGGCGTTCCGATTTGTGTTCGCCCGTTTCCGTCGGAATATAACCATCTATCTGGTTTTGACCGGTTACGGATTGTTGATGCTCGCCGCTTACCATATATGGAGCGAGGTAATCGGCCAAGGCTCGATCGGCGCGGTGCTACTGTTGTTTGTCAGCCGCCAGGTGTACATGTTCGGCCGCACATGGCTTCGGATGGTCTTCCTCGCGAGCGAACATGCATGGTTCGTAAGCACGATCCCGAAGGCGCCGGAACCGCTACCGCCGATCCAAGAAAGTATTGCAATCAATGAATCCGTATGAACCCTTCCTCTAAGCGCCCGCGTTCGCGCGACACCTTTCACTGTGGTTTCGTTTCGATCCTCGGCCTTCCGAATGCCGGCAAGAGCACGCTACTGAACGCGCTGCTAGGGACGAAGATCGCGATCGTTGCCGCGAAGCCGCAGACGACGCGCACGACGATCCAGGGAGTCGTGCACATGCCGAAGGCGCAGATTGTGCTGCTCGACACGCCGGGGATTCACAAATCCGACTCGTTGATCAACCGGCGCATGATGGAGCAGGTTCGCTCCGCCGCACAGGATCGTGATCTGTTGCTGTTCGTCACCGATTCGACGCGCGTGCCGCACGCGAAAGAGACGCAGGCGATCGATCTGATCAAGTCGACCGGCACGCCGGCGATTCTGGTGCTCAATAAGGTCGACAAGATTGAAGAGAAGGGTGAACTGTTCGAGCGGATCGCGCAGTTCAAAGAGATCCACGAGTTTGCGGAATACGTTCCCATTTCGGCGCTCAAAGACGACGGCATCGAGGAACTGAAGAAGGTGATCGCGAAGCATTTGCCGCTGCGCCAGCCGATGTTCCCGGACGATTATCTGACCGACCAGCCGGAGCGATTCCTTGCGTCAGAGTTGGTGCGGGAAAAGATCCTCCGGGCGACGCACGAAGAGGTTCCGCACGCTGTCGCCGTTGTCGTTGAGAAATGGGAAGACACGCCGAAGCTGGTCCGCATCACGGCGACGATTTATGTGGAACGGCAGGGCCAGAAGATCATCGTCATCGGCAAGGGCGGCGAGATGATCAAGCAGATCGGCGCGAAGGCGCGTGTCGATATCGAGGCGCTGCTCGAGAAGAAAGTGTTCCTCGAGCTATTCGTTAAAGTGAAGACGGATTGGCGCGAAGACGCGGCTTTCCTGAGCGAAATCGATTGGCGCCGCATGTCCAGCGAGTAATTTGTTAGCCTGATGAATTCCATGAGTGACACCGCCATTTTGAAGAAGACTCCGCTCAACGACACGCACCGCCGGTCGGGCGCAAAGATGGTCGATTTCGGCGGCTGGGACATGCCTGTGCAGTATTCAGGGGTCATCGACGAACACAACACGGTGCGTAATGCCGTGGGGCTATTCGATGTTTCGCACATGGGCGAGATCGAGATCCGCGGGCCGGAAGCATTGGCGCTGGTGAACTACGTCTCGACCAACAACGCCGCGAAATTGAAAATCGGGCAGGCGCAATACTCGGGGCTGCTGTATGAGCACGGCGGATTTGTGGACGACATCCTCGTGCATAAAGTCGCCGACGATCATTATTTCCTGTGCGTGAACGCGTCGAATCAGGACAAGGATTACGAGCATATCGTTGCACACAACAAGTTCGATACGGCGGTTGAGAACGCGGGGCCGCGTTTGGCGCAAATTGCGGTGCAGGGTCCGAAAGGACCGGCTACGCTGCAGAAATTGACGAAGTCCGATCTGGGGCCGATCAAGTACTATCATTTCGTCGACGGAGAAGTTTCAGGAACGCCTGCGCGCATTGCGCGCACCGGATACACGGGCGAGGATGGCTTCGAGATCTATGTCGCTCCGGATCAGGCGGTGCGCTTGTGGGATGAGCTGATAGAGGCCGGCCGCGAGTTCGGCATCAAGCCTGCCGGGCTCGGCGCGCGCAACACTCTGCGGCTCGAGTCGGCGATGGCGCTCTATGGCCATGAGATCGACGCGTCCATTCAGCCGTTCGAAGCGGGTCTCTCGTGGATCGTCAAAATGGATAAGGGCGATTTCGTGGGACGGGGGGCGCTCGAGAAAGCGCTGGCCAATCCTTCGAAGCGCAAGCTGACAGGGTTCAAAATGTGCGGCCGGGGCATTGGACGTGACGGCTACGAGATCCAGATCGACGGTAACGGGGCAGGTTGGGTGACTAGCGGTGGGCCTTCTCCCACGACGGGGCAGAATCTGGGGATGTGCTATCTGCCGGTGGACAAGGCTGCGCCCGGCAATGCGATTCAGGTGATGGTCCGCAATCAGCCGGTCGAAGCGGTCACGTCGGCCACTCCTTTTTACAAGCGTCCGAAGTGAGTCGGGATCGTTAGTCACCCATCAAGCCGAGTTGAAGTAAATGCCTCGGCGTGCTACAAACTAACGGATGGCCACCGTCTCCGAAAACCGGCGGCGGGGCCTTGGCGAAAACAATCCATGTATCCAGAAAACCTCCTTTACACCAAGGACCACGAGTGGGTCAGCGTCGATGGCGAGATCGGCACCATCGGCATTTCGAAGTATGCTGAGCAGTCGCTCGGCGACATCGTTTACGTGGATGCGCCGAAGGTTGGCACATCCATCGAAGCCGGAAAAACTCTGGGCAGCGTCGAATCGGTGAAGGCCGTTTCGGACATCTATTCGCCCGTTACCGGCGAAGTCGTGGAAGTCAACGAAGCCCTCGCGACGACGCCCGAGAAGATCAATGAAGATCCGTATCAGCTCGGTTGGCTCGCCAAGATTAAGCTGAGCGCTCCCGATGAGTTGAAGGCGCTCATGAATGCCGCGGACTACACAAAATACGTGGAAGGTCAGTAAATCGGCCGATTCCTGCTAACATCAAGCTATCAGTAGCCGCGTGCGGTGTTGCTTGCGCGCGGCCTTCCTGCCCCATTCAGGTTTCATGCGATATCTTCCTAAGTCAGATCTCGAGCGCCGCGAGATGCTCCAAGCGATCGGCGTGAGTTCACTCGAAGACTTATATTCTTACTTGCCGCAGGAGGTCCGATTCGATCGGCCACTCGCGATCGCGCCCGGCAAGTCGGAGTTCGACATCGTTGATTATTTCCGCGCGCGCGGCAACGAAACCGCAGCCGGATATGCAAGCTTTCTAGGCGCCGGTGTCTACTCGCACTATCGGCCGGTCATGGTCGACACGGTCGTTTCACGTGGCGAATTCCTCACTTCATACACGCCGTATCAAGCCGAGATCGCGCAGGGAACACTGACGTCGATCTTCGAGTTCCAAAGCATGATCTGTCAGTTGACGGGCATGGAAGTGGCGAACGCTTCGATGTACGACGGCTCGTCCGCGGTGCCCGAAGCGGCGATGATGGCGATGCGCATCACTGGCCGCGATCACGTGCTGGTCGCGAAGACCGTTCATCCGGAGTATCGCGAAGTACTGGCGACTTACGCGAAGCACCAGGGAATGCCGGTCGACCTCGTCGGATATTCCGCCGAGACGGGCGGGCTCGATCTGGCGGATCTCGAGACCAGGGTCGACACGAAGACGGCGGCTGTCATTATCCAATCGCCGAACTTTTTCGGAATCATCGAGGATACGAAGCGCGCGGCGGAATTGGCGCACGCGAAGGGTGCGCTGTTGATCTTCGTCTTCACTGAAGCCGTATCGCTTGGGTTGCTAGAGCCTCCGCGGGACGCGGACATCGTCGCTGGTGAACTGCAGTCGTTCGCGCATCCGCCGTCGTATGGTGGACCGTACGCGGGCATCATCGCGACAAAGGAGAAGTTCATACGGCAGATTCCCGGACGCCTGGTCGGCGAAACGAAAGACAACCGTGGCAATCGCGCGTTCTGTCTGACGCTGGCCACTCGAGAGCAGCACATACGCCGGGAAAAAGCGACCTCCAACATATGCACCAATCAGGCGCTGATCGCACTGATGGCGACGGTGTTCATGACGGTCTACGGCAAAGAAGGACTGCGTGAGTTGGCAACGCAGAATCTCTCAAAGGCGCATTATTTGGGCGGTAAGCTGCCGCTACGATTCTCGGGCGCGTACTTCAATGAGTTCGTCGCGAAGGTTCCGAAGCCGGACGACCTCAATGCAAAGCTGCTCGACAAGAAGATCATCGGCGGAGTGCCGCTCGGGCGATTCTATCCGGAACTCGCCGACTCGATGCTGCTGTGCTGCACCGAGATGAACAAGCGCGCGGATATGGACGCGGTGGCGGAGGCGTTTGCATCATGATCAAGAAAGTCCGTCAGCACATCAATCAGAATGAGCCGCTGCTGTTCGAGATCAGCTCGCCCGGCAAGGCCGGCTATCAATTGCCCGATCTCGATGTTCCTTCGGTCGATCCCGCCGAGGCGTTGGGTGCGGCGAACGCTCGCAAGGAAATCGAGGATTTTCCGGAAGTGAGCGAGATCGAATGCATCCGCCACTACACGCGTTTGTCGTCGTGGAACTACGCGATCGATTTGGGTATGTTCCCGCTCGGTTCGTGCACGATGAAATACAATCCGCGCGTCAACGAGCAGGTCGCGCGGACTGAAGGACTACTGTGGTCGCATCCCTATCAGCCGGAATCGTTGGCACAAGGCGCGATGGAAGTGATTGGGGAGCTCGAGCGTTGCCTCGCCGAAATTTCCGGCATGGACGCCGTGACGCTGCAGCCTGCTGCCGGCGCGCACGGGGAACTCACAGGAGTGCTGCTGATTCGCGCTCTGCTCGAGTCGCGCGGCGATGGACGCAAGAAGGTAATTTGTCCG
The DNA here is from genome assembly GCA_036502165.1 of Bryobacteraceae bacterium. GTDB lineage: Bacteria > Acidobacteriota > Terriglobia > Bryobacterales > Bryobacteraceae > F-183. Next base: position 19,067 of record DASXZC010000474.1, read on the forward strand.
GACTCCGCGCATGGCACCAATCCCGCTACGGCGGCGATGGCAGGCTACTCGGTCGTCAACATCAAGTCGAATGATCGCGGCATGATGGATCCCGCGGCGCTCGCGGCGATGGTCGATTCCGATACGGCTGCGTTGATGGTGACCAATCCGAACACCGTCGGCGTGTTCGAGCAGGAGATCAACAAAGTCGCGCAGATCATGCATGACAAGGGCGCGCTCGTGTACATGGACGGCGCGAATATGAACGCGCTTGTCGGCCTCGCGAGGCCCGGCGATTTCGGCATCGATGTCATGCACCTGAATCTGCATAAAACATTTTCGACTCCGCATGGGGGCGGTGGTCCGGGTGCGGGCGCGGTGGCGGTGAAGAAGATTCTGGAGCCATTCCTTCCGACCCCGCGGCTCAAGAAGACGGAGGCGGGCGCGTGGACGTGGGACTACGATCGTCCGCATACGATTGGCCGTGTTCGCTCGTTCTACGGCAACTTCGGTGTGCTGATCCGCGCGCTTGCCTACATCATGGCGCACGGCGGCAACGGACTTCCGAAAGCCACGCAGGACGCGCTGCTGAACGCGAACTACATTCGTAAAATGATCGAGCCGTACTACGAGATTGCGTTTAAGGCGCCCAGCATGCACGAGTGCGTCTTCAGCGACGATCGGCAGGCGGAGAAGGGCGTCCGCACGGGCGACATTGCGAAGCGGCTGATCGATTACGGCTTCCATCCATATACGGTGAGCTTCCCCTTGATCGTCCATGGGTCGCTCATGATCGAGCCGACTGAGACGGAGAATAAGCACGAGATCGACCTGTTCTGCGACGCGATGATTTCGATCGCCAAGGAGATCGAGGAGGATCCGGCGATGGTGTTGAAGGCTCCGTACTCGACACGCGTCGGACGAGTGGACGAAGTCGGTGCGGCACGCAAGCCGATCGTGCGCTGGCGCAGGCCTGCTCCGGCGAAGTAGCTCCATCGTGTCGCGGCGCGCGCAGGTACTGATCATCGTCGCAGCCGTACTGTTGATGCGCCTGCCGTTCATCGATCAGGCGGTCGCGGGCGACGACGTCACGTTCCTATACGGCGCTGAGCATGCGCTCATCGAACCTCTGCATCCGTTGAATGCGAAGTTTGCGTTCAATGGCGAGATCGTCGATATGCGGGGCCACACGCATGGGCCTGTCGATCCTTGGATTCTGGCGTTCCTGCTGACGATTTTCGGATCGGTGAAGGAAGTTCCGTTCCATCTGTTCTACATTCTGTTCTCGTTGATCGCGGCGCTCGCGGCATGGTCGATCGCGTCGCGCTTCACTGACCACGCGCTCGAAGCCGTGCTGCTCTTCCTGGTCGTGCCGCCGTTCGTAGTGAGTGGAAATTCATTCGAGGCGGACTTGCCGTTCCTCGCGTTCTGGCTGCTCGCGGTCGCGCTGTACTTGAGCGATCATCCGATCGGCTCGGCTGCCGCGGCGGTGTTGGCGACGCTGACGGCGTACCAAGCCGTGTTGTTGACGCCGATTTTATTCTTCGCTCCAGGAGTGCGGCGGCGATGGTTGCCGCTGCTCGCGCCGCCAGCGGCGTTCGTGATTTTTCAAGTCTTCGAGCGGACGACTGGCGGCGATCTACCTGCTGCGGTGCTCGCGAATTACATGTCGACGCATGGCTGGCAATCGCTGCACATCAAGCTGTTGAACGCGATCGCATTGTGTGGACACTTGATCGTCAACATCGTCTCTCCGATCGCGTGGATCGGCTTCAAACGATCGGATCGCGACCGTTTCCCGCTCGTGTGGATCGGCATTTTCTTCGCGGGCGCGTTGGCAATCTTCTTCGCTGGCGCGGCGCGATATCTGTTGCCGATGGCCCTGCCGGTTTGCATTCTTGCATCGCGGTCGCGGTTCGTCTGGCCGGCGATTGCGATCGAGGCGGCGTTGTCGTTCAGCTTGGCGACGGTCAATTTTCAACATTGGAATGGATACCGCGAGATCGCGCGTGAAGTTCCCAAGGCGCGGCGCGTCTTCGTGAATGGCGAGTGGGGCATCAGGCACTATGTCGAGGAAGCCGGCGGCACCGCGCTGCTCAATGGCCAGCGATTCCGGCCCGGCGACATCGTCGTATCGACTGCGTATGCTCCGAAGATCGATGCGCCATCAGCGCGGCTGTTCGAACGCGAGATCACTTCGCCGATCCCGCTGCGGATGATGGACCTTGCCGGAGGGTCCGCCTTCTCGGCTGTGGGCGGGAAACTGTGGCCGTTCGCGATTTCGACGGCGCCGATGGATCGCGTTACGGTCGAGTCCATCATCGATGTGCAGCCGACGCTTTCGTACGTCAAGATCCAAACTCCAGAAGGCGCGGCGCAGATTATCTCGGGCGTTTCGAAGTCCGACGGATGGACGGCGCAACCGGGGCTGATTGCGCTGGTGCGTCCGGCTGGCAGCGTCAAGCTGCGTGCGATCTTCTACGTTCCTCCGAACGGCGTTGGCCGCGAGGTGCGCCTTGCAGTCGATGGTGTGCAGGTCGCGGCCAAGCGGTATGACGAGGCAGGATTGTTCACGCTCGACTCCGAGCCTCTTCCTAACGCCGCCGCCAGTCGCGCTGTTGTTGCGATCACGACGGACAAGCCGCTGCGCGTTCTGTCGGACAATCGCGCACTTGGCGTCGTGTTGTCCGAAGTGGGATTCGTGCAGCAGCCATAATAATACGATGGTTGTGCGAGCGAAAATTGGTCAATAAAAACATGCGGATTTGTCACTTCGATCCCTTTTCGGGAATCAGCGGCGATATGACTGTCGGAGCGTTACTCGATGCCGGCGCCGATCGCGACGCTCTGTTCGCGGCGCTCGACAGTTTGGGTACGGGCGCGACGTTCCGCCTCGAGGAGGCGAAACGGAAAGGCATCGGCGCGTCGAAGTTCTATGTTGACGGCGGAGTGCAAAAGAATCATCGCCATCTGCCCGAGATCCAAAGAATGATCAACGGCTCGACGCTCATGACGGCGCGTGCGAAGCAGTGGGCGCTGCGCATTTTCGATCATCTTGCTGTCGCTGAAGCGTCGGTTCATCGCGTGCCGATGGAGAAGGTCCACTTCCATGAAGTTGGCGCGGTGGACTCGATCTGCGACATCGCTGGTGCCGCGATCGCGCTCGATATGCTTGGCGTCGAACGCGTCACGAGTTCGGCCATCAATACGGGCAGCGGCACAGTCAAGGCTGATCACGGGGTAATGCCCGTGCCCGCTCCGGCGACGGCGAAGTTGCTCGAGGGAAAGCCGGTGTACGCGCGGGGTCCGGAAATGGAATTGACGACTCCGACCGGCGCGGCGATTTTGTCTGCGCTCGGCGACACGTTCGGACCCATGCCGGCTGCGCGGATTTTGAAGTCCGGCTATGGCGCGGGCGATAAGGACTTTCCTCAGCACGCGAACGTACTGCGCGCCATCATCGCAGAGACGACGGCGGCGCCGGAATCGACGCTCGTGTCGATTCTCGAATCGAACATAGACGATTCGACTCCGGAAGTCCTCGGATACACACTCGAGAAATTGTTCGAACTCGGCGCGCTCGACGTGAGCTATCAACCGCTGCAGATGAAGAAGAATCGGCCCGGTACGCTGCTGCGCGTAGTGGCGCGGCCTGAGCAGCAAGAGGCGTTGGCGGAAGCGATCTTCAAGGAAACGTCCACACTCGGCCTGCGCGTGTTGCACGCCGAGCGGCGAGTGCGGGCGCGCGAGTCGAAAGAGGTCGATCTCGGTTACGGCAAGGTCCGCATGAAGATTACCGAAGACGGCGCAACGCCTGAGTACGACGACTGCCGAGCGCTTGCGATCGAGACTGCAAAGCCGTTGCGACAGGTGATGGCGGATGCCGTGCGATCCTGGAATTGTCAGCAATGAAATACTATTTCACCGTCCCGATTTATTACACCAATGGTGCGCCCCACATCGGCCACGCATATACGACGATGGCCGCGGATGTCTTGCGGCGCTACAAGAATCTGATGGGCGAGCAGGCCTCTTTCACGACTGGAACCGATGAGCACGGCGTGAATGTTGAGCGTAGCGCCGAGAAGTCCAGCAGGTCGCCGAAGGAGTTCGTCGATGCCCTCGCCGGTGAGTTCCGCTCGCATTGGGACAAGCTCGGAATTGCTCCTGATCATTTCATTCGCACGTCCGATCCGGCGCATATGCGCACCGTGCAGTGGCTGTTCGAGCGATGCCGCGCGAACGGCTGGGTGTACAAATCGCACTATGTCGGCGCGTATTGCACGTCCGACAATCTCTTCGCGACTGAAGCGAAGCCGGGCGAGCCTTGCCCGATTTGCGGGCGGATTTTGGAAGCCGTCTCCGAAGAGAATTTCTTCTTCAAGTTGAGCGCGTTCGAAGAGCCGCTGCTGCGTTTGTACGAAGACCATCCGCATTTCATCCAACCTGATTCGCGGCGCAACGAAGTCATCAGTTTCGTGAAAGGTGGATTGAAAGATCTCTCGATCACACGCACTGGAATCAAGTGGGGCATCCCCGTGCCGGGCGAAGAGCCGCACGTGTTCTATGTGTGGTTCGACGCTCTGATCGCCTATTTGACGGGCGCGGGAGGGCCGGAATGGGAGTCAAAAGGATTGTGGCCCGCTGACCTGCACCTGGTCGGTAAAGAGATCATTCGTTTCCACGCGGTGTATTGGCCGGCGTTCCTCATGGCTGCCGGACTGCCGCTGCCGAAACAGATTTGGGCGCATGGCTGGCTGATGTTTGACAACGACAAGATGAGCAAGACGAAGGGCAACGTGGTGCGTCCGCTGCCGATCGCGGACGTGATGGGAGCCGATCCGCTGCGCTATTTCCTGTTCCGCGAAGTCGTGTTTGGGCAGGACGGGAACTTCGGATATGAGGCGCTGGTGCAGCGTTACAACTCCGATCTGGCGAACGGCCTCGGCAATCTCGCGAGCCGCGTATTCACGATGATCCATCAGTATCGCGACGGTATTGTGCCGGAGTCCGCGGGCGATGGACACATTGCGCAAGACGCGCATCAGACGATCGAAGCCGTGCTCGCGTACATGGATTCGATGGAGTTCAGCCGCGCGCTCGAGCGCATCTGGCAGCTCATCAGCGTCGCCGACAAGTTCATCGTCGAGCGTGCGCCGTGGAAGCTGGCGAAGGATCCGGATGAGAAGGAACTGCTCGATCGCACGCTGTACACGGCGGCCGAGACGTTGCGGATCGTGTGTGGACTGGCGAGTCCATTCCTTCCGGAAACGATTCAAAAGATCTGGCATCAGTTCGGATTTCCAACGGAAGTCGAGACTCTGCGTGCGGCCGATTTGCACTGGGGCCATTTGAACGCGGGGCAGCGGCTGCGGCCGGTTTCGCCTGTGTATCCGAGGCTCGATGTGAAGGCGACGGTCGAGAAGGTGATCGAAGGCGAGATGGCGGAGCGGGTCCGCCAGGATCAATTGTTGGGCCGGGCTCCGGCCGTTGCTCCGGTCGCTGAACCGGCATCGGCGAAGACGCCGGAGATTACGATTGACGACTTCGTCAAAGTGGATCTGCGCGTCGGCCTCGTCAAATCCGCAGCGCCGGTGAAGGGCGCCGACAAGCTGCTGCACATGAGCGTCGACATCGGTGAAGCTGAGCCGCGCAGCATTGTCGCAGGCATCGCGCTCGCTTACAAGCCGGAACAACTAGTCGGACGGAAAGTGGTGATCGTCGCGAACCTCGCTCCGCGAAAGCTGCGTGGGCTGACTTCACAAGGCATGATCGTCGCTGCGAGCGTCGAGGGCGGACTGCCTGTGCTGGCCGGCTTCCTCGAGGACATCCCAATCGGGGCTCGCCTCAAATGATGGTCGACAGCCATTGCCATCTCGATGGCAAGGTCTTCGATTCCGACCGCGATGAAGTGATCCAAAGGGCGATCGATGCGGGCGTCGAACGGATGCTCGCGATCGGTACGGGCGACGGCCCTCCTGATCTCGAGGCCGCGATCCGGCTCGCGGATCGATATCCGGTGTTTCTTGCGACCGTGGGAGTTCATCCACACGAGGCGGCGAAGTACGACGATTCGACGTCTGCGCGGTTGCGCGAGTTGTTGAGGCATCCGAAAGTCGTGGCGATCGGCGAGATCGGACTCGATTATCATTACGACTTCTCGCCAAGGGATTCGCAGAAGCGAGTCTTCATCGAGCAGTTGGCCATTGCACGCGAGGCTGCGGTGCCGATCGTGATCCACACGCGGGAGGCCTGGGACGATACGTTCGCCATGCTCGAGGAGCACTGGAAGCCTACGGGGCTCGGCGGCATTATGCACTGCTTCACCGGCTCGCCTGCTGAAGTTGAACGGTCGCTCGCGCTGGGCTTTCATCTGGCGTTTGGCGGAGTGGTGACGTATCCGAAAGCGGTCGAGGTGCATGAGTCCGCGCGTGTGTGTCCGCTCGAACGTATGCTGCTCGAGACGGATGCGCCTTACCTGGCGCCGATTCCGAAACGGGGGAAGCGGAACGAGCCGTCTTACATTGTCGGAACGGCGCGGCGGATTGCGGAGCTTCGGTCCATAACGGTCGAGGAAGTCGCGGCCGCGACGACCGCCAATTTTGAACGGCTGTTCTTGAAAGCCGGGTTACAATAAGGCCTTACTGTCATGTTTAGTAAGATCTCGCAATCCCTCACAGCCAAGGAAATCTTCGACCTCGTGCGTGAGGATCTGGAGCGCGTCGAGCGCGAGATCTCACTCGAAAGCGTCGCCTCGGTCGAGACCGTCACCACGATCGCTCAGTATCTGCAATCAGGCGGAGGCAAGCGGCTGCGGCCGATTCTCGTCCTGCTGTGTGGAAAGCTGGTGGGTCGCACGACGGACGCGTCGATCCGCATGGGCGCCGTGGTCGAGATGATCCACACCGCGACCCTCGTGCATGACGACGTGATCGATGTTGCGAAGTCGCGCCGTGGACGGCCTTCGCCGAACGTCATCTGGGGCAATCACACGTCGGTGCTGGCGGGCGATTGGCTGTACATGCAGGCCTTCCAGGTCGCATTGCGCGAACGGAATTTCCATGTCCTCGATCTGTTGATCGGCCTGACGCAGATGATGGTCGAGGGCGAGTTGCTGCAACTCGAGCGTATCGGCCGCGCCGCGGTGACCGAAGCGGACTACATGGAACTCGTGCATCGCAAGACGGCGAGCCTGTTCTCGGCGTGCGCGCGTCTGGGTGCGATCTGCGGCGGTGCGGACGAAGCTACTGAGAATCGGCTGGGCGACTTCGCCTGGAACCTCGGCATGGCGTTCCAACTTGTCGATGACGTGCTCGATTTCACTTCGAGCGAAAAGATGCTCGGCAAGCCGGTGGGCAACGATCTGCGGGAAGGGAAGGTCACGCTGCCGCTGATCTATGCGATGGAAGTGGCGACGACTGATGAGAAGAAACTGATCGAGACGGTGTTGAGCGACGGCAATTATGAGTCCGTGCCGTTCCTGAAGATTCTCCAGATGATCCGCAAATATTGTGGGATCGAACGGGCGATGGAGCGTGCGCAGTCGTTCACCGACAAGGCGCGCGCGCAGTTGCTCGAGTTCGAAAGTTCCAAATACCAGCGGGCGTTGTTGGCCGTAACCGACTTGGTTACGGAACGCGACCACTAGGAATCTGAGATGGCGTTGTTGAATGAGATCGCCGACGGACGGACCGATCTGGTCTTCGAATTTCTCGCGGAGGGGAATTCGGCGACTACTAAAGACGCGCATGGCACGTCGTTGATCCAGTGGTGCTCGTATTACGGTGACGTCTCCGCGATCAAATACCTGTTGGCGAATGGCGAGTCGATCGGATCCCTCGGAAAAGATCTGGGCCTCAACGGCGCTTGCTTTCATGGACACTGGCAGCTCGTGAAATTCTTGGTCGAGAGTGGCGCGAAAGTGAACGGCGCTGATCGGGAGACGGGCGAGACTCCGCTCCATTCGGCGCTGAGTCAACGCGAACGCCTGCGGCACAATCAGGTGGTCAAAGTTCTGCTCGCGGCCGGAGCGAATCCGAACAAGGCGACGAAGAAGAACAAGCCCACCGGGGCGTTCATGCGCGATTGCCGCACGAAGAGCGAGACTCCGCTGCATCGCGCGGCGGCGTTTGGCGACGAGCAAGTTGTGCAAATGCTGATCGACGCGGGCGCGAAGGTGGATGTGGTCGACATGAACGGCGAGAGTCCGCTGTCGTGGGGGAGTTGGTATGGGCGGCCGGATTCGCTTCTGCGGAAGCTTCTGTACGGGCCGCATCATATACGCCCCGATCGGGCGAGTATGGAAGCGTATCTCGTCGGCGCGCCGAAGGTCGAGGAGCCTACTAAGCCCAAGCGCGGTCGATGATCTCGCGACACGCAACGCCGCGCGGGAGGGTTCCCAGTGTGTGGCCGTGCTTGCGATCGACGCGAGTCTCAGTGAATGCGTCGGCGATCTCCTGAGTCGAGAAGCATCGCAGCAGCGAGCCTTCGAGCGTCACTGCGAGCGTCTCAGTCAGCAGGCGCGGGAATCCAGGATCGTCCGCGTGCTCGTGCATGCGATCGACGACGCGGCTCGCCGCACGGCCCATTTCCGGAACAAGATGGATCTCGCGCATGACCGCTTCGAGGCTCTCGGGCTCCTTGTGAATGGCCCGCATCACGTCGAGCGCGATGACGCTGCCTGAGCCTTCCCAAATGGAGTTGAGCGGCGCCTCGCGATAGAGCCGCGGCATGATGGATTCCTCCACATAGCCCGCGCCTCCGAGGCACTCGAGCGCTTCGCCGACGAACAGCGCGGCGCGTTTCGAGATCCAATATTTCGCGACCGCGGTCGCAAGCCGTGCGAATAATCGATCGCCTTCATCGTAAGCACGCGCGAGACGCAACATCAGCACTGTTGCTGCTTCCGACTCGAGGACGAGATCCGCCAACACCGCTTGCATCAGCGGCTGGTCGATCAACAGTGCTCCGAAAGCGCGGCGATGGCGGCAGTGATGGATCGCCTGCACCAGCGCCTGCCGCATGATCGCCGCAGAGCCCATGACGCAATCGAGCCGCGTATGGTTCACCATCTCGATGATGGTGGGAACACCGCGTCCGGGTTCGCCGATCGCGTGCGCCCACGCGGCATCGAATTCGACTTCGCTCGACGCATTGGCGCGGTTGCCGAGCTTGTTCTTGAGGCGCTGCAGGAAGAAGCGGTTCTTGACTCCGTCCGGAGTCCAGCGAGGGACGAACAGGCACGAGAGTCCTTGCTTCGCTTGAGCGAGAACGAGGAAGCCGTCGCACATCGGGGCCGAGCAGAACCACTTGTGGCCGGTGATGCGATACGATCCATCCCGCTGCAATTCGGCGGTTGTCGTGTTCGCGCGGACGTCCGAGCCGCCCTGTTTCTCGGTCATGCCCATGCCGATCAGGGCGCCTTTTTTCGTGGGCGCTGGAGCGAACGATGGATCGTAAGCTTGCCTCGTGATCAGCGGCTCCCAGATCTGCGCGAGGTCCGCTTGTTTGCGCAGCGCAGGCACTGAAGAATACGTCATCGAGATAGGGCAGACGTGCGCGCCTTCCGCTTGCGAGATTAGATAGGCGTGGGCGATCCGCGAGACGTGCGCGCCCTGGCGCGGATCCGACCAGGGACTCGAGTGGATCCCCGCGCTCGCCGAAAGTTCCATCAAACGATGGTAAGAGGGATGGAAGGTCACCTCATCGCGCCGATGCCCGAACCGGTCGTGCGTGTGCAGCACAGGCGGATTTTCGTTCGCCTCGAATCCCCAGCGGATGACTTCTTCGGAACCACTGCGCGCGCCGAACGTCAATAAGGCAGGCTCAGCCCAGGCGGCGCATTCCCGCCGGACGCCTTCAGTAAGGGCGGCGTCGGTAGAGTAGGCGTTGTAGTTCTCGAGCGGTGGCGGTTGATTCAGGACTTCGTGAGTCATGGTAGCGGGGCCTCAAACGTGATGGTATCGATTCCGGATGGCTTACAGTAGAGAGAGTCTCGCATGGGTCTAAACAATTCGAAGGCACAACCGCTGGTTTCCCTCCGTTGTTCGCGGCGTGAGGCGCTGCTTGGCCTGCTCAGCGCGGGTGCGCTCGCGGCGGCTGAGGGCGGCGCGACTACTCAGAAATTGAAGTCCGGATCGTCGACGCTCGAGATCGAGATTTCGGAAGGCGCCCTCGATCTGCCGCGGGCCGCCGTCATCGATTGGCTCAGGAAAGCGATGGTCGCGGTTGCGACTTACTATGGACATTTTCCTGTAGAGCGGGCGCGGTACGAGATCCGAATTGTCGAAGGACGTTCGAGCGTGATGAACGGCGTCACCTATGGGCGAAGTCCGATGACGATGACGCGCATCGCGATTGGGCAGCATGTGACGACGGAGGTCCTCAATAAAGATTGGGTGGCGGCGCATGAGATGGTCCACTTGGGATTTCCGTCTGTGCCGCGGCGGAGTCACTGGATCGAAGAAGGATTGGCGACGTACGTCGAGCCGCTCGCTCGTTTACACGTAAAACAAATCAGTGAAGATGTGTTTTGGCGCGATATGATCCGCGACATGCCGCAGGGACTCCCCGACGAGGGCGATCGCGGCCTCGATAACACGCACACGTGGGGC
>DASXZC010000475.1:0-14696 GCA_036502165.1 Bryobacteraceae bacterium
GCGACATTCCTGCTGATTCGAGGCAAAGCCGAGCAGCTTGGACCGGAGGTAATGCCTGCAGGCCCTGAAGTATTGGGCAACGTCAATTTGGCTGGGACCGCGACCGCGCACTCGACCGGACGGCGGTTGGCGCTGGCGCAATGGCTGGTTGATCCGAAAAATCCTTTGACGGCGCGCGTCATTGTAAATCGCGTCTGGCAGCATCATTTCGGCGAGGGACTGGTGCGAACGCCGAGCGACTTTGGCGTGATGGGCGAACGGCCGACGCATCCGGAACTGCTCGACTGGCTGACGTCGTGGTTCATCGAAAATGGATGGTCGATCAAGAAACTGAACCGCCTGATCATTGCCAGCAACACCTATCGAATGAGCAGGCAGTGGAACGCGGAGTATGCTGCGAAGGATCCAGATGCGCGGCTGCTGTGGCGCGTGCCGTATCAGCGGTTGGAAGTCGAGGCGATCCGCGACTCCGCGCTGGCGGCGAGCGGACAATTGAATCCGAAAATGTTTGGGCCGAGCATGTATCCGCACATTCCGGCTGCCGCCTTGCAGGGAAGTAGCGATCCGGACGAGATTTGGAAAGAGTCGGACGAACGGGAAGCATCGCGCCGGACGGTCTATGCATTTATCAAGAGGTCGATGGTGGTGCCAATGCTCGAAGTCCTCGATCTGTGCGATACCAGCAGGACGTCCGCGAAACGGCAGAACACCGCCGTCGCTACGCAGGCGTTAACGCTGTTCAATGGCGATTTTGTGAATCGGCAGGCGAAGCATTTCGCCGAGCGCTTGCGGCGGGAAGCTGGTGATGACCCGGTCAAGCAGATTGACCTGGCTTACCGGCTGGCGCTTGCAAGGCCTCCGTTGCCGGCCGAAACGCAGATGCTGCTCGAGTTTTTGCGCCGCGAGCCGCTGGAACAAATGTGCCGCGCAATGTTTAATCTGAACGAGTTTGTTTATGTCGACTAGACGGGAACTGCTGTCAAAAATGGGCGGGGGCTTCGCGACGCTCGCCTTGCTCGATCTGCTCGAACGCGACGCACGGGCGGCGGCAATCAATCCCTTGGCGGCGAAGGCTCCGCATTTTCCGGCGAAGGCGAAGCATTGCGTGTTTCTGTTTATGAACGGCGCGCCGAGCCATATCGACACGTTCGATCCGAAGCCGGTGCTGACGAAGTTCAATGGCACTCCCTATAAAGGCTCGCTGGTGGTGGGCTCGAACGACCGGCCCATAGGCAATTTGATGCAGTCGCCATTTGAGTTCAGGAACTACGGCCAGAGCGGTCTTCCGATCAGCAGTCTGTTTCCACACACGTCGAAATTCGCTGACGATCTGTGCGTGATCCGTTCGATGTACACCGACACAGCGGCGCACGCATCCGGCTGTTTGCAGATGAATACGGGCAATGTGGTCATCGGCAAGCCGTCGATGGGCTCGTGGTTGAGTTACGGCCTTGGCACGGAAAACGAGAGCCTGCCGAGCTTCGTAGTGATGACCGATCCGCGAGGAGGGCCGATTAGCGGGCCGTCCAATTGGACCGCGGGTTACATGCCGGCCGCTTATCAGGGAACGCTGTTCCGCAGTGTTGGCGCGCCGCTGCTCGACCTGGAAACGCCGGCGGGAATTACGGAACGCACTCAACGCGACTCGCTCGATCTGCTGAAGAAGCTCAACGAGAAGCATCTCGAAGCGCATCCCAACGAATCGGAAATGGAGGCGCGCATCAACTCATACGAGCTCGCTTATCGTATGCAGACGATTGCGGCCGACACGGTCGATCTTGGCAAGGAGAGCGAACAGACGCGCGAGATGTACGGTCTCAACGACAAGCGAACCGCAGATTTTGGGCGCAAGTGTCTCATCACGCGACGACTGCTCGAGAAGGGCGTCCGCTTCATTCAGCTCTACTCGGGCGGCGGACATATTGAAGACACCTGGGATGGCCACAACGACTGCATCGGCAATCACACGCTGCATGCGGGCGAGACGGATCAGCCGATCGCGGCCTTGATGTCGGATCTGAAGCGGACGGGATTGTGGGATGAGACGCTGCTGATCTGGGGCGGCGAGTTTGGCCGCACGCCGACGAGTGAGGGCGTGGGCAAGCCCGGGCGCGATCACAATTGGCACGGTTTTACGATGTGGCTCGCGGGGGCCGGCGTGAAGGGCGGACAAGCGGTTGGCGCGACGGACGAACTGGGGTTCGCGGCTGTTGAGGATCAATGCCACGTATCCGACCTGCACGCGACGATCCTGCATTTGATGGGGCTCGATCATACCAAGCTCACGTATTTCAATTCCGGAATGAACACGCGGCTCACTGGAGTGCGTGGAAACGTGGTTCGAAAGGTACTCGCCTGATGGAAGCTACGAAGGATCTTGCGCTCGCGCTCTATCGGAGCATGCGGCGCATTCGAGAGTTTGAATTACGCCTGCAGCAAGTCTACCGTTCAGGTGTGATGCCCGGTTTCATTCATCTATATGTCGGAGAAGAAGCCGTGGCATCGGGTGTTTGCGCAAACTTGACGCGTGAGGATTATGTCACGAGCACGCATCGCGGCCATGGGCATGCTATCGCGAAGGGTGTGCACATGGGCGAATGCTTCGCCGAGATCTGGGGCAAGACGCGCGGCGTGAACGGAGGACGCGGCGGCAGTATGCACATCTACGATCCCTCGTGCGGATTTCTCGGAACGAATGGGATTGTCGGCGCGGGCGTCCCGATGGCCAGCGGAGCGGCGATGGCGTCTTTGGTGAAGGGCTCAGGGCAGGTCGCGGTCAGCTTCTTTGGCGACGGCGCCGTGAACAATTGCGCGTTCCACGAAGGAATCAACCTTGCGGCCGCGTTGCGCCTGCCGGCCATTTTTGTTTGCGAAAACAATATGTATGCGACCGAGACGCCGTTCCATCGCGTGACCGCCAACACGAACGTTGCGAGCCGGGGAGCGGCGTACGGCTTGCCGGGAATTTCCGTCGATGGCAACGATGTGCTCGAGATCCACAAGGTTGCGGGCGAGGCGATCAGGCGCGCGCGGGCGGGCGACGGGCCGACACTGATCGAGTGCACGACGTATCGGCATCTCGGCCATTTCGAAGGCGATCCGGGAACGGGTTACCGGTCGAAGGAGGAAATCGCGGAATGGAAGTTGCGCGATCCGATCGAACGTTTGCGCAACGCTGTGGTTGCGTCGAGGTTGTCCGATGCGCAGGATTTGAACGCGATCGATTCCGAGGTCGACGTGGAAGTCGAGCAAGCGTACCAGTTCGCCGCGGCCAGTCCTGAAGCGGACGCCGCGACCGTTTCGCAATTTGTCTTCGCCTAACAACCGGCAAAAGAGGAGCCACGCCGAACTATGTCCGCATCAGCAATTGAGACCCATCAGGAAATCCGTGAGCTGCAGTATGTCGATGCCGGAGTGGAGGCGCTGCAGGAAGAGATGCGCCGTGATCCGACGATCTTCTATATCGGCCAGGGGATCGGCAAGCGCGGCGGCAACTTCAAACAGACCCGCGGCATGTGGGACGAATTCGGCGATCTGCGCGTGCGCGACATGCCGATCTCAGAACTAGGCCAGGTCGGCATGGGCGTGGGCGCGGCGATGGCAGGCGCGCGGCCGGTCGTCGACATCGTGTTCCTCGACATGATTATGGAGGCGATGGGCCAGATCGTCGAGCAAGCCGCGACCATCCACTACACGTCGAATGGAAAGATCAAAGTGCCGCTGGTCGTCCGTGCGGCGATGGGCGCCGTGCGCTGCGCGGGACCGCATCATTCGCGCTGCTTTTATTCATGGTTCGCCCACATACCGGGTTTGAAAGTCGTGCTTCCTTCCTCCTCAAAAGATGTGAAAGGCCTGATGAAGACTGCCATCCGCGACGACGGACCGGTGATGTTCATCGAGCATAAATTCTTTTACAACAAGAAGGGTCCGGTGCCATCGGGCGACTACCTGATCCCGTTCGGGCAGGCGAACGTTTGCCGCAAAGGGAAGGACGTCACCATCCTCGCAATGAGTCTGATGGTGTGGCACGCAATGGAGGCCGCGGCGAAGCTCGAGCAGGAAGGTATTTCCGTCGAAGTGATCGATCCTCGGACGATCGTGCCGTTCGATGAGCAGACGCTGCTCGAGTCCGTTCATAAGACGGGCCGACTGCTGATCGTCGATGAAGCCCAGCAATTTTGCGGATTTTCGGCGGAGGCGGCGGCGATTGTTGCGTCGAAGGGATTCGATGATTTGGATGCGCCGATCCGCAGGCTGACTTCGCTCGCGACGCCGCATCCATTCAATCCGGTGCTCGAGACTGCAATGCTGCCATCCCCGGAATCGATTGCCGCCGAGGTACGCCGCCTGGTGTCGGCATGACGCACGATATCGTGATGCCGCAACTCGGCATGACCATGACCGAAGGGTTCGTCATGCAGTGGCTCAAAAAAGTTGGCGATCTCGTCGAGAAGGGCGAGCCGCTCTTCATTGTCGAGACGGACAAAGTCGACATGGATGTGGAATCGCCATACAAAGGCTACGTGAGTGAGTTGGTGGTCGAGGAGAAGCTGACGGTTGCGGTGGGAACGGTGATCGCGCGGCTTTCGGAATCGATGGAGGAGAAGCCGGGCAAGTTGCGTGTGAGTCCACGGGCACGGCGAGTCGCGGAAGAATTGGGTGTCGGACTGAATGGCCTTGCGGGCACGGGCGAGGGCGGCCGGATTCGCGAAGTGGACGTGCGCGGCGCCAGGCCTACTGCGAAAGCCGCGACGGCCCCTGCGCGGCGGCGCATTGCGGAACGGTTGGAAGAGAGCGTCCGCACCGTTCCACAATTTTACGTCCGGCGTGAAGTGGACGCATCGCAGTTGACGCTGGTTCGTGAACAGTTGTTGCCGCCGATTGAAAAGCGAGACGGCGTGCGGCTCAGCTTCACCGACTTCCTGTTGCGGGCTTTGGCTCTCGCGTTGCGCGACGTGGCGGGGATGAACTCGGTGTGGCGCGACGGCGCGCTCGAGGAGTGTGGGCGGATCGATGTTGGATTCGCGGCACAGAGTCCGGGACAGTTATTGGTCCCGGTGATCCGGGATGCGGCCGGGCTTTCGCTTTCGAAGCTTGCGCAGCGGCGCGCGGATCTTGCGGCACGAGCCAAGGCCGGCAAATTGCTGTCGGATGAGATGCAGGGCGGCTCGGCGACGTTGTCGAATCTGGGTGCGTTTGGGATTGACGAATTCGATGCGATCATCAATCCTCCGGAGAGTTGCATCCTGGCGGCTGGGCGGATTGCTCCGCGGCCGTTCGTGGCGGACGGCCAGTTGGTGGCGCGGCCCACCCTGAAACTTACGCTGACCGTCGATCACCGCGTGGCCGATGGAGTTCTCGCGGCCACGTTCTTGAACGCCGTTGCGAAGTCGATCGAACAACCTGCAACGTTGCTCGTCTAGTTCACAATATTCACGAGCGATTCGACCCTCAAACTCCGCAGCGCGATGCGTGCCGCACTGGCTCGCAAATCAATGAGCGACTCCTCCGAGTAGAACGAGATGTGTGGCGTTACGAGGACATTAGGGAACGTGAGCAGTTCGGGGCTGTGGACGGGTTCGTTTTCGATTACGTCGAGCGCGACTCCGCCGAGATGGCCGGTCCGCAATACGGCCAGCAGATCGAGTTCAGTGATCAAGGGGCCGCGCGCGGTGTTCACCAGGAACGCGCCGGGCTTCATGCGTTGCATCTGTTCGGCTCCGATGATGCCGCGCGTCTCATCGCTCAATGGGCAATGGAGCGACACGACATCTGAAGTGCTGAGCAACGCTTCGAGAGTCTCGCAACGTTCCGCGCCGATCGCTTTTTCATAGCCCCGCGCAAGATACGGATCGTAGAACTGGACTGCAAAACCAAAGGCCTTGGCTCGCAATGCGGCGGCCGTACCGATTCGTCCGCAGCCGACGATCCCAAATCGCTGCCCGCGAATCCTGCGCACAGGGGCCGCGGGACGCCATGACCAGACTCCTCCGCGCACAGTGTTCAAGGCGGGTTGAAGCTTTCGCACTAGAGCAAGCGAAAGTGTCAGGGCCTGATCCGCCACTTCTTCAGTGCCGTAGTCGGGTACGTTGCAAACAGGAATGCCGAGTGCGCGCGCGGCGTCGATGTCTACGTTGTCGAAGCCGACGCCCATTCGCACGACGGCGCGTAGTTTCTTGAACCTGTTCAATACCGGTGCCGTGAACAGCGGATACGGCGTGAGGATCACCGCGCTGGCGTCGAAAACCTGATCAGGAAACTCGTCGCGCCCGGAGATCAGAAGGGGCTCGATGTGGGCGGTATCACCCAGAATCTCGCGCTCGATCGACATGTCGAGCTTTTCAGAATTCGCGCCATCAATCAAATACACAAGGGGACGTTCCAGCATAGGATTGGCTTTTACGATATCGTAACTGGGACTATGAAGGTTGATCTGAGCAATCACGTCGCACTCGTGACAGGCGCGGGCGCAGGGATTGGACAAGCCATCGCAAAAGCGTTGGCCGCCAATGGTGCAATGGTCGCGGTGAACGATGTCGCGGAGACCGGGGATGCGACGGCGCGCGACATCAACGGAGCCGGCGGACTTGCGGAGTTCTTTCATTGCGATGTCGCGGATCGCGCGGGTGTCGACCGCATGGTTGACGCCGTCACGGCCAAGTTCGGCAAGATCGACATTCTGGTGAACAATGCCGGCGCGGGGGCGAAGCCCGGGCATCGCGTCCCGCTCCATGAATTCCCGCATGAGGAATGGCTGCGTTTGATCGACGTCGACTTGAACAGCATTTTTTATTGCTGCCGCGCGGTGTCGCCTGGGATGGTCGAGCGGCGCTACGGAAGCATCATCAATATCGCGTCGATTGTGGGCCTCGTGCCGCTACGGCGGCAGATCGGATATGCGGCCGCCAAGGCGGGCGTGATCAATACAAGCAAGGCCGCAGCCCTCGAACTTGGACCTTTCGGTATCCGAGTGAATGCCATCGCGCCGGGCTCGACGTTGACGGCCGGTACACGAGGACTTTTCTACAATCCCGAAAACAAGGCCGTGGCCGATAGCCTCATCAGCCACATTCCCCTAGGACGTCCGGGGGAGCCGGAAGATATCGCGAACGCGGCGCTGTTTCTGGCGGCTCCCGAGTCTTCGTACATCACGGGGACGGTGGTGGTGGTCGACGGCGGATGGACTGCCGGATTCGCGCGGGATTGGTAATGACGCCGGCTGCTCTACTATCCCAGCCTTCCGAAGAAACGCGCGCAAAGCTACGCCGGCGCCTCTTGCCGTTCGTGTTTCTGCTGTACATCACGTCATACCTCGATCGAGCGAACGTGGCGTTTGCCAAGATGCCGATGAGCGCCGACCTCGGTTTCTCGGAAGCGGTTTTCGGATTCGGCGCGGGCGTATTTTTCCTCGGATATATGGTGTTCGGAATCCCCGGCGCGATGCTCGTCGAACGGAGCAGCGCCAGCAAATGGATCGGGCGGATGTTGATCGCCTGGGGCTGCTGCACGGTTTTTTGCGGATTCGTGCGGACGCCCATGCAGTTCAACGTGTGCCGCTTCGCGCTTGGCTGCGCAGAGGCCGGCTTCTTCCCCGGCGTCATTGTGTATTTCAGCCACTGGTTCGCGAAGAAGGAGCGCGCTCGCGCGATGGCTGGATTCATCGTGGGAATTCCAGTCGCGCTGTCGCTCGGGGCTCCGTTCTCAGCGTTGATCCTGCGCATCCATTGGCTCGGCCTGCCGGGTTGGCGTTGGGTGTTTATTCTGCAGGGAGTCGCGCCGGTGATCCTCGGCATCATCACCTTCTTCTATTTGACCGACTATCCGCGGCAGGCAGAATGGTTGACTGCCGATGAACGGGAACGGGTCGCGGCGGAACTGGAAGAGGAGGGCCGGGAGAAGGACGCGCTCGAACGGATCACTCCCTGGCAGGCACTGCGGATGCGGACGGTTTTGACTCTCGCGGCTGCATTGTGCCTCGCGAACCTGGGAGGCTACGCGTTCATTCTCTGGCTGCCGACTATCATCCGGAACAATTCTACGCTCTCAGTTGGAATGGCCACGGCGTGCTCCGCGCTGCCGTTTGCAATGGGGCTGTTCTCAGTGGGGATGGGGGCGCGGTCATCGGATCGAACGGGCGAGCGCAAGCTGCATGCCGGGGTGCCACTGCTATTGATGGCCGGATTCTTTTCGATGTCCACAGTGCCTGGCCAACCCTTTCCGCTAGTGCTGCTTTGGTTGTGTCTGACGGGCGCGGCCGGGTATGCATGGCCGCCGGCGTTCTGGGTGCTTCCGACGACTGCACTCACAAAATCCGCGGCGGCGGTCTCGATTGGATTGATTAATGTCATTGGCAATCTTGGCGGCTTTATTGGGCCGTCGGTGGTCGGGTACCTGTTATCGCTGCACTACTCCTACGCGGTCGCGATCGCTTTCCTGTCGATCAATATCCTGGTCGCAGGCATACTGATTCTGACAACTCGCGTTCGCAATCAGTAGGCGGACCGCAAGGGCCTCGACGCGCGGACGATTCCGCCTATCCGGATCCCTGGCGAGCAGACTCGCGACTCGATGGCGCTCGTTTCCAAGCTGTCGGACTTGCTTTCTGATACACACCAAGATCGAAGGATCGCTCACATGTTCGTCGATGCCGCTTTCGGCGGCCCCATAGTGAATCGCCTGCACCAATATGTGTTCGCAGCACATTTGGCTAGCAAACTGGGGGTACCCCAGAGGGCAAAGACGAGGAAATATGGGTAAGGATGGGTAAACCGCGTTGATGGCGCACCGCTCCCAGGTGGCAAACAACTGGCGTGTTATCTAAGATGTGCGTTGAAAAGGAAGGACTTGAAGTGGCTCCTCAGGTAGGATTCGAACCTACAACCCTTCGGTTAACAGCCGAATGCTCTACCATTGAGCTACTGAGGAGTGTTGGTGAGGAACTGACCTATTCATTACATCAAACACCCACCTGTGCTGTCAAATCAGTGCAGGATCAGCGTCGCGAATTCTCTTGCAAAACGGTGTGCGTCGCCAGGCCAGCGGGCTGAGATGTAGTTGCCGTCCCGAATCACAAACGCTGGCGCAGTGTTCCGGTCGCTGTCGCGGAATACTCCGCTTGACTGAACGAATCGGTGGGGCTCCTCGAAGTCCTCGGGAAATGCTAACGCACGGGTGACTTCCGATTGCACGCTCCGGTATCCGGACGGCTCGCTCGCTTTTTCGGTGTAGGTTCGATAGTAATCCGGATCCCAACGGCGGCCGGCCAGTCTCATCAGATTCCAGGCGGACTGTTCGAGTTTCCACGTCAAGGCAGTCGTCTTACGGCCATACAAGACGCTCTTGCCGGTCTTCGACGAGGTGCTGCGGGCGGCCAGGAGGACGCCGTGACAGATCGCGGCCACGGGCTTGCCTGTGTCGAAGAATTGCGCCACGAGCCCTTGCAGCGTCCCGTTTTCGAGGTACGGACGCATGCCTCGTGCGCAATGGCCACCGGGCAGCAGGAGTCCGTCGAATTGCGCTGGATCGATTCCGTTGTAGTCGAGAGGATGGCGATAGCGGTCGGTGCGAATCATCTCCGAGTAGTCGCGTCTGGCGTTCGCATTGGCTCGCAGGATCAATCCAAATAGCTTCGCGAATTTCAAAGCGGACACGCGGCTCCAGAGGTCGAGACCTTCGCCGGTCAACATCAGCGGATCGCCTTCCGAAGGATCTCCGCGAGGCGTGGCGAAGACGACGTCGATGTCGGCTTGACTTAGGATCCGCCAACTGACGGCGGCTTCCGTCGGATCGAAGTCGCATTCCGGAAGAGGCATGAGGACGCGCTTCATTTGCCTGCGGCCTTCTCGACGAGCGCGGTGAAAGCGGCTTGATCGTTCAGCATGAGCATGTGCCCGGCATTGGGTTCGATTTGGAAACTGGCGGCGCGCGCGAGCACAAAGTCCGGCACATCCCAACCGGCGCGCGAGTGTTCCCCCGCAATCAGGTGAAAGGGAATGCCTCGGTCGAGTATTTGCCGCACCTGCTCGAGGTAGTCCGGCTGCGAGGTGATTTCGACGACCGAGCGGGCCATCGATTGGATTGTGCGGGCGGGCGTTGCGAGACTCCAGCGCGCGATTGCGATCGACTGCGGTGTCGGGGGCACGCCCGTGTTGGTGAGCCACGCTGAGGGATCGGCGCGGAAGCCGGCGAGCTCGGCGTCCGCTTCCTCGGCGGACATTTGTGCGAGACGGCTCGACCAGAAAGCGTCTTTCAAAGTGAAGTTGCCTTCGATATTGATCACGGACGCCACACGTGCTGGATAGCGGGAAGCGAGCATTACGGCAATGGCTCCCCCGATCGAGTGGCCGACGATGTGCAATTTTCCGTCGCAATTCGACGCAATGAATTCGACTGCATCCGGCAGCGTGGCTGGCGACAATTGGCTCTCGCTGTATCCGGGAAGGGCCGGGCACCACCATCCTTCAGGCGGATCAAGGATCGCGCGGAACAAGCCGTGAATGAAGACGATCCTCATCGTTCCATTGGACCAAAGAAAAAGGGAGGTCCCCGAAGGGCCTCCCTTTTTTGAAACGCGAACGGATCGGAAACGGCTCAGAAGTAGAACTTGGCGACGAGTTGCATGTTGCGTTCGCCTTGCGAACTACGGAGCTGGCCGAACAATGCGGACGTGATGGTCTGAGAGGCGGGGCTCGCGAAGATCGGCGTGTTGGTCAGGCCGTACGCTTCGCCGCGCAGCTCAAAGTATTTCCGCTCAGTGATGCTGAAGCGCTTGCTGAGCGCGGCATCCATGCGGAATTCGCCGGGGCCGGTTTCGACACCAGGACCCGAGTTGCCGAACGTCAGAGCGGTTGGAACCGAGTAGGCCGAGACGTCCAGATAAGACACGCCCGGTCCCTCGAGGTGCTGATCTTGCGGAACACCGATGACGTTGGCGCGGAAGCTGCGGGCACCCGTGCCGGAGGGATCGCCGCTAACCTTGATGGTCAACGGGAAACCGGTGTGGGTGTTGAGCGATGAAGCGATCTTCCAGCCGCCGAGAACTGCATCGGCGGCGCGGTTCATGTTCGAACCATACTTGCGTCCTCTGCCGTAGGGAAGCTCGTACACGACCGAGGGGACGAAGTTGAACTTATTGTTGAAGTACGTCGGGCTCCACTCGGAGACGCGGTCGTACAAGTTCTGCATGTAGGCCGATTGGCTGCCTGCCTGACCACCTTGGCCATAGTAGCCAATCGAGTCGGACATGCCTTTCGAGTACGTGAAGGCGATCTGATATTCGAGGCCGGCGCTGAAGCGCTTGCGCAGCGTCGCCTGCAGAGCGTCATACTTTTGGTTTGCGCAGGAGCAGGTGCCCGAGATCTGCGAGATCTCCGAACGCAGGGTCGGGTTGCCGGAGAAGTAATATCCGGGGACGACCGTGCCGTTCTGAATGATGTTCTGCAGATAAGGCATCGCGACCATCAGGTGCGTGCTGTGCTGGCCGACATAGCCGACGGTCAGGACGTTCTGACCGGGGAACTGATACTCGGTCGACAGATTCCACTGCTGCGATTCAGCCGGACGCACGCCCGGATCCCAAAGGCGAATCGTCGCTCCGACGTAGGGGTTCTTGGGGTTGAGTCCGGAGAGTCCCTGATCGAGAGTCGAGCCCGGCAGCGTGTAGGCCGGCGTGTTGTAGTAGGTCTGGAATTCCGACTCAAACGGCGGATTCAAAGGCATTCTGAGGTTGGTTCCAGTTCCTTCGAGATACGACGAGATGGCGTAGCCGCCGCGGACGACGATCGTCTTGCCCATGATTTGAGGCGTATAGGCGAAGCCGACGCGGGGTTGGAAATCCTTCTTATAGGCGTTGTAGAGTGCACGGCAATCAGAATAGGGGCATCCGGATTGGCCGGCCAGGTACAACTGGCCGCTGATGATTCCGAAGTTCGACTGACGGTTCTCGACTTCCACCCAGGGCGTGTTGTACTGCCAGCGCAGGCCAAGATTCAAGGTGAGATTCTTCGCGATGCGATAGTCATCCTGGAAGTAGATACCGGTGACCCAGGACCGTTGGCCCCACGTACCGCTTTGCAGTCCGCGGCCCAATTGGTCGGGCATGCCGAGCAGGAAATCGGCTTCACCGATTTGCGTGCCGGCGGGGCTGGCGGCATTCTGCGCCGTGAAGCGGCCGCTGAAGTCGATAAAGCCGCTGCGGCCGTTGTTACCGGAATAGAACACGTTGATCCAGCGTCGCTGTTCGTCGGCGCCGATCTTGATCACGTGCTTGCCTTTGATCCAGGTCAGGTTGTCGGTCACCTGGAACGTGGTGTTGGCGAACAATTGCTGCACACCGATATTGGCGTTTCCAAGCGTTGCGGCGTAAGCGAAGCCTTGCAGCGCCAGCAATCCAGGGCCTGAGGCCGCGATTCCGGCAGTAGCCGCGATGTTGCCGAGACCCTTGTCGGCACCGCCGTTGTCGAGCATGACGTTGTTCACGCCGATGCGCACTTCGTTCACCAGCGACGGACTGATCGTGCGGGTCCAATTGATAACGCCATTCTGGAACGGCGAAGTGTTGAAGCTGTTGTAAAACAGCGGGAAGGTGTTCGTGCCGGGGTTATCCTGGCGGCCGTGCGAATAACGGGAGCTGAAGTAATCCTTGTCATTCGGACGGTAGTCGAGTTTGATGTCGCCTTGATCGGTGTTCAACTGGCTCGACGCACCATAGAAGTAGTTATTCGCCTTGATCGTGTTCACGGTGGGCGCGGGATAGAGCGACAAATTGTTGAGCAACTTCACGGCGGCCGGGCTGAGTTGGCTGGCCGGAATGATGTTGTTCGGATAAGGATCGCGAAGTCCGGTCGCGGCATTCAACGCATAGGGATTATAAAGCTGCACGGGTTTGCCGTTTGACGTATTCGCGCCGTTCAGAAGGCTCGAAAAGTCGCCTGTGCGCCAAGCCAGCGGCATGACGACCGTTCCGGTAATGGTTGGCGGGGTGTCTCTGCGCAGACCCTGATAGTCCATGAAGAAGAACAGTTTGTCTTTGAAGATCGGACCGCCGACAGTGCCGCCGAACTCGTTCCAGCGGAGCGGAGGACGCGGAGTCGCTTGCCCATTCGCCTGCAGGTTCCAGTTGTTCGCCCAGTTGTTGGCGTTCAACACGTCATTGCGGAATTCCTCGAACAGGTTGCCGTGGACCTGGTTCGTGCCGGACTTCATGACGACGTTAATGACGCCGCCCTGATAGTTGCCGAACTCGGCCGAGGCGTTGTTGGTGATGAGGCGGAACTCCTCGATCGCGTCGGGATTCGGCTGATAGGCGACGAGGTTATCGGAAGTGAAATTGTTGTCGAGGCCGTCGAGCATGAAGTTGTTGGCTTCCTCGCGATTGCCGTTGACATACGGACGTCCGCCGCCGGTCGAGCGCTGTCCATTGTTGAAGCTGCTCGGATCGGGTGTAGTGACGCCCGCGCTGAGCAGGGTCAGGGCCACAGGATTACGGCTGATGAGCACAGTGTTTGCAATGGTCGTCGAAGCGATGACGCCGCCGACCTGGTTGCTATCCGTTTGGAGCAGCGGGGCCTCGCCAGTGACGGCTACGCTTTCCGTCGTCGCACCGACCTGCATGGCAACGTCGTACGTGGTGTGCAAGTTAACTTCGAGACGGATGCCATCCTTCGTAGCGGTCTTAAAGCCCGGGGCCTCGACCTTGAGGTTATAGTTTCCAACGGGCAGACGCGGATACGCGTAGATTCCCTCCGCGTTTGTTTTCGTGGGCCATTCGGTCCCGCGATCGGTTTCTTTCATCATGACGTTGGCGTTGACGATGGCTCCGCCCTGAGCGTCGGTGATGCGGCCGGTGATACTGGCCGTGACTTCCTGCGCTGCGAGAGGAAGCGTTACGCTCGCCAACAGGAACGACGAGACTGCAAAAAGATTCAGACGATTCACCAAGCGGTGTTTGGGCATGTGTAGATACCCCTCCTTTCTCAATCGGCGCCCGGAGCCTGCGCTGACGCGCGGTCCGAATGCCGTAAGCGAAAAACCGGTACCAGGCGGTTTGCCAGAAACCCGCGAGAGTTACCGATCTCTCAAAACTTCTTAAAGAACAACTGACCTCAGCTAAGTTGTCACTATTATAGTCCAGGCGGGGCAGATTGTGAGGGGAGTCCTGAGAGATCTAGAACTGTACGGTGCGGGCAGCCATGAGGGCGGGGTTTTCCAATAGTTCGGAGAGGATGCGCGAGGGGATCTCCTGATCGGTCTGTACAACCGAGACCGCAGTCGCCTTTTGGCCGGGCTTTTCCGCCTCGATGCGTCCGAGCGAGAAGCTGGCGATGTTGATGCCGTTACGGCCGAGTGCAGAACCGATGAATCCGATGACGCCGGGGACATCGGCGTTTTTCATATAGGTGACGTTACCGAAGAGTGGAGCTTCACAGGGTATGCCGTCGACGCTGAGCAGCCGTGGACGGTTGAGCAGCACGGCTCCTTCAACGGTTGTCGTTCCTAAATCGGTATCGATCTCGACGCGAATCGAATCGATGGTCGCACTGCGGCGCTCGTGGCTCTCGCCTACGCTGATGCCACGATCCTGCGCGACCTGCATGGAGTTCACCACGTTCGGACGCCGTGTGGAAGATCGCGCCAGAACTCCGGCAAGCGCCGCATTGCGGATCACTTGCGTATTGCTTTCGCTCATCCGGCCGACG
>DASXZC010000476.1:0-9904 GCA_036502165.1 Bryobacteraceae bacterium
CTCCCTTCGCGCGCCCCGACAGCGGAAGATCGAGGTTTCGCTCACAAAAATATCGGAATCGCACCCCATACGTCTCGCTCGTCCGCTTCCACGTTTCCCGAACGACCTCCGCGTCCGACCAGACCTTAAACTGCTGCTTCCACCCGCGATTGTCAGCGTGATCCCAATTATCTTCGAGCTTGAGGTCGAGATAGACGTTCTCCATCAACTGCAGGACTCGGCTGCCGACATAGAATCCTTGCCGAAAATCCGGCGTCGATTCATCCGGCCATCCACCGGCCAGTTGCTTATCGAGGAACTCCAGTTCGTTCGTCTGACCCAAGTCCGACCAAAGCTCCATTAATTGCCTGGTATTTCGCGTGAATTGCGAAACCTGCGCGAGCGTCGGCGACCACACGTTGATCAGCCGCTCCGCAATCACGACCGGTACCGGCGGATGTGGCGCGGCGGACGCCCTATCCTCCGCTGCCGGTGCCGGCTTTCGAAGATCAAACAACGCCGGCTCAAACGTAGCCAACGCGATCTCCTTCCCTAACAGACGATAGCTTTCGAACTGATCCTCTCCATAAAACTGATCGCCCGTCGTCTCGTGTGGAAACGTCTCATGGCCCGATTTATACTGCAAAATGCTCGTGTTCTCGCGCCCCGTCATCGACGCCTTCAGATAGATGAGGATTCCCTCTTTAGGCTCGTCTCCCTCCGCGTCGAGATAGCTGATCTTGCCCACCGCGCAACGGTTCTCGCTCCAATCCGCATCGCCCTTGGCGATTGAGGAAACATCAATTTCGATCTTCGTATTGAAGTCGACTTCGCACATGCGAATCAATGTCCCCAGCCCCTCGAACGTCAAATCCGGATCGCACTCCGCGTCGCCAATCACAATCACGCGGCACTTCCGCCGGATCAATTCATAAGCACCCAGATTCTCGAAATGACCACCATCCGAAACAGCCAGGAACTTCGATTGATCGTTGGCAAGTCCAAACAATTCGAGCAGCAGATACCGCAAACTGAACCATGGCGTCGGACTCGTCTTCCCCTTATGAACAGGCTTCGGAAACCACCATCCCAGCCGCACATTAAACAACGTCATCAGAAACGCAACCACCGACGACGTGTGATAACCCTGGTTCGGACTCGCCGCCGCGCCGGATACCGAGATCGCCTCGCCCAGCGATGGTTGATCGGCCTCGCCTCCAAAAAATTCAGTACGCCCGTAGCCGATTTCCTCGGGCTCCTCATCGGTAATTGGCTTGCCCAAATAAGCACTGCCGCATCGCAGCGGCGTCAGTGTGAACGATGCGCTATGACGCGTGTGGACCGTCAAATCGCTCGAGCCCCCGAGATTCAATGAGCAATTCACAATGTGGAATGGACCGCACACACGGTCATTCGCACCCGCGGACTCGTCCTGCGACAGCTCCGAGAGCAACACGTCATCCGCATCGTCGAAATTCGTGAAGTGCTGCGGATGCCTCGTCGCCGGCGCCTTGGTCGCGCCCAGATAGCAGCGCACCAGCCGGCTTCGATAGAACGCGTTGAGGCTGAATTCATTGATGTCGACGCGCGCCGCAAAAAGCAGCAGCAGCGCGACACAGCCAGCCATCACCGACCAATTGACCCTCGCATCCACGTTGCGCAATTGGTACCAATACTTCATCCCATCTTTGACGGCATCCGAATTGAGGATGACGATCTCGTGCAGCAGCATCGCCACCAGGATCAGCAACCCTCCAATAAAAATGAACGGCGCTACCTTCGCGACGATGTCGAGAAGTTGATCGGTGGTGCTCTTGCTACTCGACTTCTTCCCACCCGTCGATCCGGAGTGTCCCGCCATCAGGCCTGCGATCGTCGACCCGATCCATCCTGTACCGAGCGAATATTTCCATTCGAGCACGCGATCGAAAAAGTACGGCCCATAAACCGTCGCCACGCAAATCACCATCCACGCCGCGCCATAGATGCCGAGCCACGCGCCGAGCCTGCTCCACCACTCGCGCGCGCCTTCCGTCGACTGGCGTCCAACAATGCCGATCAGCGTAACGATCGCCAATGAAAACGCATATAAAACCGCTGAAGGACCCCACACATACGCCGACCACTCGCCCGAAGGACCCTTCTGTTCCAGATATTGGAACAACAGCATCACGGCGCACATCAACGCATGCAGCACGACGATCGACGCGATCGGCGCCAGCACCATCGCGAGCACGCCGTACCCGCTCTTCACCGTTCTGACCGAGCCGTAAGCGAGCAACAACAGCGACGTGAAAACCACCGTCAATGGAAAGGGCCAGAACTGCGGCGCATGAACGAATAGCGCGCCGAAGGTCGTGTACGCCCTCAGCCCGACCACGAGATTCGCGCTAGCACCCCCAGCGGCGTTGTAGTTTTCGGGTTGCACATAACCCCACATCACCGCCGCCACCAGCAGTCCTGCAAGCATGAGCGGAGCGACCACCACGGCTTGCACCCATCCCTGGTTATAGTTGATCTGCCCGGCGTCCTTCTCATGCTTCCGTCCCCGCCAAGTCGAATATATGAGGACGATCTTCGCCGCGACCGGCAGCAAAAGAAAACCGCCCGCTACCAACAGAATTGCAATCGATCCCGCTAGCAATCCGTTCACTTTGCCGTAAGTGAAGGGAGTGAAATTCCAATTCCACCCAATGAATCCGGCAGCCGCGAGGCACGGAACCGCACACGCCAGCCCTCGCAGCCAATAGTGAGGATCGAGGATCCACAAGTGCCCCGCATGCGTGGACGCTCCTTGTGCCCTGTCCGTCCTGCTCACTCTCAGCAGATTTCCCGCGATGCCCACGACTCCCATAATCAGCAGGAAAACAGTAACCCATCGCCAATCGCCCGCCTTCGCCCACGCGATAAACAGCGGCGACATCATCAGTCGCGGAACCATCAACGCCGCGGCGATCGCGAGGATCACAGTGACCTGCACCAGCACCGTATTCCGAATCCACACCATCAACATCGTCCAGGTATCGGCGCTGAAAAAACCGAGTTGTGGCGCGAGGTAATTCGAGTAGCGCCGCAAGTGGCGGATCGAGTCCGACCAATTCGCCCCCGGATTCCGGAACCCCGGGTGACGCTTGCGATTCGCGCTCAGCCACGCGCCAATATAGCCGCCTCCCGATACCGTCGATAGGTAGTCGATTTTCTTGAGAAGGTCCAGCTCTTTCAAACCCTCGAGGACGCCGAGGTTAAACGTCGCGCTGCGGATCCCCCCGCCTGAAAACGCGAGCCCCACGAGATTCTTCCGCTTGTCCTTCCGATCCTGACCCGGCTCACTCTTGACGATCACATCGAGTTCTTCCTCGAACGCGTCTTTCGAACCA
Organism: Bryobacteraceae bacterium; assembly: GCA_036502165.1. Classification (GTDB taxonomy): domain Bacteria; phylum Acidobacteriota; class Terriglobia; order Bryobacterales; family Bryobacteraceae; genus F-183. The sequence continues at coordinate 3,357 of DASXZC010000476.1, forward strand.
ACCCAGTCCGCTGCTTCTTTCATTAAGGCACTCCTGCTGTTCCCGGATACACTGACAAGCGAGAAAGTGAGCCGAAAGAGGACATCAAAAGGCGTGCCTTTCCGGATCCTCATCAAATATGATGCGGTAAAAGAGGAGTGTCAAGCGAAATACTTGCACGCTTCCTGAAATTCAGGAAGATTTGCGATGAATAAAAATATGGTGGCGCCTACGGACGAGCCGTAGGATGCAGATCCATCCACTTGCCCTGATGAAAGTAGTGGACGATCATCTGGTTGTCGTTGCCCGTAACTCCGATCGCGTCATGGTCCGGAGTGATGCCGTTCATCTGCGATGCGTAGCTCTGCGCAATCGTCTCCTTGGGAACCTTCGCGGTGACGAGGTACGTATCGCGCGGACCGAGCGAAATCTCAGCCGGATCTTTATCGGTCCCATTCCAGAAGACCAGCAGCGTCTCATCGGTCGCATCCGCGCAGATCACCGACCAGTCATTCTGGCCCGCCTTCGCAAATTCTCCTCGCACGAGATTGATGCGGTCGGTCGCGGTCCACGACTTCGGATATTGAGGGATCATGCACTTCCGGCTCTCGAGATTCCTGACGATGCTTTCCGGAAGCTCCTCAAACGCCGCCGGACGCAGATATCTCAGCGCGACTCCCGAGTGCTTCTTAGCAGCTTCGGCGGTCTCGATTCCAACCAACAGGGTCAGCAACAACAATGCTGAGACGCTTTTCCACATACATTCAGGATAACGCGACTACCTCGCTTTGGCCTCATTCTGCGCCACCCTCGCCCTCACCAACTTCCGAATCAACCCCGCCGGCGGAGCCTTATTCACAGCAAATCGGATCGTCCCCTTCGCTGTCTCATAGCCCTTCAACTCCTCCGCATATTCGACGATCAACCCCGCATTCATCGGAAACAAACTGCAGTGCCCCTTGAACGCCGCGAATCCGAATAGCGGACCCTTGTATCGAAACGTCGGCATCCCATAGCTGAATCCCTCGGTCGTCTCCTCAGGAACGACGGAACGAATCACCGCGCACACCTTCACAAGCGTCGATCGCGCCGGCTCCGGAACCCCCGCCAAATAGTCGTCGATCGACTTCGCAGTCGCGCCCCTCATACGGCCTTACGCTTGCGCAACTCGTCGATCGTCACCGCGATAATAATCGCCGCGCCGATCAGCGTCTGTTGCAGATAGGGATTGATTCCCAACAAATCCGACCCATTCGAAAGCAGGCCCATGATGAACGCGCCGATCAGCGTGCCCAGGACTGTGCCTTCGCCGCCGCGCAGCGATCCGCCGCCGATCACCACCGCGGCGATCGCCTGTAGCTCATAACCGTTGCCCGCCGTCGGCTGGCCTGTCATCAATCGCGAAGTTTCGATCATAGCCGCAACACCTGTCAGCGCCCCCGCGATCGCATACACGCACGTCAAATGGAACGACACCGGGATCCCCGCATAGAACGCCGCTGCTTCATTGCTCCCGATCGAAAATGAATATCGTCCCAACCGAGTATGCTCGAGGACGAAATGCATGATGGCCGCGCAAATCAGCAACACCCACAGCACCACCGGAGCCCCTAGAATCGCGCCCTCACCCAAATATTTGAACGAATCCGGCAAATTCGATGCAGGCAGTCCTTTCGAGATCGTCAACACCGTGCCGCGAAGCACGCCGAGCGTACCCAGCGTCACAATGAACGGATTGATTTTTAGTTGCGTAATCAGCAGTCCGTTGACCGCGCCACACGCCGTTCCCACCACGATTCCACCGAGGATCGAAACCCAGATCGGTGCGCCCCCCTGCATCATCGCCGCGCCCAGGTAGCCGGCCATCGCGAGGATCGCGCCCACGGAAAGATCGATGCCCGCGGTAATAATGACGAGCGTCATTCCGAGCGCAATAATGTTGATCACCGCGGTCTGGCGCACGACCGTCGACAAGTTTCCCGACGACAGAAACACCGGCGACGCGATCGAGAGGACCACGAACAGCACGATCAAAGTAATGAACGGCAACAGACGTTGAATCAAACTCGAGCCCCCTCACCGCTCTCATCCGGCATCAATCCGGACTCTTTTTCGAATGCGGCCAGCCGCATGATACTTTCCTGACTCGCCCCCGCGGGCAGCTCACCGCTCAGCCGCCCTTGGCGCATCACGAGGATCCGGTCGGCGATCTGCGTAATCTCCGGCAGCTCCGAACTCACCATCAGGATCGCCGCGCCGTTACGCGCCAGCCCGTCCATCACTTCGAAAACCTCGGCCTTCGCGCCGACATCGATCCCGCGCGTCGGCTCATCGAACAGGAACACGCGCGCTCCCGTCGCGAGCCACTTCGCAATCACAACCTTCTGTTGATTGCCTCCGCTCAAGCGCCCCGCGGGTTGATCAACCGACGCGCATTTCAACCGCAGCTTCTCGCGATAGCCCTCTGTCGTCGAGCGCTGCTTCGCCAGATCGAGCCAGCCGTAATGGCTCATCGATGGCAGACTCGCGACCGTCACATTCCATGAAATCGGAAGGCTGGTCGCAAGCCCCATATGTTGCCGATCCTCGGGAATCAACGCGACCTTGTTCGCGACAGCCTGCCGCGGATTCCGGATCCTCGCCACCTTACCGTCGAGCAGAATCCGCCCGCTGTGGATCGCATCGATTCCGAAAATCGCGCGGCACAACTCCGTGCGCCCGGCGCCCACCAATCCTGCGAGTCCGACGATCTCGCCCGCGCGCACACTCAAGTTAATGTCATGCAGCAAAGGCTTGCGGTTGAGGTTCTCGACGCGCAACAGTTCGGCGCCCGGCGCAGTACGATTGCGGACGAACAGCGCCGCCACCTCGCGGCCCACCATATGCTTGATCAATCCCTCGGTCGTCAATTCCGATAGCGGACCCGTGTGCACCGTCTCGCCATCGCGCAACACCGTCACGCGATCGCCGACAGAGCGCAATTCGTCCAGGCGATGCGTGATATAAATGACGCCCATTCCGCGCTGCTTCAGGCTGTTCGCGATGCGAAAGACCTCGCGCGTTTCGGACTCCGACAACGACGACGTCGGCTCATCAAAGATCAGCAGGCTCGAGCCATGCAGCACCGCGCGACAGATTTCGACGAGTTGCTTCCCCGCCGGACTGAGACGATCCACCAACCATTCCGGCTGCAATGGAAATCCATGCTCGGCGATCAGTTGCCGCGCACGCTCCATCATCTTCGGACGATTCACGTAGCCCAGCCAGTGCTTCTCCTCGCGCCCCAGGAAGATATTCTCGGCGACCGACAGATGCGGCGCCAGCAGCGATTCCTGATGCACCATCGCGATCCCATGCGCCGCCGAGTCTGATGGACCCGTGAAACGCACCGGCGATCCGCGCCATTTGAATTCGCCGCCATCAGGCGTATACAGGCCCGCGACGATCTTCATCAGCGTTGATTTGCCCGCGCCGTTCTCGCCCATCAGCAAATGGACTTCGCCCTCTGAAACGTTGAGATTCCCGTTCCGCAGCGCGGTCACACCGCCGAAATGTTTCTCGATACCGGAGAGCTCGAGGAGCATAGAAATCTAGGTGTTGGCCTTTGTAATGACCTTCGCGCCCAAATCCATCCGGTGCGGCGGAGTCTTGCCGTTCAACTTATCAACGATCGTCTTGACGGCCTCGAAGCCGATCTTGTGCGGATCCTGAACCACCAGCGCATCGATGACCCCGGCCTTCATATCGTCGATCAGCCCTTCACTCGAATCGAATCCCACGAACTTGATCTTGCCCGCCATGCCGTGCGCCTTCAAGGCCTGCGAAGTCCCAACGGTCATCGGCTCACTCGACGAGAACATCCCATTCAAGTCCGGATGCGCCGTCAGCAAATTCTCCGCGACCGCCATCGCCTTCGCCCGGTCGGACATGCCGAACTGCGTGCCGACGATGCTGATGCCCGGAAATTCTTTCTCGATCGTCTCCGTAAATCCCCGCTCGCGATCCATCGTGGACGCACTGCCCGGAGCGTTCATAACAATCGCGATCTTGCCCTTTCCATTCAGCAACTCCGCCAGCTTGCGCGCACCCATCTGCCCGGCCTCGAAATTATTCGTCGCGACAAAGGATACATAATCGTCCGAGTCCACGCCGGAATCGAAAACGGTCACAGGAATCCCCAGTTCCTTCGCCCGCTTCAACGATTGATTCAGCACCTTCTTATCGGAGGCCGCGACAACAATGCCGTCGACCCGCCGGTTGATCATCGAATCGAGGATCTCGAGCTGCCGCCCGAAATCGGTCTCGACCGCCGGCCCATTCCAAAGGATATCGACGCCGAATTGTTTGCCCGCATCGTCAGCGCCTTCATGCACGCTCACCCAGAATAGATGCGCCGTTCCCTTCGGAATCACCGCAATCACACGCTTCTTCGATCGTTGACAAGCTGCCGTGAGCGTCAGGCCCACCAATACAAGAAGCAGCAGAAATGTTTTATTGCGCACACCAGCCTCCATCGATCAGGATGTCGGTACCGGTGATAAACCCAGCGCCGTCGGAACACAGGAACAGCGCAAGCTGCCCGATCTCCTCCACCTTGCCCCAACGCCCCGCGGGGATCTTCGCCATGAATTGCGCATTCAATTCCGGATTGTTCATGATCGGGATATTCATCTCCGTCCCAAACGGCCCCGGACTTATGCCCACCACCGTGATCCCATCCGCCGCCACTTCCTGCGCCAGCGCCCGCGTCAACCCGAGCAGCGCGGTCTTCGATGTCGAATAAACGGTGCGGCCAGGCAGTGAAACATGCGCCATGATCGACGTCATATTAATGATGCGCCCATAACCATGGCCCTTCATCATCGGTATGAACGCGCGGCACATCAGAAAGACGCTGGTGACGTTCGTGTCCATGACGCGCTGCCATTCCTCGAGCGTGAAATCGATCAAATGCTTGCGCAGGTTGATGCCGGCGTTGTTAATGAGGATGTCGACATGGCCAAAGCTGTGCCGCACTTCGCCCGCCAACTGCTCGACATCCCCTTCCTTGGCGACATCCGCGAGGAAGATCTGCGCTTGCGATCCGGCAGCCGCGACCTCCGCCGCGGTCTCCTTCAGCTTCTCCTCATCGCGCGCGACGAGTGCGATTTTCGCTCCGCCTTGCGCAAGCGCGATGGCCATCGCGCGCCCTAATCCACGGCTCGCTCCCGTGATGAGGGCGACTCGGCCCTCGAGTGGTTGATTCACCATAAGGGTCGATTATCTCACGCGAAGCAAGGGCTACCATGGAACATGTCCTCAGGACTTCTCCGCCGTCTGGCATTCGTCTGCGCGTTGATAACCTCAGGAGCGGAGGCACATGTGGCGCAGTTGATCGTGGAACATCGCGAACCCGTCCTCAACGGGAAAAGCTTCGGTTTGGCAGGCCCATATGAGAAGTTGAGCGGCAAAGTTCACTTCGCGCTCGATCCCTCCGCAGCCATAAACTCCGGCATCATCGATCTCGCGCTCGCTCCCCGCAACTCGCATGGCGAAGTGGAATTCACCGCTGACTTCATGCTGATCAAGCCCGCGGATAACAAACGCGCCAACGGACGTCTGTTCTACGAAGTCGGCAATCGTGGAGGCAAAAGCCTCCTGCGCGTCTTCCAGAAAGGTGCAGCCTCCACCGATCCCACGACCGCCGCCGACTTCGGCGATGGATCCCTCATGAACCAGGGCTACTCGCTGCTCTGGATGGGGTGGCAGTGGGACGTCCCCGAAGGCCGCATGCGCATGGACATGCCGATCGCCACCGACCACGGCTCCCCAATCCTCGGCCTCGTGCGCGGCAACTTCATCCCCAACGCGAAGTCCTCGAGCGAGCCCCTGACCGACCGCGGCCACCGCGCTTATCCGGTCAATGATCGCAACGATCCGGACGCTTTCATGACCGTGCGGGATCGTCCGCTCGACCCGCCCCATCGGATCCCTCGCAATCAATGGCGCTTCGTCGACGATGGCAATGTGTCCCTCGACGGCGGCTTCGAACTCGGTCGCATCTACGATGTCGTATATCGCGCGCGCGATCCCCGCGTCCTCGGTTGCGGACTCGCCGGAACTCGCGACCTCATCAGCTTCTTCAAGCACGCCAACCCGTTCAGCGGAACCATCACCGCCGCCTACGGTTGGGGAGTTTCACAGAGCGGACGCTTCCTCCGCCACTTCTTATATGAAGGCTTCAACCGCGATGAACAAGGCCGGCGCGTGTTCGACGGAATCATCGACGAGGTCGGCGGCGCCGGCCGTGGATCCTTCAATCACCGCTTCGGCCAAGCCTCTCGCGATGCGGAGCAGTTCTACAACATCCATTTCCCCGTCGACATGTTCCCCTTCACAGACGGCCCCGAGACGGATCCCGAAACCGGCGCCACCGGATCTCTACTCGCGCGCGCCGAGGCCGATCACGTCGCACCAAAAATCTTCCATATCCTCAGTAATTCCGAGTACTTCAACCGCGCCGGATCCCTGCTCCACACCGATCCCGCAGGCACGCGCGACATCGATCCTCCCGCAAACGCCCGCATCTA
>DASXZC010000477.1:0-15169 GCA_036502165.1 Bryobacteraceae bacterium
CTCAAAGTGGATCCGACGTTCGATCCGACGTATCACCTCTCGGTGTCCCGCCCGACGATCATCTCGACCACGCCTTACACGATCCGCTTCGATAGCCTCAATCTGGCGCTCAATCTGCGAGAACACACGACCGTCACCATCAACTCCAGCTTCAATATCCGCGAGGGTCAAAAGGTTGTGATCGGCAAGACCAATCCGACCGGCGCGGACTCCGCCATCGTTCTCGTCGTCAGTGCGAAGGTTGTCGAGTAGCCGTCACTCGCAGAGGAGCTTGATGCCACCCACGCCGCCGCTGATCGTCAGCCGAATCGTCACGGGGCTTTTCTGATAAGCGTCGTTGACGTATTGATTGCCATTCTGCGACATGCCTGTTGTATCCACTCCGCCAAGTCCGCCGGATGCGTTCGCGATGACTCCGATATCCTTCGGCAATAGGATGCGCGCCTCGCCGACGCCGCCTTTGATCGTTACCGAGTAGTCCTTCTCCGGCTTGCCGCGCAGGTTCAGTTCGAGTTCCCCAACGCCCATTTTGACGTCGATCGAGCGGATGTTCATCGTGCTCAGATCGGCATGCGTCACACCGACTCCGCTCACGAATTCAAAATCCTGAGCGACTTTGTCGCTGAGCTTGATGTCCCATTTGTAATCGCCGGCGTTCGAACTGAGGCCCTTCGCTTTCGACGGCTGATCGATGGTCAGCGTGCCTCGGAAGCCAGTGGAGCTGTACTTGATCTCAGGCTTCCACGATGGAATCGAGTAGGAGAAATCGCCCTCCATCAGCTTCGTGGCGCCGCCTTTGACGGTCATTTCGCCAACGCCCATGTGGAGTTTGGTATTGACGATCTCCGCCTTGTCGAGATCGATCGCGACGTGATCGGTCTTGACCGGGCCATTGTCGACGTTCACGTTCACACCCGCGCAGGAGCAGAGGATCAGTCCGCCCGTTATTGCCGTCGAAGCCGCCAGAACTCGCATAGTCGTTGCCTCGCATCAGTATACGCAATCAAATGCCGGATAGTTCCTTCTGCTACCCTTTCTTCGAATGAGAACCCCGCGTCCGATTGTTCTTCTGCTAGCCCTAGCGAGCGTTGCCGCCGCCGAAATTCATACGAAACCCGAGCAAATCGCCGGGTCGGTCACCATCTACCGGGATCAGTACGGCGTTCCGCACGTGTATGGACCGACCGACGCAAGCTGCGTCTTCGGATATCTGTACGCGCAGGCCGAAGACAATTTCTGGCAGATCGAAGACAGCTATATACGCGCCCTCGGACGCGCCTCGGAAATCTACGGGGAACGGGTGCTGGCGGAGGACCTGATGGTCCATGCGCTTGAAGTCGAGCGGCTCTCGAAGGCTGAATACACGCGCGCCTCGCCCCAGGAAAAATCAATGCTCGACGCGGCGGCCGCCGGCCTCAATTACTACATCGCGACCAATCACGTCACGCCGCGCCTCATTACGAAATTCGAGCCGTGGATGATGTATGCGTTCAACCGCTACGCGCTCTACGTTCTGTTCCTCGCCAAAGGTGTCGGGCTCGCCCCCGACTCGCTACTGAAAGTCGCCGCCGCGACGCAAGGCTCGAATATGTGGGCCGTCGCTCCCTCGAAAACAGCCAGCGGACACGCGATGCTGCTGATCAATCCGCATCAACCCTTCTTCGGTCCGGGCCAATGGTACGAAGGCCACGTCCACAGCGATCAGGGCTGGGATATGTCGGGCGCGAGCTTCTTTGGCTCAGGATTTCCGACCATCGGCCACAATGAATATCTTGGATGGAGCCACACCGTCAACGATCCGGATGTCGTCGATTTGTGGCAGGAGACGTTCGACAAGCCAGGCGATCCGCTCGCTTACAAATACGGCAACACCTATCGCGAGGCGCAGACCTGGGATGTCACGCTGAACATCAAGGGGGCGGCTCCGCGCACGTTCCATTTGAAGAAAACGCACCACGGCCCGATCATCGGCGAGCGCGATGGCAAGCCTCTCTCGGTCCGCTTCGCGCGCCTCGAGGAGGGCGGCCAGATCACGGAATGGTACGAGATGAGTAAGTCGAAATCGCTCGTCGAATTCAAGAAAGCAATGTCGCGCGTGGCGATTCCGTTGTTCAACACGATGTACGCCGACCGCGCGGGGAACATCTTCTACGTTTACAACGGCGCGATCCCCAGACGATCGACGAAGTTCGATTGGTCGAAGCCTGTCGACGGCAGCGATCCGGAAACGGAATGGGCCGGCTATCATCCGCTCGAGGAATTGCCGCAGGTCGAGAATCCGAAATCCGGCTTCACGCAGAACTGCAACTCGACGCCGTTCCTGACGACTGTGTTCGACAATCCGGATCCCGCGAAGTTCCCGCCGTATATGGTCCACGAGGGCGACACCGCCCGCGCTCGCATCTCGCGGCGGATCCTGTTCAATGCCGATAAGTTGACGTTCCAGGATTGGGCGAAGGAAGCATACGACACGACCGTCATCACGGCCGAAACAGAAATACCCAAGATTGTTTCGCGTTGGGAGGAGATTAAGAAGTCCGATGCCGATCGCGCCGCACAACTGATGAGGCCTGTCACGATGCTGAGTGAATGGGATCACATCAGCCGTGTCAATTCCGTGCCTATGAATCTCTACACGCAATGGTATTGGAAGACGCACCGCACGCCGCTCTCGCCGACCACTAAAGGCGGACGCGATCCGATCGACGCGCTCGAAGAAGTCGTCGCCGATCTGACCAAGCTCTATGGAACGTGGGAAGTGAGCTGGGGTGAAATGAACCGCCTCGAGCGTACGCAATCCGGGGGTGAGGAACCATTTTCCGATTCGAAGCCAAGCCTGCCAGTCGCCGGCGGACCAGGGGACGTCGGCATCGTCTTCAACTTCTACGCCCGTCCCGAACGCGGCCAGAAGCGGCGCTATGGCGTCGCAGGCCACTCGTTCGTTTCGGTCGTCGAGTTCGGCGACACAGTGAAGGCCCGCTCGATCCTGGTGTTCGGAGAGAACTCGAACCCCGCGTCAAAGAACTACTTCGATCAGTCGGAGCTCTACGCCAAAGAGGAATTCAAGCCGGCCTGGTTCTCGCTCGAAGAAGTCAAAGCGAATGCCGTGCGGCACTATCATCCCGGCGAAGTTCGATGAACTGGTAACGCCGCGCCTTCCACGGTCTTGAAGAACGTCGACGGCTCGATCGGCTTGTTCACATAAGCGTCCATGCCGGATTCGAGGCATCGTTCGCGATCGCCCTTCATCGTGTGCGCAGTCATCGCCACGATCGGGATGTGCCCGCCGTGGATCTCCTCGCGCGCGCGAATCAGCCGCGTCGCCTCGATGCCGTCCATTTCTGGCATTTGGACGTCCATGAGGATCAGGTCGAACGCCTCGCCGCGGTCGAGCGCCTGTAGCGTCTCGGCTCCGTTGTCGACTACCTTCACCGAGTGGCCGCGGGTCTCGAGCATACGCGCCGCGACGCGTTGATTGACCAGATTGTCCTCAGCCATGAGGATCCGCAGCGGACGCCTCGCCGGATCCGCGCGCCGATCCTTTGGAGCCGCATGAACTGGCCGTTCGTCCACCGCGGGGACGCCGACCGCGATCGTGAAATGGAAGCGGCTTCCCTTCCCGGGCTCGCTCTCGACCCACAGGCGGCCGCCCATCAGCGATACCAGTTTCATCGAAATCGAGAGTCCGAGGCCAGTGCCTCCGTAGCGACGCGTAGTCGATCCATCCGCTTGACGGAAGGCTTCGAATACGACTTTCTGTTTATCGGGTGAGATGCCAATGCCGGTGTCTTCGACCATGAAGTGCAGCAGAGCGCGGTTCTCATCCGGACCAACCGTCACGCGCACATATCCATCATGTGTGAACTTGATCGAGTTCCCAATCAGGTTCAGCAGCACTTGCCGTATGCGCCCGGGATCGCTGATCACAGTCCGCGGCGCTGCATCGGAGACTTCGTGCGTGAGCACGATGCCCTTATCGGCCGCGCGCGGCTCCGATACTTTGCAGGTTTCGCCCACGAGTTCGCGCAGATCGAAAGGCTCGGCTTCGATGGTCAGATGCCCGGCTTCGACTTTCGAAAAATCGAGGACATCGTTGAGGATCGACAGCAGCGCCTCGGCGGAGTTCTTGGCCGTCTCGACGTAATCCCGCTGATCGCCGCCGAGCGGAGTCGCGAGCGCGAGATTGATCATCCCGATGATGCCGTTCATCGGAGTCCGAATCTCGTGGCTCATGTTCGCCAGGAACTCGCCCTTTAAACGGCTGCCCTGTTTGGCCTCTTCGAGCAGACGCTCAATTTCGCGATTCTGTCCCTCGGTGCGAGCTCGTTCCTCTTCGACGTGCGCCTTTTCCTGCTCGAGCTCCCGCGTGCGTTCTTCGACCGCGGCCTCGAGCATACGCCGTTCCCGATTCATGCGGTCGACGCGCAGCCGATAGATGCACCATCCGAGGAAACCGATCGACATGCCGAGCACCAACAATCGCGCCCAACTCGTCTGCCACACGGGCTCGGCGACGTCGAACTCGACAATGGCGGGCGTACCGGCGAAGCTGCCGCCCGGGGACTTCGACTGCACTTCGAAACGATACTGCCCCGGCTTCAGAGAGCTCAGCGTCACTTGATGGCCGCCGGTGTCGATCCAGTCCTCGCTGACGCCGAGGACGCGGTAGCGATAGCGTATGTCGCGCGCAGCGGCGATGTTCAAGGCCGAGTAGCGGATCGTGACCGAATCGAGGTTCCGGCTCAACTGAAACGGGAGCGCCGCATCCAGCCACTCATTTCCCGAGTCGACCCCGCTGATGTAGGTCTTACCCGTTGCGACTTCCCGTCGAGGAGGCTCGCGGCGCAGTGTCAATCCCGAGCGGGTACCGATCCACATCGAGCCGTCCGGCTCGGATTCAAACGCGCCTGGATTCACGGCGTCCCACACGAGGCCGTCGAGTTGTCCGAAGTGCTGCCAAGTTTTGCCGTCGTAGATGTCGACTCCCTGATCGGTCGCGGCCCACAGTCGTCCTTTCGAATCGAATGCCAGGGATTGAACGAAATCGGAAGTGAGGCCCTTGCCTTTGCGAAAGTGCTTCAGGTCGAGCGCGTATTTTCCGGCGCCCTCGTCGGCTCCGAGACGCGCGACACCGGCCTTGGCGCGGTAGCTGAGCCAGATCTCGTTCTTCTGACCCTCGGCTAAATGTCCGACTCCTCCAGGAGCCAGATTGTCGGCATCCGTATAGCGCTGCCATCCGCCGGACTTCTCGAGGACCGCGAGTCCACCGGCATGCGCGACCCACAGGCAGCCGTGCTCGTCGCGTAGGACATCCGTGACGGCCAAATCGTGAGGGAACGCTTGCGTCAGGCTGAACTGAGTTCCTTCCGGATTCGATGCCTCATAGAGGCCCGTTGAAAAGGCGATCGCTATTCGGCCGTCGCGGCTTGTGAGGAACCGCAACGGAACTGACTCGCCGCTTTGCGGAAGGCCGAGCACTCGGCTCGCTGTGCCGTTGAACCACACGACGCCGCCTCTTCGAGCCAGGATCAACAACGCGCCTGATCGCGTGCGTGCGATCGCATGCACGTCCGTGACACCGAGCGGAAGAGTATAGGTCTGCCAATGCCATTCGCCGCCCCCGGCTGACTTGATGCCGTGGTCGATCAGTCCGGTGGCGTGGCCGATCCAGATGCCACCCGCGCCGTCGCTGGCGATCGCTTGCACATTCTCGTCAGGCAGGCCATCGGCCCGAGTGAAACTCGCGACGGACGTTCCCCCGAGCCATCGCTCGAGTCCCGAGCCATCGAATCCGAACCACATGGATCCTTCGCGATCCTCGAACGCGACGGTCACACCTTCCGACGCGAGTCCCTGCTTGACGCCTAAGCGAAAAACGCTGGAGCCATCCACGCGAACGACGCCGTCGGATGAATTGGTCCACATGCCGCCGCTCGAATCTTCCGAAAGAAACGGCTTCGTACGGCTGTTCGCCAGATGTTCAGTGAGGCCGATCGGATGGAACGCGCCATTCGAGGACTCGGATACATACACCGCATCCTCGCTGCGCACCCACAGCCTTCCACTTCGATCGAACCGAAGCGCTCGCCATGCAGCCGAAGGCAATCCGCGATCCTGTTTTTCGACGTTGCCGTTGCGATAGGAGCACAAGGACGATCCGCACAGGAACCAGACGCCGTCGCTCTTCGGATCCTTCTCAATCGCCCACACCGGTTCGCGCGTGAGCAGCCGGAATTCGAGCGGCTGACTTCCATCGCCAATCGGAGCCGTGGCCAAGCCCGATTCCGTGGAAGCCAGCAGATTGCCACCGTCGTCATCCAGCAATCCACTCGGCGCGATCGCCGAGTCCGAAGCCCGTTCGAATCGCTCGCCGCTGCGCCGGAGCAGTCCCAACTCGGTCGCGACCCACAACGTCCCCTTCGCGGACTCCGCCATCGCAACGACCGTTCCTGACACTCCTCGCTTTTGATCGAAGGGTTGGAACCGGTATCCGTCATAGCGATAGAGTCCGTTCGCGGTGGCGACCCAGATGAATCCGGAATGGTCCTGGTGCAACAGCCTGATGTTGAGATTCTTGAGTCCGAGATCGGCCCCATGCGGCTGGAAGCTGTACCGTTGGGCCGAGGCCACGCACGCGGCAATGAACAATCCTGCAAGAGCGCGAGTGAGGAGGGAACGGTCCACCACTCTGATGTTCGGACGTTCGCGGCCTTAGACGTAGTGGCGACACCCCTTGATAGAACGAGTTAAGTACCCGAGCTTGTCACTAAGGTGTTTTCCTCAAGCCTTCGCGAAGTCCTCTGGCAGGATCCAACCCATGGAACCGAACCCGGCAATGAAATACAGGTCTTTGATCTCCATCCGCAGCATTGCGAAATCGCCAAAATCGATCCACTGCCGCGCCTCCGGATGCTTCGCGAGGTACGCTGTGCGAGCGTCCAGAAGATCCGGCTCGGGCACGGGATGAACTTCGCCCATGATCGTCACGCGGCTCGCACTCGTCGGATCCCCGACGGCCTCATCATCGAAGATGGTCAAACTTGCACGAACATCCGCCGCGAGATTGCGCCGATGCACCGCGAGCCTGCTGATCAGCAACAACGGCCGCGATTCGCCATCGACCGCATAGCCAACGACTGAGCCGAATGGAAACCCGCCGTGGCGTGTGGAATTCGTCGACAGCACCGCCATCTTCTGTTCCATGAACAGCAGCTTCGCGTGGGTCGCGTTCTTCATTCACTCTCCGATCAAGTCACGGGACCGGGCGTAAACGGAGCGAGCGAATTGCCTAATCCCCAGCGCTCCGCCCAGGTTTTGCGCCGGCCGCTCGCGACCTCGAGGATCATCTGGAAAATCCGCCAACCCGTTTGTTCGATGGTTTCGACGCCCTCGGCGATGCCGCCCGCGTCGATGTCGATCAGGTCCGGCCACTTGTCGGCGAGGGATGTCCGCGATGACACCTTCATTACCGGCACAAGCGTCAAGCCGTAAGGGCTCCCCTCGCCGGTCGTGAAAATGTGCAGATTCATCGACGCCAGTTGCTGCGTGCCGCAAATGAAATCCGAGGCCGGAGTCGCCGCGAATACCAACCCCTTCGAGCGGACGGGCTCGCCGTGCGTCGCCACTGACATGAGAGCCGTCGATCCTGATTTCGCGATCGAACCGAGGGATTTTTCGATGATATTCGCGAGTCCGCCGCGCTTGTTCCCTGGCGTCGGATTGGCGCTGCGGTCGGCCTTCCCTCGCGCCAGATATTCGTCGTACCAACGCATTTCGCGGATCAGCGCGCGTCCGACCTCGACGTTCGCAGCGCGCGGAGTCAGCAGGTGCACAGCGTCGCGCACTTCCGTCACTTCCGAAAACATGACCGTGGCGCCCGCCCGGACGAGAAGGTCCGCAGCATAGCCGACTGCGGGATTGCATGTCACTCCTGAGAACGCATCGCTGCCGCCGCATTGCAGGCCCACCACGAGATCCGCCGCTGGACACGTCACGCGCTGCCGCCGGTTCAGTAGGGCGAGCCTTCGTTCAGCGGCATGCATGATCGCCGCGATCATCTCGCCGAAGCCGGCAAGATCTTGCAGCCGGATCACTTCGGGCGGCTCATAAATCGGAAGGTCTGAGGAAAACAGGCGCGCCGGCTGCAGCTTCTCGCATCCCAGACTCACGACCAACGGCGAGCCGCCAATGTTCGCATGCTCGCTGATCGCACGCAGCGTGCGGATCGGAATCGCGGCATCCGGAGCGTCGATCGCAACGCCGCATCCGTACGTGTGGGTGATCGCCGACACCTCGTCGACGTTCGGATAGCGCGGCAGAATCTCCTGCCGGATCCTGCGAACGGCGTAGTCGACGGTCGGGGCGACACATTGCACGGTCGTCGTAATCCCCAGGATGTTACGGGTCCCCACGGAACCATCGTCGTTGCGAAAGCCGTCGAATGTATAACCCGCGAGCGGCTCGGGCGCGGCGGGAACGGCGGTCGCGATCGGCAGGGAATCGAGATCGGGGGCGGCAATGGGCGTAATCCATTCGTCGCGTAGGTAATATCCCGGCTCGATCTCGCGGTCCGCGAGTCCGATCGTCTGACCGTAGCGCAGCACAGGTTCGCCACGCTCGATCCGCCGCAACGCGATCTTGTGCGCCTGCGGAATCCGGTCGCGCGCGATGAGGCCGTCGGCGAAAATCGCGCCCGCGGCGACACCGTCGGGGTTCACGATGATCCCGAGATTGTCGTCCTGGTGGACTCGAATATAAAGTGCTGTCGCGGAAGCACCCATCTGTTCCATTGTTCCTCACCCTTCAACAAATTGCACGGCTAGTACTTGGCGCGAACAGATACTAGTAATGAATCGAACACTGTGATAATCTGTTCAAGTCTCGGAGGAGACTTCATTGTCTAAACTACTGCATCAGCAATCTCTTATACCGATTCTAGCTATTCTCGGGATTCTAAGCGCGTCTTCCGCATCGGCTTCCCTGGTCTCTACGCAAGTATATGATTTTTCTGGCACTTGTATCGATTGCGCTGGTACAGCGACGGCTGAGCTAACTCTTTCGGGCTACACCCTCGGCCAAGACATCACGAACGCGAATTTCGTCAGCTTTCACTATGACGGAACGAACCTCCAGCCCTCCTTCACCATCCTTCCAAGCGATTCAGACTTCTTTGTCGACGGCAGCTTGACCGCGATCCCGGGCCCCAATGATGTGTTCCTGGCCAACTCCGACATCGTCTTTCAGAGCCAGTCGAATGGCGCCTGGTGCGTGGGGGATAGCTGCGCGAGCGACTTCGGCTCCGTCAGCCTCTACACCGCCGCATCAACAGGTGTTCCCGAACCCGCGACACTGGGTCTATTGGGTCTCGGTTTGGCGGGCGTCGCGCTGCTCGGCCGCCGACGCAAGTTAAAGAAATAGCTCAGCCTCCACGCGTTCCGATGGTACTAGCGCTAATCGCGAGCAAGTACTAGTAATGCATCGATAGCTGTGATAAACTGTTGAAGTCTCGGAGGAGACTTCCTTGTCTAAACTGCTGCAAAAGCACTCCATTATTCCGATCCTGGCGATTCTCGGGATCCTGGGCGCATCTTCGGCTTCGGCCACCGTAATCGCTTCCCAAGTATATGATTTTACAGGCACTTGTAGCGATTGTTCAGGAACAGCGACCGCTGAACTGACGTTGACGAGTGACTATACCCTTGGTACCGCTATCACGGGTCTCAATTTCATCAGCTTCCACTACGACGGGACGAATCTCCTCCCCGCGTTTACGCTCATCGACAGCGACCCGGATCTTTTCGTGGAGGGCGCGATTAGCACTGTTCCCGGCTTCAACAACTTCGGGGTATCTAACGAGACTAACCTCTTCGAAAGCCTGTCGAATGGCGATTGGTGCGTAGGTGGGAGCTGCGATAGGGATTTCGGCACGAATGGCATATACAGTGCGGCATCGACTGGCGTTCCAGAGCCGGCCACCCTTGGTCTATTGGGCCTCGGTCTGGCTGGTGTAGCTCTGATCGGGCGCCGGCGCCGCAATCCGAAGAAATAAGTTTCAACATCCTTGAGCTGTGAATGTCCGCGCCACCAAAGCGCGGGCTTCGTCCTGAATCCGCTTCAGGTGGTCACGGCCCAGGAAGCTCTCCGCGTAGATTTTGTAAACCTCTTCCGTGCCTGAGGGTCTCGCCGCGAACCATCCGTTCGCTGTGACGACCTTCAGTCCTCCAATCGGAGCACCGTTGCCGGGCGCCTCCGTCAGAATCTGCACGATCTTCTCACCTGCCAAGTCCGACTCCGAAACCTGCTTCGCCGACAACTTCGCAAGCACGTCTTTCTGCTTCGCGTTCGCGGGGGCGTCCACGCGCTCGTACGCCGGATCCCCATATCTCGCGGTCAGCGCCTTGTAGGATTCGCCGGGGTCGCGCCCTTCCTTGGCCATCATCTCGGCCGAGAGCAAACCGGGGATGAGTCCGTCTTTGTCGGTCGACCAGGTTGTGCCGTTGCGCTGCAGGAAGGATGCTCCGGCGCTCTCTTCACCGCCGAATCCGAGATGTCCACTGAGAAGCCCTTCAACAAACCATTTAAATCCCACCGGTACTTCGTTGAGCCTGCGCTGGATACCGGACGCGACGCGGTCGATCATACTGCTGCTGACCACGGTTTTGCCGACTCCGGCTTCGGCTTTCCATCCTGGGCGATTGGTGAAGAGGTATTGGATCGCCACTGCCAGATAATGATTTGGGTTGAGCAGCCCGGAACTGCGCGTTACGATGCCGTGGCGGTCGTGATCTGTGTCACTTGCGAAGGCAACGTCAAAGCGATCCTTGAGGGCGATCAGGCTCGCCATCGCGTAGGGTGAGGAGCAATCCATCCGGATCTTCCCGTCCCAATCGACGGTCATGAACCGGAACGTCGGATCGACCTCGGTATTGACGACGTCGAGGGCGAAGCGGTACTTCTCGGCGATCCGCGGCCAATAGGCGACGCCTGCGCCGCCGAGCGGATCGACCCCCAGTTTCAGACCGGCGCTACGGATCGCGTCGAAGTCGATTACGCCATCGAGCGCGTCGACGTACGCGGTGATGTAGTCGAACTTCTTCGTCGTCGATGCGGCGAGCGCGGTCTTCAAAGTCACACGCTTGATGCCGGCGAGCTTGGCGGCTAGCAGGCCGTTCGCCTCGTCCTCGATCCATTTGGTAGCGCTGGTATCCGCCGGGCCACCCGTCGGCGGATTGTACTTGAAGCCGCCATCGCTGGGCGGATTGTGCGACGGCGTGATCACGATTCCATCCGCCAGTCCCGTCGTGCGGCCGTGGTTGTAACTGAGGATCGCTCGCGAGATCGATGGCGTCGGCGTGTAGCCGTGATCCTGGTCGATGAACACCACGACTTCATGGGCGGCGAGAATTTCTAACGCGGAAGCCCAGGCAGGGTCGGATAGCGCATGCGTATCAGCGCCAAGGTAGAGCGGTCCATCCGTCCCCTGCGATTTCCGGTACCGGCAAATCGCCTCGGTGATCGCGAGGATGTGATCCTCATTGAACGCCGTGTCGAACGATGAACCCCGATGTCCGGAGGTGCCGAATGCGACCCGCTGCTCGCGCACGGCGGGGTCCGGCTTGCCGCTGTAATAGGCAGTCACCAGGCGGGGGATGTTCGTGAGCATGGCCGGTGTGGCCTTGAGTCCTGCGTGCGGGTCGGGCATGGAATTCCATCTTATTACGCCATTCACACTTGACGGGCGTCCGCACAACTGGCATAGTCTAACTATGCCAGCAACGATTCGCGAATTTTTGCAGCGGTTGCGCTTCCGGATCCTCGGGCGCAAATTCGATCACGACCTTGAAGAGGAAATGCGTCTTCACCTCGACCTGCGCGCGGACGGCCGGATCGCCGATGGCATGTCGCAGACGGACGCTGATGCCGCGGCCCGGCGGCATTTCGGCAATGTCACACTCTTGCAGGAGCGTAGCCGCGAAGCATGGGGATGGACGTTCTTCGATCGTCTACGGCAAGACGTCCGCTATGGATTGCGCGCGCTTGCCGCGCAGCCGGGCTTTACGATCACTGCTCTACTTTCTTTGGCGCTCGGCATCGGCGCGAACACCGCGATTTTCAGCATCATCAATGCAGTCATGCTTCGATCGCTGCCCGTCGAGGATCCGAATGCGCTGGTGCAGGTGCAACTCGGCCAGGGCGGCGACGACGAGGTCAACACTCCGATCTGGGAACAGTTTCAAGAGAAACAGCGAGCCTTTTCCGGAGTGCTGGCTTACAGTCCGACGCAACTCGACTTGACTCAGGACGGCCAGATCCGCCACTTACAAGGCATCTCGGTGAGTGGCGATTTCTTCCGCGTGCTCGGAGTGCCCGCGGTGATGGGACGTGCGTTCACGGCGACCGACGATCGCTGGGGCGGTGGCCCGGATGGAGCGGTCGCCGTGATCAGCTACGACTTCTGGAAGGCTCATTTCAATGGAGATTCTAGTGCAATCGGCAAGACCGTGCGGCTCGACCGGCAAAGTTTTATCGTCGTCGGCATCACGCCGCCCTGGTTTCGCGGCCTCGACGTCGATCACAGCTACGACGTGGCGATTCCGATCGGCAGCCAGCCGATTTTGATTCCCGGAGCGCAGCATTCGGATGAAGTCCATCATTGGTGGCTGCGGATCGTCGGACGCATGGCTCCTGGTGAACGTCTGAACGTCGCACAGGAGCGCGTCACGGCGGTTACGCCAGAAATCCTGCGCGCCACGGTTCCGACGGTCGACAATCCCAGTCTGCAGTCTGAATACTTGAAGTCGAAGTTCTTCGTGCAGCCCGCGGCGCTGGGCTTCTCGGAATCGAGAGTCCACTATCGCACGGCGCTGTTCGTCCTCATGGCGATTTCAGGATTGGTGCTGCTCACCGCGTGCGCGAACATCGCGAATCTGCTGCTCGCGCGCGGCGCTGCGCGGCAGCGTGAACTTTCCGTGCGCATGGCCATCGGCGCGAGCCGCGTGCGGGTGATCCGCCAGTTGATGACCGAGAGTTTGATCCTCGCTCTCACTGGAGCCGCCGGCGGATTTCTGCTGGCGCTGTGGGGCGGGCGGGCACTGCTGCGGATCCTGTCGACGGCTGGGAATCCCATCGACATTCCGATCGCTCCGGATCTGCGCCTGCTGGGATTTACTGCATTGATCGCCGTGTCCGTCGCGCTGCTGTTCGGCCTTGCGCCTTCGATGCGCTCAACGCGGCTCGGCTTGAACAGCGTCCTCAAAGAGAACGATCGCGGAGCTCTTCTCGGAACATCGCGCCTCAATTTTTCGCGGGTGCTCGTGGGCGGACAAATTGCGCTTTCGATGTTGCTGCTGGTCGCGGCGGGACTTTTCGTCGGAACCTTCCGGAATCTGCTCGCGGTCGATACAGGCTTCGATCGTCACGGCGTACTGCTGATGGACGCCGGGCTCGACCCCGGCTCGAACGCGACGCAACGGGCCGCCTCGTATCGTGAGATCCTCGCTCGGCTGCGGACGGTGCCGGGCGTTTCCTCGGCTGCATATTCGGTCTTGACGCCCATCACTCACGCGGGTTGGGCGCAGATCACCCATCCGGAGGGTTATGTAGCGAAGTCCGAGCGGGACACGCTGGTGTTCCTCAATCGCGTGTCATCTGATTATTTCCGCACGATGCGGACTCCTCTGCTCGCGGGGCGGGAATTCGATGAGCATGACACTGCTGCCGCGCCGGGCGCCATTATCATCAGCGAATCGACTGCCCATGCGTTCTTCGCCAATGAAAATCCGATCGGCAAGACGATGGGCCTCGGCAGGCCTGGGAGTGAGGAGCCCTATCGCATCATCGGTGTCGTCAAAGACACCAAGTACAACCGCCTGAATGAACAGACTCGCAAGATCGCCTACGTCGCCGCTGAGCAGGACAAGAGTCCCGCAGCTACCGAGACCTATGCGATCCGCTCGAGCGGGGATCCGGAGTCGCTCGTTTCTTCAATCCGCACGGCGCTCGCGACGGGCAACGGCGACGTTGTCTTCGAGTTCCGAACACTGAACACGCAAGTGGAAGAATCCTTGCTGCAACCGCGCATGGTGGCGATTCTTTCGTCAACCTTCGGATCCCTCGCGTTGCTACTCGCGATCGTCGGACTGTATGGCATCACGACGTACTCGGTCGCGCGGCGGAAGGCGGAAATCGGAATCCGCATCGCACTCGGCGCACAGCGTGGATCCGTCCTATGGCTGGTCATGAAGGAAGTAGCAGTGCTGCTGGCGATTGGGATGCCGCTCGGCTGGGCTGCCTCGGCAGGCGCTGGAAGGCTAGTGACGAGCCTGCTTTATGGCGTGCGGTCGACTGCTCTTGAACCTTTGATTTTGGGAGCGCTGATTCTGACGCTCGCGACTTCAGTGGCGGCTTTCCTGCCTGCGAGACGAGCGTCGAAGCTCGATCCGTTAGCGGCGCTGCGCGAGGAATAACGCGGTCACTTCACTTCGACAGTGAGCGTCGAGGTCGCCATCTTTCCGTTGACCGCCTCCTCGACGACCGTCCGCAGACGGTAGGTGCCGGGAGGAACGTCCAGGTTGAGACCGGCGTTGATCCCGCTCTCCGACAACCGCGTGAACGTCGCAGCGGTGAGGGCGAAATCCATGGTTCCCTCTTTCCCGGCGACTACGTTTCCGCTTGCATCGAGCAGCGCCGCGACTAGCGTCAACTGCTGCGTCATGCGGCCGTCGCGCACTGGAAACTGTAGCTTGTCGATCGCCACGTGGATCTGCGCCTTGACTGTCATCAGACCCGCTTGTTTACTGCTCTCCAGACGAAATGCGACTTTCGCAGGCACGTCCGTCAGCGTGGAATTTCCTGTTACTTCACGATCGATCAGTTCACGCGCAGAGGGCGGAGCAGGCTTGCCGCCTGGAGCACCCGCATAGGCGAAATAGCCCGGCCGCGCCTGAACCAGATACGATTTCGTGTCGACGAGTGAGACCTTCAGCTTGTGATACTTCCCATCCGTCGCATCTCCGCGATGAAAGCCGAGCACGTAGCTAACGTCTGGAACCGAACCGAGTTTGCGAAATCCATGGAGCAGGTCGTTGTTGTTGTGAAAGAATAATCCGCCGGTCGCCTCCGCGAGATCCGACAGCGGTTGATTGATGAGGAACAACCTGCTGTTCAGAGC
>DASXZC010000478.1:0-21729 GCA_036502165.1 Bryobacteraceae bacterium
CGAGCACCTCGGGAGCAAGTGCGGAATTGGAGACTTACCTCTTCAACCAGCGGCTCGCGAGGCAGGTTAAAACTGCCGCCGAGAAAGTGCTCAGTCAGATCAATCCAAAGATCAAGGAGCTCACGACTCGCGGCAGATAGACCTATCCCATTTCTAAATCAGTGGATCAAGAAACAATTGTAAAAGCTGTCGCGGCTACCGTTACCGAAACGTTCAACGACCAGATGGAGAAATCTCTCCGTCCGATGGTCGAAGAGGTTTCGCTGAAGACTGCCCGGCAGATCGTTGATGCAACGATGGCGGAACGCTCCGTCAAGGGCTTCGACATCACGGGCCTCACGACCGACCAGAAGATGGCGTTCGCGAAGCAGGTGCAGGCGGTCTTCCGCGGCAACCGCGATGGTGCTTTGAAGGTGAAAGCCAACGAAGCGCTCATCGAAGAGCAGGACAACCGCGGCGGCTACTTGGTCGAACCGGAAGTTGCGGCAGCGATTCTTCGTATCGCCGCTTCCGTCGGTACGATCCTCAAGCAGGCGCAGAAGTGGCCGATGAAGACCGATGAATTGGGCATCCCCAATTACACCGGCTCCTTCCTCACGGGCTCCTACATCGGCGTGGACCTTCCGGGTTCCGTCACGGGGCTCACGTTCGGTCAGGCGGTCCTCATTGCCCGCAAGTGGCAGCTCGCGTTCACCGTCGGCAACGACCTCTTGGCCGATGCCTCGGTGCAGCTCGCGGACTGGCTCATGGCGATGGCAGGCGAGGCTTTGGCCAACATGATCGACCAGCAGGGCTTTGTTGGCGGCGGCACCGTCGCCGGCACGGCTTACAGCGGTCCCTTCGTCGGCATCTTCAACACGGCGAACGTGAACACGTACACGTTGGCTTCGGGCAGCACGACGTATGCGAAGTTCAACCCGGTCACCGATGCCGCGAACGTTATCGCGACCTTGGAGGAATCCATCTTGGACAGCGCCGCGTGGTACTTCCACCGCACTGTCTGGGCTGCGGTCCGATCCGAGCTCGCTTCGAGCTCCGGCATTCCGTTCCTCTTCCTTTCAGGTGCAGGCAGCAATCTGAAGGATGAAGCGGGCGGCGGCCCGATCAAGCCCGCGGGCGAGATGGCCGGCTATCCGGTCTTCACGAACCGTTGGCTCCCGGCGACGACCGTCGGCTCTCAGGCCGGCACCGCGTTCGGTCTCTTCGGCAACCTCAAGGCATGCGCGTTCGGCGACAAGGGCGACCTCCGCGTCGCGCAGTTCGAGTCCGGCTCGTTCGGCGGCAAAGAGGTGGCGCTTTCTGACCAGCGCGGCATCGTCTACAAGCACCGCCACGCATTCGTGGTCGTGCTCCCCAAGGCATTCACGGTCATCTCGACGGCAGCGTCGTAGTCTTGTGAACTCCCTTCCCGGCCAGCGCCCTTTCCTCGGCGCGGCCGGGCGGGGATGGGAAATAAACCGCCCGTCGAAGCGCGCCAGCGTTTCGTCCCTTCCGATTAAAGTCGAGGGAAGGCAGGGGCCAATCAATCCAATTCAATGCGCTTTAACGTTTATGACGGCACCGCGCTCGTGGGCGGCGTCTCGCTCGCCCCGCAGAGCTTCTCTGGCTCGTCCGCGGTGGACGGCTCGTCCGTGAACACCACGGGCTATGACAACGCAGCGATCCACGCCTACGGCGCGTCGGCGTCGGGTTCCCCGACGGCTGCGGCGCTTGCGATCACGTTGCAGGAGTCCTCGGACAACAGCACGTGGAGCAACGCGCTCGACAACACCGGCACGGTGATCGGGTTCACGCTCAATTGCCACAGCGCGGCGGCGGAGAATGTGGCTCGCATCGAAGGCCTCAACCTTAACCGGAAGCAGTACCTTCGGGCGGTCATCACGCCGGCGTTCACCGGCGGCACGTCTCCCGCGATCCTCGGCTTCGCCGAGATCGTGATGGGCAACGCCGAGCAGAAACCGGTGGATTCGAACACTTCGAATACTTAGGCATTCGAACCTTCGTTCCGTGGCACTTCCCGGTGAGGTGAGTGCCACGACACGAGGGAACTCCCTCGGCATTCCATGGCTGAAAAGGTTGCGCTCTATGCGCTCACGAATCTACAGAGATGTAAAGACCGCCTCGACATCACGATCGATGACAAGGACGCGGTCTTGACGCGCATAATCAATGGCGCCACTGATTACATCGAGCGTGAGTGCGGGAAGACCGGCCTCGAATCGTATCCGAACGACGGCCACTTCGTGCAGAAGACGTACACGAACGAGGTCTACACCGCGCAGGGTCGGAAGCAGGAACGCCTCGTCCTTCGCAATGCACCGGTCACCTACCTCATCGTCACGGGGAATCTCACGCAGGGATCGGCCAATGTGACCGTCGCCCCTTACACCGGCATCGTCGCCGGAATGCAGCTTTACAACATACAGGGCCTTTTCCCCCAAGGGACGACCGTCGCATCCGTGGGAAGCAACGGCGCGCTCACGATGAGCCAGCCCGCAAGCGTTACGCAAAGCGGCGCGGTGTTCGAGATCTCGGGGCTTCTCTCGTTCCAATGGCGATCCGGAACGCCGAGTAATCCGAACTGGACGAGTTTCATTACGGACCAATACGAGCTCGACCAGCAAGGACGGGCGGGCATCATCCGCGTTTACGGCTCGATTCCCGGCCTTTACAACAACATGATCCGCGCGACCTACGTCGCCGGGTTCCCGGTGGACTGGCAGAACGCCGGCAACGGGTCCACCCACCAGCTTCCCTCCGACCTCACGAACCTATGCGAGAATCTCGTGGTCCGGATCTATAAGAGGCGCCTCTTGGACGGGAAGGCGAGCGAAGCGATCCAAGGTGCGACAACCTCATGGCGCGATGCCCTTGATGCCTTCGACCAAAACGTCATCAACAATTACCGCCGCGTCGGCACTATTTTCTAATCTCCATGGCCGCATCCACCTTCCAAGTCACCATTCCCCAACTTCCGCAGCTCCAAGAGGCGCTCGCACAATATCCTGCGATTTCGACGCCGATCATCCAGCGCGCCGTCGTCGCGGCGCAGGCGGTTCTCGCGAAGTTCACGACGGCGGCGACCGTTCCCGTAAGGACCGGATACCTTGTACAGAACTGGGCGTTCGAAGTGGGGAATCTCGTGGCCCGCTGGTATCCGCGCGCAAGCTACGCGCCATACGTGGAGTTCGGTACCGGGCCACACGAGATCAGAGCGGTGAACAGGCGGGTGCTCGCAAACGTGGCGGAAGGAAGGATATTCGGTCCCGTGGTCAAGCATCCCGGCACCAAAGCCAACCCCTTTATGGAGCGCATCGTCGCCGCGGCGCAGCCGGACATAGAGACGCTTTTCGTCCAAGCGCTCAATCAGGTAAACGAAGCCATCGCCGCACAAGCCGATGCCTAACACCTTCGCCCAGAACATCAAGCAAGCCATAATCACCGATCTTCAGTCGCTCGTTTCGAGCGGCGTACTGGGTTCAGTGGCGGCGGATGACTTCACAAAACTGAATCCTCTTGACCGGACGTGGGGATCATTTCCTTCGGCGCTCGTCATACCGCCGACCGTCGGCGCATCCGAGTACTACGACACCGCGACGAACCTCCGCGAATACACGTGGTTCATCATGATCGTAACGACCCCCGACAATCTTCCGAAGAACGACCCGACGTACCTTGAGGGGCTTATCGACAACGTCCTTCAGGTGTTCGATAACGACGCCACCCTTCAGGGAATGGCGGTCGGCGGCGTGAATCCGGCGATCCTTGACCCTCCGGGACCTGTGAGTAGCGGGGCAGTGACATATGTAACAGCGTACGCTACGCTTAAGGCAAAGGCCCTCGTCCCGGCCGCCGTGCAATAAATCACCACTAACATTCGTGGATATTCCCCAGAAACAAAACAAAATGCTCGAAAGCGAAGACGTCGCAAACAAAGACGTGCAGCCGACGTACTCACGCGCCGCGTCCGTGCTTGAGAACGATTATTTCTACCCCGAGGCGAACGGCTATCAGGCCATTACCGTGCGCGCGGCGACCCGTGAGGACGCGCACGCGATCTATCTTGCAAAGCGGAAACCGGTGAATCCGGAGGAAAAGGTCGGTGAATCAGAAATCAAGAACGACTAAATATGTCAGTAAAAGGCATAGGCCGACGGTTCAGCATCGGCATCGCGAAAGAAGTAACGCGCGGCACCGCTATTTCGTCGGCCAACCACTGGCTCGCCTTCAGCGACGCATCGCTCGACGAAAAGTACGAGAACGTCACGCAGGACGAGGCGTACGGGATCATCGAGGATTCGGTCGGGCAGTTCCGAACGAAGAACTGGGCGGAAGGTACGCTCAAGGTCCCTCTCACGGATCTCAGCCTGCCGCTCATCCTCTATTCGATGTTCGGCGCGAGCGCCGACACCACGCACTCGGGCGAAACGATCGTATACGACCACAAGGCAACCGTCGCGGAGTCAGCGCAGCATCAGTCGCTTACGCTCTTCATCCACGATCCGCTTGCGGGCGTGGATTACAGCCACGCGCTCGGCGTCATCCACAAGATGGACCTCGACGTGGAGCTCAAGAAGTTCGCGGAGCTCTCCCTCTCGGTGAAGGCCCTCAAGGGCGTCTCGCAGTCCTCGTTCAGCCCGTCGATCGCCACGGAGAACCGCTTCCTTCCGCAGTACATGACCTTCAAGTACGCCACGTCCGTCTCCGGACTTTCCGGAGCAAGCGCCATCGCCTTGAAGTCCTGCAAGCTCTCCATCAATGCGAACATCGAAGATGACGATGTGCTCGGCAGCATCGCCCCGATCGACTACCTCAACAAGGAGTTCGCCGTGACCGGCACGCTTGAGGCGATCTGGCAGAACGAATCCGACTTCAAGACGGTCGCACTCGCGACGCCGAACGTCCCGCAGGCGATGCTCATTGACCTCAAGAACACCGATGTCACGATCGGCAGCGCCGCGAATCCTGAAGTCAAAATCACGCTCGATCAGGTTTACTTCACGGAGATCTCCCGCCCGATCAAGATCAAGGACCTCGTGTACCAGTCCATTAAATGGAAAGGCACATATTCAACGGCGAATTCGGAGATGTTGAACATCACAACGACGAACACCGCCGCGACAAGCGCATAGCTTACAAACGTTAACCAAAATCCTCACCACAATGTCAGAACGCAAAACGAAGACCGTCACCACGCCGGCAAATCACACGGTCGTCCTCAAGGAGTACATCTCCGCCGGAGAGTTCCTCGATCTCAGTGAGACGAAGGACGGCACGGATCTCGCAAAGACAGAGCTCGCAAAGCGCTTTGTCACCATCGCCGTCATCTCGATCGACAGTGTGTCAGAAAACATAGAGAGCGTGCTCCGCGACCTTCCCCTCGGCGATTATCTCTTCCTCAGCAAGGAGGTCACGAAGATCGTCAACGGGGATTTTACGGAGGCGAAGACTCCGGCCCAGAGCTGATCTGGCACGAGTTCTTCGCCTTAGGGCGCGCCTATCTCCCGCCCGAGCTCAAAGCCATCGTGCTCTGCCGGGAGATGAAATGGGACTGGTTCACGTACCGTGCTCAGCCCCAATGGTTCGTCGCGAACCTCCTCCTCATGCTTCAGAGCGAGGAAGAGGAGAACCAGCGGAAGTCCAAGGGATAGCTTGCATAAACGCCGCGGCTATGGCTTAGTTAATGGGCCAAAGGCCGATTCAATACTCATCACCTCACCCGTATGACAACCATCGCAGTCTTATTCGTCTTCGTTGTGTGCCCCCTTCTCATCGTTACATTCATAATCGCCGGCGCGGTCTATCGCGCGCGTCAGCATAAGAAGGTCTGGGCCGCCGCCGAGAAATATATTCATCCGTAACACCCGATGGAATCCGAGCTTCAGATCCTCATATCGGCGGTTGACGAAGCGTCGGAAACGATAGCCGAAGTTGGAGAGTCCGTCGCCAATATGGCTGATGAGGTTTCGACCTCCACGAACGCGGCCGCGGAAAGCTTCGCCGAATTTGGTTTGCAGGTAAACGCGACGACCGGCGAGATCGAGGACGCGATGACCTCCACGGAAACCTCGATGGCTGCAGCCGCCGCGCTCGCAGAGGAGAACGGCGACGAGATCATGCAGGTCATGATGGACACCGGCGTTTCCGCGCAGGAAGCCGCCGCCACGATCGCAGAGGCGAACGCCGCGATCGAGGCGTCAAGCGATGCCGCTACCACGAGTTCGGCGGGGGCCTATGCCGGACTTGCCGCGGTCGCAGGCATCGCATTTCTCGCCATAAAAGGAGGAATCGGCGACGCGGTCGATTCTGCGCAGCAGTGGGACGAGGCTTCAGCGCAGATCACCCAAATCCTCAAGGACACCGGCTCCGCGATCCCCTTGTCGCAGATTCAGGCGTACGCACAGCAGTTGCAGTCGATCACCCTCTTCTCGCAGCAGGACGTTCTCTCCTCTGAGGCCCTCATTTTGAGCCACACCCAGCTTCAGGGGTCGTATCAAGAAACGAGCCTTATGGCAGCGGACCTCGCGACGAAGATGGGGAGCGATCTTCCGAACGCGACGCGGATGCTCACGAACGCCCTCGCCGATCCTGTCGCGGGCCTCAACCAGCTCATTCGTCAGGGCAACATAGATTTTCCGGCTGCTACGGTAACGATCATCGAGAACATGGCGAAGGTCGGAGACACCGCGGGGGCCGACGCCTTGATCCTCCAGACGCTCTCTCATTCGATCGGCGGCGTGGCAACCGCCGCCGCGGGCGCTCCCGGCGCGGCGATCACCCAGCTCGGAAACCAGATGACGGCCCTCGGCACCGTCATCGGCAACGACCTCCTGCCGCTCCTCGATCAGATCGCGAAGGACCTTGAGCCCGTGATCTCCGCGATCGCCACGTGGGCGCAGGAACACCCCAAGCTCACGGACGCGATCGTCCTCGGTTCCGTCGCGCTCGCGGCGCTTCTCCTCCTCGTGGGGCTTGTCGGCGTTGCCATCATCACCATTACCCCGGTTATCGAGCTTCTCTCAGTCGTGTTCGGCGCGCTCGCCGTCGCCGCCGCCCTCCCGGCTCTCCCCTTCATCGCACTCGGCGTTGCCCTCGTCGCTCTTGCCGTGCTCATCATCGCGAATTGGACGCAGCTTAAGGAGGACATGGAAGCCATCGGCCAGATCATCGCGGCGAATTGGGACGCGACGTGGAGCAGTATTTATTCCTTCGGGCAGGGCATATTCAACGAGCTGAAGAACCTTTTCACCACGTCCCTGAACGATCTCTCCGGTATCTGGAATACGGCGTGGTCCGATATGAGCGGATTCCTCGGGAGCATATGGACCACGATTCAGAACACGGTCAAAACCGGGATAGATTACATAATCTCCGCGATCAACGGCTTCATTAACGCGCTCGACGCTCTCCATATTTCGATACCATCCATTTCCATTCCCGGCACGAAGCTCGCGACGCCGGCAATCAATCTCGGGTTCAGCATCCCCGACATTCCGATGCTCGCCGATGGCGGGTTCGTCACGCAGCCGACGCTCGCGATCATCGGTGAGGCGGGACCGGAGGCGGTCATACCGCTCTCCGCGATGGGCGCTGCGGGAGCCGGGACCGGGAGTATGCAGCAGATCATCGTGAATATAAACGGCGGAGTATTTCCGGCCGACGCGAGCACCATCCGGCAGATCGGCAATATGCTCGCGAACTCCATAGTCCAGAACATCAGGGTGAAAAACTACGCACTCTAGCATGGCAAGCCCCGTCCGCATTTATGACAATTCGACCGACATAACAAACTCGGTCGATTGGAAATCGGTGGACATGGTGAGCGTCCTTACCAAGGAAGTGGGTTCGCTCAAATTCAATATCCGTCAGGGCGTCGGGCAGACGTACCCGGCTAAGACGATCCCGCAGATCGGCGACACGATCGAGCTTTACGATTCGACGGGGATCATCTTCGGCGGTACGGTCACTCAGCTTGAGCCGATCGTCAGTGGACTCCTCATCACGTGGCAGGTGACTTGCACGGACTGGGGATATTTGCTCGACGGGACGTTCGTGAAGAAGAACTACAGCATGATGGATCCGCACGACATAGCGGTTGACATCATCAACACGTTTTGCGGGGGCAAAGGCTTCACGACCAATCATGTGCAGACGGGGAATTTCCTCATCCCGTCGATCAAGTTCAACTATCAGCAGCCGAGCAAAGCCCTCCAGTCGCTCGCGAACCTCGTCGGCTGGGACTGGTTCATCGACCCAGACAAAGATCTCCACTTCTTCTTGGGCGACGTGGATGACGGCACGGGAGGAGGGGCTGTGGGCGCGGGGGGAGCGGCTCCGATCATCGTCGATGGGACGAGTGGGGAGATCGAATGGAACTCGCTCGACATCGACCTCCAGATCACGAACATGCAGAATAGCGTCTACGTGATCGGCGGAACTTATCCGAAGACCTTCACCGCGGCGAATACCCCCGACACTTTCCTGACGGACGGCATCCGGCAGTTCTTCAGCGTTTCCTATCCCTACTATTCTCCTACGGCCGTCGATTACGAGGCGGTTCCGATCACCGTCACCCTCGATGGCACGCCGCAGACCGTGGGAATCGCCAATCAGGACGACCCTTCGGCATTCGAGGTCATGTACAACGATCAACAGCGCTGGATACAGTTCACGTCGAGCGCCCCGACAACCGGCCAAACGGTCAAGGTGTTCGGCACTGCCAAGGTCCCCATCGTCGCTCACGCCTCGGACGCCGCAAGCGTCGCGGCGTACGGAGAACGACAAGGCGTCGTATCCGACACTAAAATCCTGAGCGTACCGGAGGCACAAGCGCGCGCCACGGCCCAGATCCTCCAGTTCGGGCACCCGGTGTACGACCTGAAGTTCAACACGCTCATTCCCGGCTGCGCCGTCGGGCAAAGCATCTTCATCAATCTTCCCGCCTTCGGCATCATCAAATTTCTCATCATCAAGCGCATTGAGGCGGTGGGGTACGCGCCGGGCGATGACACCCTCGGCATCGACGGGAAGCTTGAGTATCAGATCGAGTGCATCGGGTCAGACAACGTCACCTTCACCGACCTCATGACGACCATCCTCCAACAGGAGGCCAGCCAGACGACCGTTGACGACTCGACAGTAACCGAAAACCTTGAGGTGGCCGGCGAGAGTCTCACAATCGCTGAAACAGTGGCTGCCACATCCGGCACGAAGCCCTATCGCTACGGCCCGAGTTCTCCACAAGCCCGCTATGGCTTTGCGGTCTATTCATAACCATAATTAAGAGACAATCCCGCACCATCCATGCAATCCTCCGATGGCCTGAAGATCAAGGGCACCATTATCATCCGCTCGCATCCGGCCGGGACGCTTCATTGCTATGAAACGCTGAAAGGCTTGGGCCGGCTTGATCTTGCGCGAGAGCTTCTTGCGGATGGCAAGATCGAAGTCGAGCGGAACAACCTGATCGTCGATTCCTCGAACTACGGCATCGACATCCTTGTGCAGTACCTCATCAGCGCCTACATTGGCTCACTGAATTTCCCGCTTGGCATCGCGTGGGGCGAGATTGGGACCGGTTCCACAACCCCCGCAAACACGGACACCGCCCTCACGACACCGACGAACCGCGCCCCGATCAGCTACGCCTTCGATAACGGATTCAATACCGCATCGGTCCAGTTCTTCTTCCCTGATTCCGCTCTCGCGAACGGAACGTATACGGAGTGCGGATCCTTCATCGGCGGCGATTCGTCGATCGGATCGGGCAACATGTTCAACCACGCGCTCTTCTCTTCCGGCTATTCAAAGTCTGCTGGCGTTGATACGACCCTCGAAATTGACGTGTCCATATCGAACTAAAATGCGCCACATCATCGCTTGCAGAATTTGCGGAAAGCCAAAAGTAGCGTATTTGCCATACATCAAGACCTGTGGTGCCAAGCGGTGCAAGCTCGAATATCGCCATAGGTTTTATCGCTTTACGGAAGAACGCAAGAAGCGGGCATCGGCGCTTGCAAAGGAGCGCGGCTACGGCCTGTGGATGAAGGGGCGAACGACGAGTGATCGTCACAAAGAAGTGCATCGTAAGCGGTGGACAGGCGCCAGCAACCCGCGCTGGAAAGGCGGCGTACCGCGTAGCCTTACTCATAGGAATTGGCTCGCCGCGCATCCTGAGAATTCCCGTCACTACAGCCGCATCCGCAAATCAATCAAACGAGGAGCCCGCGGAAAATACAGACTCGGCGAATGGCTCGCCCTGAAGCGTGCATACCTTTTCACCTGTCCAGCGTGCGCTCGCACTGAGCCCGAAATCAAACTCACTGTCGATCACATCGTCCCGATCAGCCGTGGCGGCTCAAATCTCATCGAGAACATCCAGCCGTTGTGTGAAGGATGCAACGCGCGTAAATGGGCTCGTACTCAACGCTTCGACGCATCCCTCATCGTCGCCAAATTCAAGAACACCATTGCAGCATGAAATCCCGACCGATCGGCGCGGGCCAAAACATCCTCGCAACGCAGAACAACGACCGGCGCGATGACGCCCGCGGTGGCTCGTTCCTTCTGCCGCACCAGCAGCTCGGGGCGCTCGCGCTGGGCACAGAGCCGACAAACGGGCAGCTCGTTCCGATCGTAATAAATGGAACCACGATCACCGTGACGGCGGTAACGGCGATCGGCTCGACCGCGAACAACGTGCTGATCGGAGGGAGCGCTCTCGCATTCGTGACGAACCTCGTGAACTTCCTGCGCCGGCCGGACCTCACGACCTCAACTCAAATCGCGGCATCTTCCGCGAATCAGCAGCTTCTCGCCTATGTCGGCTGGGCATGGCCGGGCTCCGGCACGACCATCGTCCCCTTCTCACTCAACAAGAACGTGAACGGCATCACCGGCGGTCTCACGAGTTTCAACATCACTGGCATCACCGTAACGAGCGGCACATGGACGGCACAGACCATGCAGCTCTACGTGGAGGACGGGACGTATTTTATCGGCAACACCCGGTATCTCTTCCTCGGCGCTTCGACGCCGACCGTAACAGCACCGTCTTCCCATCCCCGGATCGACCTTCTCACAATCGACAGTTCGGGAACCCTCGCGTGGACGACGGGAACCGAAGCATCTTCGCCCGTCGCTCCCTCGTACCCGAGTGGCAAAGTCCCCATTTGTGAACTCTACAACGTCGTGTCGGAAACCGCGCTTTACGACAACGAGAACCAGCAGAGCGGTGAGGGGTACACCTCGAACGATGTGCGCCCCGTCATTAATCAGCTCGGCGGCAGTGGCACGATTGACGGCGCGTGGTTCACCGATCTCGCGGGAATCCCCTCGGGGGCAGGCGTGATCCCGACCGCGAACGTCCCCCAGAATTCCTTCAACTCCCAAACCTTCACCGCCGCGACCGCCGTCACGAAGGGGCAGGCGCTTATTATGGGGAACGGAGTGAGCCGATACCTTAACGCTAACCAGACAGGCAAGGGACAAAACTGGCAACTTCTCAATGCCGGCAATCCGTACCTCGGGCAAACATTCACCACTTCGGCGAATTGCAGGTCGTTGTCGCAGTTCACCATATGGGTGAACGACACCTTTGGCGTCGGCGAGCAGATCACGTGGTGGATCTATGCGACGAGCGGCGGAACGCCCACGGGAACCGCGCTCGCCACTGGTACATTCACCGCCCCTTATAGCAATCCGTCCGCCATCACCATAACCCCGAACTTGGTGCTCTCGCCGAGTACCGTATACGCAATCGTGCTAAAGGACACCGGTTCGAGCCAGAACGCTACCTACATCTATGGAAACACCGGCGCAGGCCTCGCAGGAGGATCACTCATCTATTCGAGCAACGGCTCATCGTGGACTACTAATTCAGGAGAGTCGCTTTACCTCATCGAGTACGAAATTATAACCGTCGCGGGCGAAGTGCAACCGTCCGACACGACGCAGACGGTTTATTCAGCGGACGCTTATGACCTTGCAGACAATTTCTGCGGGTTCGCCCTTTCGACCGTATCCGCCAATGCGAGTGTCGGCGTGAACCTCGGCCCCGTCGACGCAGATCAGAGCGGCCTAACGCCGGGATCGGAGTATTACCTGAATGGCTCGGCCGGCGCGATCGGCACGACGGCGGGGTCGGTCAGCGTGAAAGTGGGAATCGCGATGTCGGCAACCCAGCTCCTCATTAAATTCGAAAATCACCCGTAACCATGGCCGAAGCAGAAATAAAAACCTTCAGCGAGATCGACATCAAGCTCACCGAAAAGATGACGGCGATCGGCGTGGCGTTGGAGTTCATCAAGGCGGCGCAGGAAAAGGGCTTTACGGACGTGAACAACCACTTGGCGCAGCTCAACGGCAAAGTCCTGAAGCAGGAAAAAGAACTCGACAGCCAGAACCGAAGGCTGAATGACGTCCAGCTATTCAAAGACGGCGTGGAGAAATCAGCGCGAGAGAAAGCGGACGAGAGCGCAAAAAAGGTCGCGCAGGATGTGGCCTCCATCCGCTCCATCATCGTGTCGGTCATCACATTCATCGCCATCTCGATTGTCGGGTATTGCATCATCCGTCTCTTCCATTTCAACCCTTTCGGCGGGAACTGAGATCCCTCGTTCCGCTATCCCCAAGGCACCCCTCGACATTTTCCGCCAATCACTCACACTGAAAACCAATGGAACCCTTCCGCTTCAAGAAGCTAGGAGCGATCCCCTACACACGAACGGGTGAAGAGCTTGTCGCCGCGGCCGCTCCGGGCACCGCGCCGGCAACCTACGAAGATCCGGCGTTCTTCACGACACCGATCCTCATGCAGGGGCAATCACCGGAGTGCGGCGGCTACTCGCTCTCGTTCGCGCTCGCCTACCTCCTCACGCTCAACGAGAAACTTTCCGGCAGCTTCTCCTACGCCTACGAAAAGACCGTGGATGGCGTCCCGACCGAAGCCGGAACGCTCATCCCCGCGATCGGGAAAGCGGCGCAGAATATCGGCTCCTGCCTCGACACGCTCTTCCCGGATGACGGCAACGCAACGACCGATCCCGAAGGCAACCCGACGCCTTACCGAGAGGCCACCCAACAGGCGATCCAAGATGCCCTCACGCGTGCCGGATGGATCCCGCTCATGCTTACCGATCTTTCGTGGTCCGGATTGCAGGCGGCGATCGCTAAATACAAGACGGTGATCGTGGAAGCCCAAGTGGGCGAGGAATGGTTCACGGCGCCGGACGGCACGACCTCATGGACCGTGGCCGCCGTTCTTCCGATCCGGCCGCCGAAGGAAGTGATCGATGCGCACTTCTTCGCGCTCGGCGGACGCTACGACCAGACGAATATTTGGTTTGCGAACTCGTGGAGCGCGGGATGGGGCGAGAGCGGCTTCGGCTATTTCCAAGAGAACTACATCCCGTTTGTAAAGAATGCCCTTGTGCTTTACAAAGCGCCTCCGTCAGTGTTGGCTGTCGTGAACCATCCGACGCTCACCCAGCCCGAAAAGCTTTCGATCATTCAAAACATTATTAACGACATCGAGCAAGCTGTCGGTTTAATCCATCAGGAGGCCGGGCAGCTCTAAAGGTCGAAATCTTCCTATTCCTCACGAATGACCAGTTCAGCTTTTGAGCAAGCAGCACTTCACGCCTGCAAGGTTGCCGCATGGGTTCTCGCTTCCTCAGCAATCCCTGCCCTCTTGGCGCTCTACTCGGGAAACGTTTATTGGATGGGTCTCGCGCCTTTCATCAACGGCCTTGCGGCCGGTTTGAAGAAGTGGTCGGGCATTCAAGCAGCCGCAGCAGCAAAGGCGCCAGTTACGACGCAACAGTAGGCAATGCGGGACGAGCGTCCCGCGCTCCTGAGGTGTTGTCTTCGACCCAGCACTGAGGGAGCGCAGGGCGCTCTCAAGGGAGACGCCAGTCTTCCAGCGCAAACCCGCGCGGGGCGCCCTGCCTCAGTTCTTTCACAACAAGGAGAAATGTATGGAACAGCTCATCGCCCATGTGGGAGCGCAGAAGCTCTCGCGCGCAGAACTCGTCACCATCCTTCCGCCGGAAGCGACGGACACCTTCAAACCCGTAGCCCACATCCAGCTCGTGAACTCGCTCCTCGAATCGCTTTCCTTCCGGCACATCAATGTCGTGAAGGACGAATACGCCGTGAGCGCCGATGGCATGAAGCTCTTCGGCGTGATGGATCTCGAAACCGTAGGGGAGGGCTTCCGCTTTTCTCTCGGATTGAGGAACGCAAACGACCGCTCGATGCGCCTCGGCCTCGTCGTCGGCATCCGGGTCTTCTGCTGCGACAATATGGCCTTTTCCGGCGACTTTCAGCCGGTGCTCGCCAAGCACTCAAAGCACTTCGACCTCCACGCCGCGCTCGCCGTCGGCCTTGAGCAGATGCAGCGGAACTTCAAGCCGATGGCCGACCAGATCGAGAACTGGCGTCAGGCACAGCTCACCGATGGACAAGCGAAAGAGATCATCTATCGCGCGTTCATCGAAGACCAACTCGAAGCGCCGAAGCATCTCGCCCGCGTCGTCCACGACGAGTATTTCAACCCGAAGTACGACGACTTCGCGCCGCGCACCCGCTGGAGTCTCCAAAACGGGTTCACGTCCGCGTTCAAACTTCTCGATCCCGTCCCGCAATTCAAGGCGACGGCCAGCTTCGGCGAGTTCTTCAACTCGCTGAATTAGGAGGTGCGATGCGACCGCAGCTCACCACCCATCACCGGAAACCCCGTTCGATCGGCGGCAAGAGCGAACCACGCAACCTTGCCCGGATTCCCGGAAACAAGCACGCGGCATGGCACGCACTTTTCTCAAACCAGACGGCCGAGGAGATTGCGGCGACCATTAACGCCACGTTTTTGGATCCCGACTACGAGTTCATCGCGATCCGAAGGGAGGCAGCATGGTCATCCACGGAATCCCGTACTGCGACCTTTGCAGGGTTGTCGTCTTCCCGGATGACCTCACGACCGTGAAGATCGAGCGCGAAGGCCACCTCTATCATTTCCACTTTCACAACCGCTCCGCCACCGACTGCCTCGCCCAAAAGCTCGCAGAATTGCGGAATCAGTTCGCCGCTACCAACCAGTAGCGGCTTTTTCTTGGCAACCACTTCAGGGGTAGTTCGCATCACTATTTTTCGGCCGTTGGAGACGAATCCCCGATGTTCTCTCCCGTGAAAAATCAGAGCGTCCCGTTCACTCATTCCGTCATCCGCACCGACGGACCGATATTGATCTTGTCAATGTGTCCTTGGTGTGAAAGAGGACGCCTCGTTTCCTTCTATGACGGCTCCCTGAAGGAATGGGAAACGAGTCATCATTGCCTTGAGAGACCGCCGATACCCATAATTTCGATTCAGCAGGCCCACAACCCATAGGCTTGCAATCTTCGGGCTGCGTGCCATGCTTTAAGAGTCGCTAAACCCCCATCCGCCGCCCTTCAATGTGGCGGCAGCGCAAACCCCGCGCGGGCGATAGGCAGTTAACAGTTGTTAACCTACAAATCGCCGTATTATGAAACCCCGAGTATGGATCCCCACTCTTTTAGCCGTTATTGCTCCCTTTTGCGTCCCCGCCGCATCGTATAGCGTCTCTCCCGCGCTGGCTTCGAACTCTTCTGAAATCGAAGCACATGCCTCGGAAATCGCGGTCCTTCAGGACGCCCAAGACCTTTTCGCCAAGTATGGCCCCCGACCGCCTTATAGCGGCCCGGCATTCCTCAAAAACGAGCCCTTAAGCGGCGATCAGGCTGAAATGGTCCTTCCATACATCCTCGCCTGCGAAAGCGGCGGCCGGGACGTTTCCGAGCTCGATTCGAACCACAAGATGAGCCGGGGACCGGCGCAGTTTCAAGATGCCACATGGGCCGAGCGGCAGTCGGAGTCCGGAATCGAGGGAACGCCGACCGAGGCGATCCCCGCCGTAGCCATGTCCCTTTGGAGCTTGGAGCATGGGTACATTGCACAGTGGTCTTGCGCAAGCATTCTCCGCATCATCTCGGTATAGATTCAGGCCGCGCGAATGTCCAAGAACCTCACTACTCGCTCCGTGAGTGTACGTGGCGTTTCCGCCTTGTCAGGGACCGGCGCGAATGTGGTCTCTTCGCCTAGGGGTTCGGCGTTAGGGATGAAGTTCCGCTCCGCACCCGAATCGCTCGGGCGCACCGATTCTGGATTGAATTTCATTCGAGTCAAGCTCCAAAGCAGGAAAGTCAAAAAACAGCAATGGAAGGATCGTACAACGATTGATGTGGGAGTTTTTCCACATCATCGCAGCATTACTTTTGATCTGATAATTTGTTACCGCGTTTTCATGCACGAAAGGGGCTCATGAGCGTACGCTTTTTGTGCGCCAGTTCTTCTTTGCGGTTGGGAAGCCGCATCGTCCCATGGACGCCAAGCTCACTGGGGAAGCGGCTGGCCGCTACCTGCCTTGATGATTCTCGGTGCGGACGCGGCGACCGAGCAACGGTGCGCTTCTTCCCATCGACACAGTGAACCATCTGCAGTCAGACCGAAAGCGTGCTCTTCGCACTTTGGGCACTCCGATCGGATCATCACGTGTCCGTCGTGCCATTGCATCATGCGAACGAATTTTGGACCTCGACCCATTTTGACTGCCAAGGGAATTCTAGTCCGGCCTTCCCCCACAAAACGCGATCCGGACCGCGACATCATGCGCCGCCGGATGTTCCTCAGCATCAGTGATGCCGTATCTGTCATCATTCGCACTACTGACAGCGCTCTCCGACGAGCTCTCGCAAGGCCATACGGCGAAATCGGACTGGCCCAAGCTCGGGCCGTCGCTCCTCATCGCCACCCGCCTCATCGTCGCGATCCGGACTGCCAAATGGCCGGCGCGCCGCGACGACCATACGAGCGATCGCGAGCTTGACGTTGAGATCGAGCACGCCGCGAAGGTCGCTGGCCGCGTCCTTGCCCGGCTCCTGCGGATGCACGAAGCCAGATTTCCGCAGCGGAAGGAGCCGTGGTTCAAACCGGATGGAAGCGATCAGCCACACTGAAGCAGGAACGCCAATTCGCGCCACCGAAACGAACCCTCAGGTACCGACCAGCTAATGCACGACAATCGGAAATGCATGCCGGACGATACCCAATTCCTATTCGCAAACAGCCTCGTTGAGGCAAACCGCGCACTCATCGCGCTTGGCACCATCGACAAGAGGGAATGGTATACTTCCGCACCAGCCACCGTGCGCGATTGCAGGTTCGCCTATGCGAACCTTCTCGCGTTCAAGAACATCGTCGGGCTCACTCCGACTCAGTCAGCCCAACTTGAAACTGTGCTCGATCGCCTCAAGGCCCACCTTCGTTTCTTCGGCGAGGACGTCTGAGGACGTAGTAACAAAACGGCGCTTCGTCCGTAGTACTTTCTTGTCGAGGTTATGGGGCTTCGACATCGGGCGGAGCGGGGTCGAATGTGTCCGTTCCCACCCTCATGTTTTCCGGCGCGGCTCCTTCTCTCCCGCGCAGAGGAAAGCACAATCCGTATAGCACCTTTTGAGCGATGGTCGGAGTGTAGACCGCCCAAAGCTCACCCAAAACAAAACCCTGCGAGAGTTTTGTACCGCCGACCGAAAGGGGCGGTTTTTGTGTGACCCGGCAACACGCGCATATACTCGATTTCACATTGGATACGCAATAGGCTTTTCGCCTAATCGCAGTCGGGTCCGCATGCAGAAACTATTGACATCGTGGAAGGAAATTGCCCAGTACGCAGGCAAGGGAGTTCGCACGATCCAACGATGGGAAGTTGAGTTCGGATTTCCAATCCGGAGAGCGAAATCAAACGGCCATCGCTCCATTATCGCCATCCCAGAAGAGATCAACACGTGGGTTAGACGCCAAACCGGCACCAGACAAGACGAACTGGAGCGGTTGCGCAGCGAGGTGGAGCGACTACAGGTCGAGGTTGAGCAATTGCGGGCTGAATTGGTTACCTACCGCAAGCAACGGCGATCCCGCCCGTACCGGGCGAAGTCAGCAGCCGCCTAAACTTTGTCCACCAACGAGCGATTCGCGCCGGCGTTGGCAGTTTAGATTATTCGAACGCTCCCCGACACAAGATGACGTTTGGCGCCCTGTGAACCCGTTTCATTATTGAATTACTCACGTCTCGCTTGCGCCGCCGGAGTATCGAACGGTTCGTGGGTGCACGAACTGGAGATGTCCTGCCCAGCGCGTGGACGTCTCCAGCGAAAAAAGGGTGGGCTCCCAGCGGAGGGATCTCGCTTTTTTCCCTTTACGCGCGACGCCAAAAGTTATCCCCAATTTGACAGAATACGAGGCGTTGCTAACGTGTAAGGGAACTTCATATTGGGGCACAACCCTTGCATGCTTTCGCATTCGTATCAGTTTTTTTCCTCGCAAGGGTTTGGAACTGGTACGAAGTCGAAAGCATTTTTATTTTCCGCGCGCCGGAGCCATAACTGAATATCCCCAAGGCTTCCCCACGAGCCCTGCGTAAGCATTTCCGAAAGCGAAATACCAAAAGGGGGTAGGGGACGAGAAATTCTTATTTCTCGGAACCGGGGAGGGGGATTCTTAGAAGCAAAGTTCGAAAAGGGATCCAATCCGCAAAAGGCATTTCTCTGCTCTTTTCCCCGAATTAAAAAAATCGGCGCCGCGACATTTTTGCGCCACTCGCAGGTCCTCAAAAGCCATGAAACAAGGAGCCCAGTCCGTAATACGTTGTATCGCAAATCAAGCTGGCAATTCGATTTCCCCGATCGAAGCAAGACTCTTCCCGACGTTCGTCTCGACGATGCGCTTGAGCGCCTGAGCCGTAGCCGGGCCGTCCGCTTCGTAGTCGTACACAAATAGATCGCCGCGAAATTCGCATACGAAGGTGAGCCAGTAGTCGCGGCAGAAGATCGTTTTCACGAGAATCGCCTCCGCCGGCGTGGGAAGCTGAAGCTTTGGATTCGCTGCACCCTTAGCCACGGGCGGCCAATGGCTTAATTCTCGAACTTTCACGGGGCCCATACCTTTCAGGTGCCACATTACCACGTCGCCCTGACCGCCTGCTCAAGCGCATCCTGCCGCGATTTCACCCATGGAGCGTAGTGCCTTTCCGCGATCCGGGCGGTATTCCCCAAGAGCACCGCGACATTTTCAAGTGAGACGCCGTGCTGCAGGAGTCCCACGGCGAACGTATCCCGGAACCGGTGAGCGTGCCCGTTCACGACGCCGGCAAGCGTGAACAGTTTCCGGAGCGTCCGCTGCCAGTCACCGACCGCCGACTTCGCATTTCCGGCGCCGGACCAGAAGAAATACTGCCCGGCGGCCGGCAATCTCCCGAACGCATTAATGACCTCCAACGCGAGCGGCATGAGGACCGGGGTGCCGGTCTTTTGCGTGTAAAGAAAGATCCGGCCGTCCGCAATTCGGTTCCGTTCGAGGCACACCGCGTCGCGAATTCTGAGCCCCGTGTACCGGAGAAGGAGCACGAAGGCGCGCACCTCATCGCGCCGGCCGACCGGCCGTTCGGGATAGAGGTCGACCGCCCAGAGGATCTTCTCCCACTCGTCTTTCGTGAACGGGAGCGTCGGGAGGTGATTTTCCTTTGGAAGCTTCAGGCCCGCGGCGGGGTTCTTCGCGACCCAGTCCCGGTCGAGACAGAACCTGAAAAACGACCGCAGGCGCTCGATCTTTTTCCGGGCCGTCACGTTCGACATCGTCCACGATTCCCTGAACCGGGAGAGATCGTCGAGCGAGATCGCGCGCGGCGGAATATCGCCGAAAAAGGCTTCAAATTCGCGCTTCAAGAGCTTGTACTTCTTGATCGTGTCTGCGGAAAGGCCGCTTGCCACGCCATTTGCGATGAAGCGGTCACACGCATCGAGGAGCGACAGGGAATTGCGGCGGCCGTGAATCTCCCAATCCCAGACGCGCTTATTGGCCGCTTCCCAATTTGTGAGATCGAGCGACTGCCGGATCTTCTCGCCGTGCAAGACGCCCTGCGCCCAGATCGGGCAGAAGCATTTCGCGCGACGACCCTTGAATTTGCACTCGGCGCGATGGCGGCGATAGATGGTGAGCATGGCGTCCTCGTGTACGCTACGAGTACGCCATTATGCTCGAACCGCTAATTGCTTTGCAATGAAAAAGATAGAATGGTGGAGGCGGCGGGAGTCGAACGATTTTTCCACAGTTTAGATTCAGTAACTTACTTGTTTTCAGTTGCTTACAGAAAGGCAAAAAGCCCAAAATGCCATTTCCTTGGTACAGTTTTTGACTCAAAAAACGCGGCGGAATGCCCGCCGCCTCCAGTATTTGCTAAATCCCCTGAAATCAGGCTCCGGACCGCTCAATGTTGACCTATGGCGGATCTCCGCATCCGCGCTCCGAAGACGCCGCGCGTTTGGACAGCGGACGACTTCGCCGACCTTGGCTCGCGTAGCGCCGTCGATCTTGCTCTCCACCGCCTCGCCTCCACGGACGACGTGCGCAGGATCGCCCGCGGCCTATATGACGCTCCCAGCACCAACAGCCTTACCGGAAAGCCGACCTCTCCCGATCCACACGACGTGATCGATGCGCTGACCCGAAAGGGCAAAGTGCGCATCCTTGTTGACGGCATCACTGCCGCGAACGACCTGGGGTTGACCGATGCCGTCCCGGCACGCATCGAGGTTCTCACCGATGGGCGTCTGCGGCCCATCACGCTCGGCAATCTGACCCTCGACTTTCATTACGCCGCACCCAGCCGTCTTTACTGGGCAGGCCGCCCCGCCATGCGCTTCGTGCAGGCGCTCCATTGGCTGCGCGGCATGCTTCCCTCCGACGACGGAGGACTTCGCCGCCGTCTAATCTCCATCCTTCGCAACCCCGATCACGGGCAGGCGATCTATGACGACCTGCGCGCGAGCTTTTCGGCTCTTCCGGAGTGGATGCGCGCAATCGTGCGCGATCTGCTCAAAGAGGCCGAGACCACGGAGCCGCCGGTGAAAGACCCCCCGCGCGGCCTGTCCGCCGCGCGCCGGCAACGGTCTCACCGAGCGCACATAGGCCAGTCCGGTCGCTGAGCGAACATCCGCGGGTGGTACATCTCTCCGATATGCCCCACCACGAATCCATGCACCTCTACCGTCCGGTCCAGGTGCAGGACGCGCAAGAAATCCCAG
Organism: Bryobacteraceae bacterium; assembly: GCA_036502165.1. GTDB lineage: Bacteria > Acidobacteriota > Terriglobia > Bryobacterales > Bryobacteraceae > F-183. Next base: position 21,156 of record DASXZC010000478.1, read on the forward strand.
ATACGCTCATACCTGTTACAAGACCGACAATAACTCAATGCCCAACGCCTCCGGAAACCCTCGTATCTTGGCTTTTACCTGGTTGGGATGATCCTGCAAAGTCGGCGACCTACGCTGAGACTCGCAATGAAGTCGATGAATCCGGCGAGACGATCACCGTCGGGTTTGACAGCGATGAACAAAGATCTTCTGATTTTGTAACGTGGGACGACCAACGCACGGCGTGGTCTGCCGCGGAGCTGCGTGCTCGCCAAGCTCTTCGATTCTTCGAGCTGTTTTATGACATCTACTCAACCATCGAGAAGGATGGCGAAGAGCTTGAATTGATGACTGGTGACGGTCATCTATCATGGCTAACTGCTTCTGCAATCGACGGCCAAGTCGCTATCGCCCATCCGGTTTTGTTGAAGCGCGTGGAGTTGCGATTCGACGCTAAAATTCCTGAATTCACAGTTCACGAGACGGACCGGGACATTCTCAAACGATGAGTATCGTACACGTCTGGATTCAGTAAGCATCTGATTCAAGGTCTATTAGGCAAGACCAGAATGGTGAAACTTGATTGCTCAAAACG
>DASXZC010000479.1:0-3887 GCA_036502165.1 Bryobacteraceae bacterium
TCGATATAAAGGATGAACGCGCCTGAGCCCGGCGGTTCATCCTTCACCTCTTCATCCACTCGATTCGTCTCGAGAATCAGCACCGTATTGCGCCGCAACCAATACCGCCCTTCGCCCGTTGTGCGCTTGCCGGCCCACAGCGTGATCGTCTTTTCAGAGTCCGCGATGTAATGCCCCGGCATCCATCCGTCCTTGACTAACTGATCACGCACACGGTCCTGAAACGCCAATAAATCCGGCTTCGGCAGCTTCCGCGGAGTGATCCCGATGTTGATCTCCACGATCCGCCGCGGATCCTCCTTGCGCGATTCGAGCCAGTAATAACGCGACTGCGGAAACTGCATACCCGAATCGCCAATGCGATAGTCGAACACCACAGTCTCGTGCGCCAATTGCCGCCCACCGTAAACTGCGGACCCATCCTGGACTGGGAACGTCGACCGCTGCCTGACCTCATCGAACGTCATGCCGATATCGGCCACCAGCGCGCCGTGTGATTTCTCAACCGGCTCCTCAAAGCCCATCATGTTCTGAAGAATCGCCGGCAGCGCGACCAGCGTGCCCAGCCTCAGAAATCCCCACACGGCGAGCGTGAGTGCAGTTTCATGCGCGTATAAAAAACGCACCATCGGCTCCGCGCCGTTTCCCATGCGCACCTGCAGCACGATAAAAACGTGCAGCAGGAGTCCGATCAAGCAAAATCCGAAAATGACAAACAGCGCGAGGATCGCGCCATGCACAGCGGTGTCGACAGCCGCCTTCGCGTATCCTCGGCCGACGGCCAACTGCCCGATGTATCCGCAGACAAAAATGAGCCCAAACGCGACGATCGCCGCGATCAACTCAATTTTTGCCAGCGCCCTCATAAAGCGGACGCCTCGGCGCTACTTCTCGCTCGGGCTGTCGTCCGCCTTCAAATCGCCCAGCGCATACTGGATCCCCGCCAGCATGTGCTCGACGAACGGCCGCGTGAAATAGACCTTCTCATCGTGCCCGTGCGTTTCGTAAAACACGCGCCCGTTGCCCACCCGCTGGATGTAGCTGATCGCGTAGTCTCCATCGGTCCGCTTGTTCGCCGCCGGCTCCTTGGCCTTGTCGTCGGGGCTCATCCGCTTGTAGTTGATGCTCGTCAACACATGCACCCGCTTCCGGCTGAACGAATCCTGCGCGAATGTATACGTCTCATCGACGATCTCGTATCCACGCGGCGAGTACATTTGCGTCAGCGGACTCTTCGGATCGTCGATCTTCACCGGAATCAGCGTCGGATACCCCCAGTGGAACTTGAAGAATCCGCCGATCATCTCATTGAACTCCGGCCACGTCCCGATCAACTGCTGCGGACCTCCCGCCTCAGCCGCCGGCTTCGTCACGTGATAGGAATCCGTCGCCGCGTGGACTCCCGCGAGTCCCTTGCCGCTCTTCACAAAATCGAGCAGCGCGTTCCGCCGCAACTCGGTGACAGCCTTATCATGCGGATCATCGAGGAACTCGCCCGTCGTGCTGTCGAGAAAAATCGCATCGTAATGCTTCAGATTTTCCGGCGTAATCGCCGCCGCATCATAAGTGATCGTCGTCATCCACGCGCCGGTTTTGTCGCCCAGATACTCAACCATCTTCGACGCCAGCGGAATCGAAGTGTGCACCCAACCGACAGCCTTGCACAGCACCAGCACGTGCCGCTGGCCTTGCGGTGCAACGAACGGCTTATCCGGAATCGCCGCCATCATCGCCGAAATATCCGCCGGATTGGCGAACTGCCTTTGCGGACATCCTTTCGAGAACCCTCCCTGGAATCCCTCCGGTGGACAATTCGCAGGCTGCTGCGCATAGACCGATACGCCCGCCAACATCAACCCTGCCAACATGGCATGCTGCAGCTTCATCATTGAAGGTTCTCCCTGTCTGGGCAATTTGTGCCCGTGTCGAATTATATCGGATCAGCGCAGCCGCCAGATCGCCGTATGTTCGACGTTCAACACCGTCTCATCCCCGGCCACATAAGCGAGCGTATAGCGAACCATCGAATGTCCCTTGCGCGCGAACGTCTCGTCGATCACGCCTCGCACCTCGATCGTCTCACCCGCCTTCACCGCGCGAAACCATTGCAGCTTACTTCCCGTGTGGATCCAAGGCTCGAGCTCGAAATTAGCCATGAGGATCCGATTCGCCGCCTCGAGCATCTCACGCGGCGACGCATCGTTCAGCACTCTCGTAATCGATCCCATCACCGTATCAGCCTCGAGCGCTTCCTCCGACACCGCCGGACGCGTCTCCGGTAACGGACCCGCCGGAATCTCCATCGGCAGCGCCGCCCGATTGATCAATCCCAACCGCAACGTCGCCCGCACGCCGCCGTCATCGCCTTCGGCGCTCAACGCCCAATCGCCCATCGACGTCTCGCCGCGCACGATCACGGCCTCGCTATCATAAAAAGGACGGATCAATCGCAGTTCCGCCCATCCATGCGATCGCCACTCGACGCCGTGTACTTCCTCGAAAGCCTCGCACAAATATCCAAACACATCGGTGCCCGGAACCAAGCCTCCGCGGAATCCATAGCGGATCGCGACATCGTCCGCATGCATCCTGTTTTCGGAATCCGGTGCGGTATTGACCGCGATGAATCTGCGCTCGAGTTCCACAGTATTCATACTACTGTGCAGTCGACCGAAACCCGTCACCGAATTGTTCTAAGCTGGTGAAACAACCCCCTGCTGCGGCCCCTGAATTCCATGTCCACTCCAGCAACAACCCGAGCATCCGGAGGTGCACCTCCAAAACCGCCTTCCGGTGGACTCTTTCTCCTCGTCAAGCCCTACAAAGGATTGGTCGCCACGCTCGCGGCACTGACCATTCTGGCGAACGCCTTGAATCTGGTGGTGCCCAAGCTGATCGCGCGCGCCATCGACAACTACCAAAAGCCCGGCTTCGCGCTCGGCCCCATGATCGCCTGGTTCCTGCTGGTCTGCGTCTCCGCATTCCTGCTGACTTATTTGCAGAGCCTCGTACAGACCTACGCTTCCGAACGCGTCGCCAAGGATTTGCGCACTCGCCTCGCGGCGAAGCTGGCCACGCAATCCTATAGCTTTGTCGAAAAGATCACGCCGGCTAAGCTTTTGACCAACCTCACGTCGGATGTCGACGGCGTCAAGCAGTTCGTGTCGATGGCGATCTCCACGATCATTTCTTCGATCTTTCTGATCCTCGGCTCGAGCGTCCTGCTGCTCTCGATCGACTGGCGTTTAGGGCTCGCCGTCCTCGCCATCGTGCCATTCATCGGCTGCGTCTTCTACATCGCTCTCAAGAAAGTGCGCGAGCTTTTCAAGAAGGGGCAAGAGGCCATCGACTGGCTCAACCGCGTGATCAACGAAAGCATCCTCGGCGCCACCTTGATCCGCCTGCTGAACTCCCAGCAAATGGAGTATCAGAAGTTCGTTTCCGCGAACGCCGAAGCCAAGAATGTCGGACTCAACATCCTCAGCATCATGTCCGCGCTGATTCCCACGATCACTCTCGCTGCCAACGCCGCCACCGCCGTGATCCTGCTGGTCGGCGGCCGATTCGTGATCGAGGGCCGAATGACGTTAGGAGATTTCTCGGCCTTCAATACCTACCTGGCGCTGCTGATTTTCCCCATCATCCTCTTAGGATTCATGAGCACCATCATGGCGCAAGCCGGCGCCTCCTACATGCGGCTGAGCGCCGTGCTCATGGCTCCGCCGCCACCGAAGGCCGGCCAGCTAACGTCTGCTTTGCGAGGCGACGTTGGTATGAGCGGAGTCTCGCTCAGCTTCAAAGGCCAAAGCTCTGGCGACAAGGACGTCCTGAAAGACGTGTCATTTTCGGCGAAAGCCGGCAGCAGAACAGCCATCATCGGTCCCACG
>DASXZC010000480.1:0-7470 GCA_036502165.1 Bryobacteraceae bacterium
GTCGCTTGAGGGGTATTCTTCTCGTGATATTGAATGTAGTCCGTGTCGGTCTGGAAGCCGAATGCGGAGTCCATAGGCTTGGTGTGATAGCCCACTTTATCCAGCAGATCGCGCGTGGTTTGAGCGAGGTACTCCGGGGAGTGCTCGATGTGGGCCGCGCCGACAAAGCTGACGCGCTCACTCAGAGCCGCCGCGAGCAACAACGCGGCTGGAACCAGGAGCAGGCAGGTGACGGCGAGCCATACAGGAAGGAGTCCGGAAGTGGCGGCTGCGGCCGCTACGAGTTCGGGCGAAGGGGTTTCACCAGCAGCCAGAGCAGCGGCGAGAGGATCGCCCCCAGGGAGGGCGTTGGCGACAGCGATGGCACTTTGCGGACGATCTTTGGCCTCGGCCGAGAGACAACGAAATACGATGCGTTCGACGGATGGGTCGACGTCGGAGACGTGGGTCGTGAGGCTATCGGGCGAGGACTGCGCCTGCAACTGTTGCAACTCGTCGAGGGAAGCGGCGTTGAAGGCACGCTTTCCAGTGAACATCTCGTAGAGGACGAGGCCGAGAGAATACAGGTCACTTTTGAGCGTGACCTCGCGGCCGGCGAGCTGCTCGGGCGCCATATAAGCAGGCGTGCCGCTGCGCACGTCTCCTGCGACCTGTTCGGCAAGGCCGGCGAGTCCGAAGTCCATGACGCGGAGGGCTCCGTCCGAGTCGATCATGATGTTGGCGGGCTTGAGATCGCGGTGCAGCACACCCTTTTCGTGCGCGGCGGCGAGGCCCGCGCAGAGCTGGCGGGCCATTTGAAGTGCCTTGTCGTTGGGCAGGCGGCCGATTCGGCGCAGGAGGGATCCGAGGTCCTCGCCGTTGACGAATTCCATCGAGATGTAGGCGGATCCGTCGACCTCGCCGATGTCGTAGACGCGGCACACATTGTGGTGGGAAATCTGGCGAGCGACGCGGACCTCGTTATAGAAGCGTTGGAGAGCGCGGGGTTCCTTCGAGAGAGACTCCGGAAGAAATTTGAGGGCGACCGGCTGGGCGAGTTTGAGATCGGTTGCGCGGTAGACTTCGCCCATACCACCGCGGCCTATGAGGGCGGTGATCCGGTAGCGCTCGGCGACGAGAGTACCCGGAAGGAAGCGGCCCTCATCGCCAGAACTGTCGGACGACAGCATGAAGGAAGGATTCGAACTACGGACCTTAGGAGCCTGAGGTGTATCGATGAATTCAGTCGCCTGACTGTCGGGGTTCGAAGCGACGGAATGTCCGCAGGAACTGCAGAACTTACTCGAGTCCGGCACTTTGCTCTTGCAGCTTGAGCAATACATCAATATGGCTACTGTAGCACCGGTAGAAAGGAAATCAGCGGCTTGGTGGACGGCGATTTGGCCCACGGTTCGGAGACGGGCTCGGCCTGAGGCGCTTACTTAGGCTCTCGTGAGGACGATTGGCGAGCGAATGCATACGGTTGACGCCGGGATCCACGAGGGGGCCTTTGGGGACCTTGGGTTTTTCCTCTTCATCCTTCGCGACGACGATGCCCGCGCGGAAGATGGCTTCGGCGACGGCGACGACTGCCTTCATGGCGGCGACATCGTGGACGCGAACGAGGTGGGCTCCGTTCAGGATCGCGGCGGTCACGGCGGCAGCAGTGGCGAATTCGGTTTCGCGCTCGGTCTCCTGTTTGAGGAACTGTTTGCGGGAGGGTCCGATAAGGATGGGGGCGCCCAAGGTGGTGAACGCGCCCAGGTGCGCGAGGAGTTCCGCGTTCTGTTCGCGGCGCTTGCCAAAGCCGATGCCGGGGTCGATGACGATGCGTGATTTGTCGACGCCAGCGCGCAGGGCGCGGCTGATGGAAGCTTCGAGATCCTGGCGGACGGTGACGATCAGATCCTTGATGGGTCCGAGTTTGGCCCAGGTCTGCGGAGTACCGCGCATGTGGTTGAGCATGAATCCCATCTGGTGATGGGAGACGGTCTTGGCGAGATTGGTGTCCCAGGTGAACCCGCTCGGATCATTGATGATTTCGGCGCCGTATCCGGCCGCCTTTTCGGCAACGGCAGCCTTGTAGGTGTCGACAGAAATGGGAATCTTGAGCTTGCCCTGGAGTTTTTTGAGGATAGGCACGAGGCGGCGCAGCTCCTCCGCCTCTGGAACAGGTGTCGAGCCGGGGCGGGTAGATTCCGCTCCAATGTCGAGGACGTCGGCGCCGAGTTCCTCGATTTCGAGGGCGCGAGCATAGGCGCGATCGGGATCGGAGTACTTGCCGCCATCGGAGAAAGAATCGGGAGTGATGTTGAGGACGCCGACAACAAGGGCGCTATCGCCCAACTGCAGAGTCCGCGAGGGAAGCTTCCACTCGAAGCGTTTTCGTTCGACCATGATTTCTCCTACTTGTTGTCGCGAGGCCGGGCCAGAGGGCGGACGGCGGGAACGGGTTTAGAGATTGGCGGGCTGGCGTGCCGGAACCTTCGAAGTCCTCAGGATAGCATTGACTCGCGGCCGGATCGTGTCGGGGGTGAACACATTGCCGGACGGTGTTAAATTCGCCCGCATGGCACGATTTGGATTCATAGCTGGCCATCCAGTTTTGGATTGAGTGGGAACAGCCGGTTTTTGAGACTCAATGCTCGCGCGCCGTTCGGCCGCGATTGGAGACTTGGAACGCTGCATTTGAACGCGCGGGACGGCTGTGAAAAGGTCCACGCCATTGGTTTCGCGAATTCCCGCAATTTTCTGGGTTGCCCTGGATGGCGAAGCTAATCGTGGTGCATAATTTACCCGCTGCCTGCCATCATTTCGGGAGGCGGGAGTGGCAGACCAGGCGGCTGGCTATCTTTCTCGCAGTCGATAAAGCGGGAGGGCCGGGAGCCGTCCTCCTTTTGCAGTGAAAGCGTTCATACCGTTCGCCTCTCGAGTTTACTGCTCAGTTTTCGATTCGATCGCTGAGCCTAAGGAGATGAAGGGTCGTCCTAAGATGGCTAGGCGGGGCCAGCTATTCTTTTCGGAGTCGTCGCAACAAGCGATGGGCGAGTCTCTCTCCTTTGCAGTGAACGCGGACGCGCCGTTTGCTCGTTGGATTCAATGATCCGTTTTCTAGGCCGGTGAATAGGTTGAGAACGGATTTCATCGCAGAGCTTACATACGGGCTGGGAGACGGCGGCTATCATTCTGAATGGCTTTGCAAAGGCGTTGGGTGAGTCGTTCCTTTTACAATGCAAGTGCTCACGCCACCGCTGCAACGGCTTCGAGAAACTCGCACTGACGCAGGCCACACCTCGGCTGAGCGGTCGGGATACTTCGCGCTGCCCTACATCCGGAGGAGCCGCCGCAGGCGCAGCAGGAGCGGCCGCCGCTTTCCCCGAATCCGACCGCTTGATTCAATTAGCGAACGGTGGAGGGAGGCGTTCATTTTTCGCGGCGAAAGTGCCTACGCTGTTCGGGCGTTGAATCAGTGGAGGCGGATTCGATGCCAGGGCTCAGTCACGTACGGACAGCCCTTCGTCCTTTCGCGAGGTGGAGCTGGGCGGCGTGGGCGGAGCCAGCTTCCCTCGCGAAGGCGTTGCAACGGGCGGTGATTTTTTGCGCGAAAGCGGTCGGCAGTCCTTCGTCACTTTGGGTTTCTCGGATCCGTTGGAGCGGTGGTGGGGGAGTCGTTCATTTTGCGGCGAAAGGGCTCACGCCGTTCGGGCGTTGAATCAGCGGATGGCGGATTCGATGACAGAGCTCAGGTCACGTACGGACAGCCCTTCGTCGTTTCGCGACGTGAGCCGGCGGCGTGGGCGGAGCCAGCTTCGCTCGCGAAGGCGACGCAAGGGGCGGTGATTTTTTGCGCGAAAGCGGTCGGCCGTGGTAGGGGATGCGTTCAGTTTTTGCGCGAAAGTGCCCAAGCCGTTAAGGCGTTGAATCAGTGGATGGCGGATTCGATAACAGAGCTCAGGTCACGTACGGACAGCCCTTCGTCGTTTCGCGAGGTGAGCCGGCGGCGTGGGCGGAGCCAGCTTCCCTCTCGAAGTCGTTGCAAGGGGCGGTGATTTTTTGCGCGAAAGCGGTCGGCTCTTCTTCGTCAATTCGGGTTTCTCGAAGTCGTTGCAGCGGGTGGTAGGGGCGTCGGTCATTTCTTGCGCGAAAGCGCCCACCCGTTCACTCGTTGAATCAATTGATGGCGGATTCGATGACTGAGCTCAGGCGACGTACGGCTATCCTTACTCCATTTCGGGAGGCGGAGCCAGCTACCCCTCTCGAGGTCGTTGCAACGGGCCGTAATTTTTCGCGCGATAGCGACCACGCGCCGTTGATCGTCCAAGCAGTTGATGGCAGATTTATGACAGAACTCAGCCGACATGCGGGACGTCCCTCCTCACTTCGCGAGACGGAGGCGGCGGCCTAGGCGGAGCCACCGATCTTTTTCGAAATCGTTGCAACGGGTGGTGAGGGAATCGTTCTCCTTCCGCAGAGAAAGAGCCCATGCGGTGCGAGCTTCGAATTCGGTGGTCAGTTTCTCGAAAGCGGCGTCGGCGTCCTTGATCGTGCTTTGCAGTTGGGCGATGTGCGCGATGTGCTGTTCGGAATCCTTCTCGATGGCGTGGCCCCAGTAGAGGCGGTTGGCCATTTCTAATTCGAGTTCGGCCACTTTCTTTTTCGCCCAGGCGACGTGATCGGCGTAGTCGGCTTTCACTTTAACCAAGTCGTCGTCGGTGGTGCGGAGCTGGTTGGCGACCGTGGCATATCCGGTTGCGAGTTCCGTCAGAGCTTCCGAGTCGAGTTGGCGCGATCCTTTGCGGGCGGCGATTGGAAGAGACCAGGGATCGTCGGGCAGGATGCCGTACTCGAGGCAAGCTTCGCCGGCGATGCGAATCGAGGCGAATCCGGCGTTACGCAAGAGGTCCTTCAAGCTCTGTTCGTTGAACACGCGCATCTCGAGGGTCGAGCCTGGGCCGCCGTGGAAGACTAGGTTGTCGAAGGTCTGCAACCGTCCATCCTGAGTGCGGTTGAGAAGGATCCAATGGTCGCGAAGGGCAGTGACTGAAAAATCGTGCAGCTCAGGGAAGTGCTCGGTCGTGGTGGCTTCGAGTGAATAGGGAACGGTCAGAAACAAGACTCCGTTGGGCTTCAACATCCGGTAGAGAGTGTCGAAGGCCGGCGCCACGGGGTCGGGCACGTGCTCGAGGACTTCGCTCGAGACGATGAAGTCGAACTTGCCTTCGAGCGAAGGGTCGGGCCGGGTGATGTCGAATAGAGGCGGCTTGTGGTAGTAGGTGTTCGAATAGCTGAATTTCTTGGCGAGGGGCGAGGCGAAGTCCTCGATGTCGCTCATGCCGAGGGCGGTCCACGAGCGGATGATGGGGAACTCGGCGAATGCCATCTGCGCTCCGAAGAGTTCGTCGGAGATCAGCCATGCGAGGGCGCGGAGGCGTCCGGTCGATTCGCACTTCGAGCAGCTCAGGGCTTCGCGGCCGAGTTCCGAAGCGGCGCGCCGGTTTTTTGTTCCGCAGAGATTGCAGCGGTATTCGATTTGATCGAGAGACATCGTTGGCCGCGGAGGTGGCCTAAATGAAACTGTAGGTGTTCGTGCTCGCGTCCCACACGATCTTCTTTTGATTGCGGAAGGACAGCGTCGCCATGTGTCCGGAGATCGCGGCTTGCTGGCCGATTTCGGGCGGGGCGATTGGCTTCGCGTTTCCGCGGATCGATTCGACCCAGTTGTTGATGTGCGCTTCGACTGCCTTGTTGTCGTTGCCGGGCAGATGGATTTTCTGTTCGGCGCGAGCCTTTATGGCTTCGGGAGCCTTGCCCTGGAAAGTCTCCGGATAGAAGTTGAGGAACTGGCGGTTGAGGACTTCGATGGTTCCTTCGTTGCCCATGAACTGCTCGCCGTAGCCGTAGTGATCGTTGCCGAAGTAGGAACTGTAGTTGATGTGGAAGCGGTCGGGATACTCGTAGATCGCGCTGAAGGTATCGGGCACTTCGCGATCGTCATTGACCCAACGATAGATGCCGCCGGACGCCATGCAGGTGTGGGGGACGACTTTTCCGCAAACGAAATTCGTGATGTCGGTCTGGTGCACGAGCAGGTCGGTTGAGATGCCACCCGAGTAATCCCAATAGAGGCGCCACTGGTAGAAGCGCTGCTTGTCGAAATTCTTTTGCGGCGCTTCGCCGAGGAAGCGAGTCCAGTCGGTGTTCTCTTCGCTCGCGTCGGGGGGGATGGCGTAGCGCCACGCGGGATTGTTGTCGAGTGAGTTGCGGTACCAGAACGCGCGCACATAATGGATGTCGCCGATCATGCCTTGCGCGACCATTTCCTTCGCCTTGATGTAGAGCGAATTGCTGCGGTTCTGCGTGCCGACCTGCACGATCTTGCCGGACTTCTCGGCCGCCTTCACCATCTCGAAGCCTTGTTCAATCGTGTGGGCGAGCGGTTTTTCGACGTAGACGTTCTTACCGGCGCGGATGGCGTCCATAAACATTTGGTAGTGCAAATGTTCTGGCGTCGCAATGACTACGGCATCGATCGAGGGATCGGCGAGGAGGTCTTTATAGTCGGCATACGTCTTCGGCGTGTGGCCTTCGGTCGAAGTCACCAGGTCCTTGGCACGGGCGAGATGGCCCTTATAGGCGTCACACACGGCCACGACTTGCCCGAGATCTTTCGATCCGGCGTAGTAGCGCTGCATGAGGTAGTAGCCGCGGCTTCCAACACCAATCCAGGCGATGTTGATTTTGTCGTTCGCGCCGAAGGCTGGCAGGGCGGCGGGGGCGAGGGCGGCGATGGCTCCGGCGGTGCGGAGGAGATCGCGGCGGGAGAGTGCGGCGGCATTCGATCTAGATTCAGTTTCAGGGGAGTGGGGGAGGGGGGTGATCACTTGTTCTTCGCTCATCGGAATCCTTCGAGGTCAAGCGAGGCGAGCAGGCTGTGAAGCGTGCCGCAGGCTTGAAACCACCAGCATATCATCGAGCGGCAATTCGATGAACGAATTTTCTTGGAGAGACTTTAATGGCGGCGGAGGGCAAACGTTCGCAACGGCTGCTATGCAAGCGGCGTTTAGTGTGTAGGAGGACGGTGATGAAACGTTACATACTGACCGCGGCTTTGGGCATTGTCACATTGACCGGCTGCGCGCGGCCGTACGGATATGGGTACGGTCCTTATTACGCTCCGGGGCCGCCACCGGCGGTGCGGGCTGAATATTACGGGGCCGCACCGGGGCCGGGGCATGTTTGGGTCAATGGATATTGGGGTTATTCGGGGAGCAGATACGAATGGAATCGGGGGCGCTGGGAGCGTCCGCCGCATCGGGGGGCGCGTTGGGTGGAGGGGCGGTGGGATCATGCCGGGCGCGGGTACAGGTATCGGAAGGGATATTGGCGGTAGGATTGTGGGATGCTCGTGGCGCGCTTGGATGTTGTGAGGTGCGCCTCGGGTTGGTTCGTCACGAGGCGTCCGCGCGATCGCTAAGATTCGCAAAGGGCCGA
>DASXZC010000481.1:0-1952 GCA_036502165.1 Bryobacteraceae bacterium
GCGCATCGAGTACGACCTGTATTACATCGAGAACTGGTCGGTCGGACTCGACCTGAAGATCATGTGGCTCACGCTGGTGCGCGGAATTCAGCGGCACGCAGTATAGTGGCCGGTTGCCAGTCGCCGGTTGCCAGTAACGACGTAACCTGTTCCCCGTTCCGTGTTCCCTGTATCAGTTATGCCGAGAGCGGTAATTACCGGAGCCGCGGGATTCATCGGATCCCACCTGTCGGAGACCCTCCTCAATCGCGGATGGACCGTCGTCGGCGTCGACAACCTGTTGACGGGGAATACGGCGAACATCGCGCACCTCGTCAACCGCGATTTCACGTTCATCAAACACGACGTCACCAATTACATCTACGTCGAGGGAGCCGTGGACGCCGTGTTCCACTGGGCGAGTCCGGCGAGCCCGATCGACTATCTCGAGCTGCCGATCCCGACGCTGAAGGTCGGGGCGCTCGGCACGCACAAGGCGCTGGGACTCGCCAAAGCCAAGCAGGCGCGGTTCGTCATCGCGTCGACGTCCGAGGTCTACGGCGATCCGCTTGAGCACCCACAGAAGGAAACGTACTGGGGCAACGTCAATCCCGTCGGGCCGCGCGGCGTCTACGACGAGGCCAAGCGGTTCGCCGAGGCGATGACGATGGCGTATCACCGCTATCACGGCGTGGACACGAAGATCGTGCGCATTTTCAACACGTACGGACCGCGGATGCGGCTCAACGACGGACGCGCCGTCCCGGCGTTCATGAGCCAGGCGCTGCGCGGCGATGACGTGACGATCTTCGGCTCGGGCAAGCAGACGCGCAGCTTCTGTTACGTGAGCGATCTCGTTGACGGAATCGTCCGGCTCGCCGAGTCGAACCTGAACGATCCGGTGAACATCGGGAATCCGCACGAAATGACGATCGAAGAGATCGCTCGGACGATCATCCGGATGACGGGCTCGAACAGCCGGATCGTCTACCGTCCGCTGCCGGAGGACGATCCGAAAGTCCGGCAGCCCGACATCACGCGCGCGCGCACGCTGCTCGGCTGGGAGCCCACAGTGGGACTCGAGGAGGGACTCTCGAAGACGCTCGAGTACTTCAGGAAGAAAGTGGTGAATTCGTGACGTGGTGAATTGATGAATTGGTGAATTGGGCGCGCACACCAATTCACCAACTCACGAATTATCTTACGCCAGCCTTGCCTTCTCCTCCGAACCCACCCGCTTGCGCAGCTGCTTGATTCCGCGTTCGATCCGTTCCGCCAGCTCCCGCTCTGCCTGCAGTGCCCGGAGCGTCGTCTGAGCCTCCTGCACTTTTTCGCTCAGTCGCGCGAAATTGTCCATCACGTGATCGATGACAGCTCGCTGCTCGCCCAGCGTTTCGAGGTTCAGACGCACGTCTTCGAGCATGTTCGCGATGGTGCTGGTTTTCACCTGCACTTCGTCGACCAGCCGCTTGCGCGATTCGATGGTGGCCAGGCGCGACTCGGTCTCGCTGAGGGACGCCAGCAGCACGTCGACCCGCTCGCGGAGCGACGCGATGCCGTCGCGGTGAGATTCGACGTACTCGAGATCCGACTTGCCGCGCGCGCTGATCTCATGCACGGTCGCGATCTCGTTGCGCACGGCCTCGACGATCCCCTGGCGGTCAGCCAGCGACTGAATTTTGGCGTCGATTTGCTCCGTCAGCTGCGCGAGTTCGCCGGCGCGCGCTTCGAAGGCGGCGATCCGCTTTTCGGCACACGCAACCTGCGCACGGCGCCGGTCGAGCTCCTTTGACGCCTCGCCGATACGCTCGAGCTGATCTTCGGACGCCGCGATCTGCGAAGATACCTCGCGCTGGCGCCCCTGCACGACGCCAAGTTCTTTCAGCAGTTCGTCCTTGATCGCGGCGGCGCGGCCGACCTGCTCGACGACCGCCCGTCCCTCCTTCAGGCGCTCAGCGGCGTCGACGGCGGCG
>DASXZC010000482.1:0-3978 GCA_036502165.1 Bryobacteraceae bacterium
CCCTCGCGGCGACCAACCGCTGCAACGCAGCGCTTGACGATCTGAAGCAAGCGTTCGATACGTCCACATCGCCTACCGTCGAACGCCTCGCCGGACTCGCGCTCGCACAATGCCACATCAACGCCACGCAGTTCGACAAAGCGACGACCGCTCTCGCCGCGCTCAAACAGAAATTCCCTGCGGACGCCGACGTTCTGTACCTCTCCGCTCGTCTGCACATGCGCGCATGGAACGACGATCTGCACGAACTCTACAAAGCCGCTCCCGCGTCCTACCGCGTCAATCAAATCTCAGGAGAGATTCTCGAGACGCAGGGCCAGTTCACTGCCGCGGCCGCTGAATACCGCAAGGCGATCGAGAAGAATCCGGAGGCGCTCAGTCTGCACTTCCGCCTCGGCCGTGCGCTGCTGATGAGCGATCATTCGCCCGCGACCTATGATGCCGCTCGTAAGGAATTCGAAGCCGAACTCACGCGCAACCCTCGCGACGCGGTTGCTCATTATCAGATCGCGCAGATCCTCCTAGCCGAAGATAAATCCGCCGACGCCGCCGAACGGCTCGAACGCGCCCTCGCCATCGACCCTGATTTTGCCGAAGCTCTCATCGCACTCGGCAAGCAGCGCGTCGCCGCCAAACGGAACGAGGACGCGATCCGATTACTCACTCGCGCCGCTGAATTGCAGCCTAAGAACGAGACCGCGCACTACAATCTGATGCTCGCCTACCGCAACGCCGGACGCCTCGATGACGCGCGTCGCGAGAAGGCGATCCTCGATGCGATTCAAAAACCGCCCGAGGGCGAGTTCACGGATTTCCTGAAGAAACTGGGCGAAAAGCCAGCCACCGCGAAATGAAGCTCGCCGCGTGGATCCTGCTCGCGTTCGTGCCAGCGGCGGCGCCGTTCGTTCCTCGATTCGAAGATATCGCCGAACGTGCCGGGCTCACGCAAGTATTCCCCAATGGCGGCACGACCTCGAAGCAGTACATCATCGAAACCACCGGCAGCGGAGTCGCGTTCCTCGACTACGACAACGACGGACTCCTCGACATCTTCGTCGCGAGCGGTGACGGCGCACCCAGCCGCCTCTATCACAACGAAGGCCACGACCGATTTCGCGACGTCTCGAAAGAAATGGGAATCACAAGAGTCGGATGGGCCCAAGGCGTCTGCGCCGGCGACTACGACAATGATGGCTACGTCGACCTCTTCGTCACCTATTGGGGCCAGAACACGCTCTATCACAATGAAGCCGGCAAGCATTTCCGCGACGTCACCTCTCAATCCGGACTCACACAAGTTCGCACGCGTTACAACACCGGCTGCGCCTTTGTCGACTACGATCGCGACGGACGCCTCGACCTCTTCGTCGCGAATTATTTGAAATTCAGCTTCGAAGAGACGCCGAAGCCCGGCGCCAATCCGTACTGCTGGTACATGCAAATGCCCGTCAATTGCGGACCTCGCGGACTCCCCTTCGACCGCAACATCCTCTATCACGCAAACGCGGATGGAACCTTCACCGACGTCTCGGTCAAGAGCGGCATCGCCGAGCCGCATGAAAGCTACTGCCTCACCGCGCTCATCGGCGACTTCGATAACGACGGATGGCCCGACATCTTCGTCGCGTGCGATCAGACGCCTTCGCTGCTGTATATGAACCAGCACGACGGCACGTTCCGCGAAGAAGCTCTGCTGCGCGGAGCCGCGCTCAACGAAGATGGCCGCGCACTGTCAGGCATGGGCGCCGCTGCCGATGACTACGCGCACTCCGGCTGGCTTGGCATCTTCCGCACCAATTTTTCAGACGAGCGCGAGACGCTCTATCGCAACAACGGCAAAGCTGAATTCGAAGACGCGACACAAGCTGCCGGCGCGCTCGGACGCAATACGCGCTTCGTCGGATGGGGATGCGCGTTCTTCGATTTCGACAACGACGGCTGGCGCGATCTGATGCTGGTGAACGGCCATGTGTTCCCAGAGGTCGATCGCAAACATACAGATGTCCATTACAAAGACCGTCGCATCCTCTATCACAACGTGCATGGCAAATTCGAGGACATCTCGGAACAGGCCGGCGCCGCGGTCAACGCCCGTCACTCCTCACGCGGACTCGCCGCGGGCGACATCGACAACGATGGCACGCTCGAGCTGCTCGTCAACAATCAGGGCGAGCACCCGTCGCTCTTGCAACAATCCTCAAAAGCCCCAGGAAACTGGCTCATTCTCGACTTGCAAGGCACACGCTCGAACCGCAGCGCCATCGGAGCCCGCGTTCGCCTCACGGCGGCGGGCATGACGCAAATCGACGAAGTCCGCAGCGGAGGCAGCTATCTTTCGCAGAACGATTTGCGCCTTCACTTCGGACTCTCGACCGCCCGCACGGCGACCACAATCGAGATCGACTGGCCCAGCGGAACGCATCAAGTCTTGAAAGACGTCCCTTGCTGCCGTGTGATGAAAATCATTGAACCGCTGGAGAAACCATAGAACGCCTGTCATAATCGCAAATGCCATGACCACCGCACGACTCGCACTGCTCACTACGTTCGCCGTGATCGCCGTTTCCGCGCAGCCTCAAAAGTGGTTCCCTCCACAGAATCTGATGACGATCGGCGTCTATTATTATCCGGAAGCGTGGCCCGAATCGCAGTGGGAACGCGACATCTCGAACATCAAGAAATTCGGCTTCGAATACATACACGTCGCCGAATTCGCCTGGGCCTTTATGGAGCCCGAAGAGGGCCGCTTCGAGTTCGACTGGCTCGACAGAGTTGTCGCGCTCGCCCATAAATACGGCCTCAAAGTCGTGATGTGTACGCCCAGCGCGACTCCTCCCGCGTGGCTCTCTCGCACGCATCCCGAGATTCTCATGATCGACTCGAGTGGCACGCGCATGAATCATGGCTCGCGCGAACAAGGCGATTGGAGCTCGCCTGTCTTCCGTTCCTATGTCGAAAAGATCGATGAGAAAATGGCTGAGCACTACGGCTCGAATCCGGACGTCATCGGGTGGCAGATCGACAACGAGCTTTCGCATTATGGCCGCGGAATGTCGTATGGTCCGCCGGCGCAATTGAAGTTCCGCAACTGGCTCAAGGAAAAGTACGGCACCATCGCGCGCCTCAATGAGGATTGGGGCAATGCGTTCTGGTCGCAAATGTACAACGATTTCGAGCAGATCGAAATGCCCAATCCTCACGAGCTCGTCGCCGGACCCAATCCGCACGCCATGCTCGATCTGCATCGTTGGTTTGAGGTCGAAGCCGCGGACTATCTTCGGTTCCAGGCGACCGCTTTGCGCCGCCACGTGAAAGATCAGTGGATCACAACCAACTTCATGATGAACTACGACCTGGTCAATCCCGCACGTTCCGAGAAAGACCTCGACATCATGAGCTTCACCATGTATCCCGTCAGCGGTGGACTCTTCCGCGGCGAGCAAGGCTTCCGCCGTGGAGATCTCGCGATGGTCTCGTTCACCCACGACTTTCTTCGCAATCTCGGCAGCGGCATTGAAGGTCCGATGGAACTGCAGCCGGGGCAGGTGAATTGGGCGCCAGTGAATCCGCTCGTTGCTCCGGAGGTCGTGCACAGTTGGTTGATGCGCGCCTTCGGATTGGGCGCGCGGCTCGCCTGCGTGTATCGCTATCGCCAGCCGCTGTATGGCGACGAGCTGTATCACAAGACGATGGTCGAACCCGACGGCGTGACGCTCGCGCAGGGCGGCAAGGAGTTCATCGAGGCGATCGATGACGTGCAGGCGATGCGCAAACTCTATCAGCCGAACGCCGCGATCCCGAAGGATTATTCCGCGCGCCGAACCGCGTTCTTATACAACTTCGACAATCGCCACGACATCGACAATCACAAGCAGACGTACCGTTGGGACACGATGGCGCATTGGATGAAGTACTATCGCGCGCTGAAGTCCATGATGGCGCCGGTCGACGTCATTACTGAAGAGAAGGACTTCTCAA
>DASXZC010000483.1:0-5698 GCA_036502165.1 Bryobacteraceae bacterium
TCGGCAGCAGACTCCCGCGCCGGCGATAGACGGGCGTGCCATGCACATGTTCGATCTGCTTGCCGGAACCTTCAAGGCGAATCAGTTCGAGCAGACTCACCTGCGGAATCACGAACCGCTCCCCGCCGCTCGTCACCACAAGGCCCGGAATGATCGCGAGCGTCAGTGGGATCTTCAGGCGAACGGTCGCGCCCTCGCCTACCCGGCTCGACACATCGACGAGGCCGCCGATCTTTTCGATATTCGACTTCACGACGTCCATGCCGACGCCCCGGCCGGATACGTTCGTGACCTGCTCGGCGGTCGAGAATCCCGGATGAAAAATCAGCGCGAGCGATTCCCTCTCGCCCATCCGCTCGGCTTGCTCGGCGCGGATGATCCCCTTCTCAACCGCCCGATGCCGGATCCGGTTGACGTCGATTCCTCCGCCGTCGTCGTTGATTTCAATGTTGACCTGCCCGCCTTCGTGATAGGCCCGCAAGAGGATGCGACCCTGCGCCGGCTTGCCCGCGCGCGTTCGGATCTCTGGCCGCTCGATGCCGTGGTCGCAGCAGTTGCGCACCAGATGCGTCAGCGGATCCTTGATGGCTTCGATGATCGTCTTGTCCAGCTCAGTTGCCTCGCCATCCATTTCGATGCGGATCTGCTTGCCGAGCGAATACGCGATGTCGCGCACCACGCGCGGCAGTTTGTTCCACACGACTCCGATGGGCTGCATGCGGGTCTTCATGACGCCCTCCTGCAGTTCGGTGGTGATCAGGTTCAGGCGCTGAGACGTCGCGTTGAGGGAACTATCCTCGTTGAGCGTGTTGTATTGCAGGATCTGATTGCGCGCGAGGACCAACTCGCCCACCAGATTCATGAGTTTGTCCAGCAGTGTGACATCCACGCGGATAGCGGAATCGGCAACCGCGAGATGGGGTTCCGGATCAAATGCGGAAGGCGCCACCGGCGTCGATCGGGATGCTTCGGGACTCTCCGAGCCGACGCTCCCCGCCATCATCTGCAGACGCCGGATCAGATCCGGATATTGATTCGTTCCTTCACTGGCCGTATGCTCGATCTCATTCAGAATCGCCCGCGTGGCGTCGATGACTTCGAGCACGAGCGAAATCAGATCGCCTGAGACCCCGCGCTCGCCCGCGCGCAACTGGCTGAGGATCGTCTCGCCCTCATGCGTGATGGCTTCGAGAATAGAAAATCCGAGGAAGCCGCAGGTCCCCTTGATCGTGTGGACCGTCCGGAAAATGCTGCCGAGCAGCTCCGCGTCTTTCGGCCGCCGTTCCAGGTCCACGATTTCGTTGTCCAGCCTTGCAAGATTTTCACTACTCTCAATCAGAAATTCGCGGATTACGTCCTGATCATCCATCTTGATTCATATCGGTGAGGCGTTCGGGGAATTGAGATGATTCTCTCCCCGAAACACCCGCTGGCGGCGCGGGTTGTAATCCTAAGCAGCCATGGGAGTTGCTCATTTGGCGAGGGGGATCATATTGATGATCAGTATCCGGATTAGCTGGATCGGGCTATGCGCCTGTATCCTCGTACTGCCTACGGCGTCGTGGGCCCAGGGATGGACGCAGTGGGGGCAGAATTCGAAGCACACCGGATACTCGGGAACGGCCGGGCAGAGCGCGGATCAGATCCTCGCGTCGATCGCGATCGACCCGTGGGCTGCGAGCAAAATCGACGACAACGGCGGGGAGTTGCTGACGCACTACCCATCGCCGGTGATCGACGGAAACGACGTGTTCCTGATGCTCGAAGGCGGAACGTACACCGCTTGCAACAGCGGCGCCACCCCTTGCGGAGCCGGCGCCTGGAACACGCTCACCTGGAGCGTACGGCGCTTCAGTTGGTCCGGTGCGGGCGATTCGCTCGATCCTCAATGGACGTTCACGACCGATTGGGTTCCGGAACCCGGGATCTCCTGGGAGCCGGTCTTCCATCCGGTCGTCATGGGGAGTTACGTCTACGCTCCGGGAGCCGCCGGCAGCATATGGCAGATCAATCGCGTGGACGGAACCGCGGCGGCGCAGATCTTTCCGTCACAAACGATCGATCCGAACACGTACGTCTCTGGACCGCTCACTACCGACGAGCGCGGGAACATCTACTACAACGCCGTCGAACTCGACCCCACCAATCCGTGGACGGCCGACGTAACTAATTCATGGCTCGTGAAGGTCGGCACGGATGGCACGGTGACCACCGCCAGCTATAGCTCGCTCACGCCGGGTGCCCCGGCGGGGACGGATCAATGTTA
Source organism: Bryobacteraceae bacterium (assembly GCA_036502165.1). GTDB lineage: Bacteria > Acidobacteriota > Terriglobia > Bryobacterales > Bryobacteraceae > F-183. The sequence continues at coordinate 2,267 of DASXZC010000483.1, forward strand.
CGGAACGTTCTCTTACAGCCAGTTGCCGTGGCCGCCCTCGCCAACGGCCGTGCCTCCGGCATTCCCATGCGGAAGTCAGCGGCCAGGCATCAACATCACTCCGGCGGTCGCGCCGGATGGAACGATTTACACCATTTCGCGCGCGCATCTGAATTCGCGCTACGCGTACCTGGTCGCCGTGAATCCGGATCTGAGTCCGAAATGGACGGCTTCCTTCCGCGGACTCCTCAACGACGGCTGCGGCGTCACGATCCCTTACAGCAACGACGGCGGCTGCCGCGCCGGAGCCACAGCGGGCGTCGACTATGCGACCAACGATCTTCCGGCGGCGCAGGTGATCGATCAATCGTCCTCGACTCCGGTCGTTGCGCCTGACGGGAGCATTCTCTACGGTGCATATACCGACTACAATAATTCCCGCGGTCATTTGATGCACTTCGATCGCACCGGCGTGTTTCTGAATGCTTACGACTTCGGATGGGACACGACGCCTGCGATTTTCGTTCACGACGGCGCGTATTCGGTCATTGAAAAGGACAATTATTATCCAAACGGACCGTACTACATCACGCAGCTCAACAGCGACCTTCAAATCGAATGGCAGTTCCAGAATACGAATACTCAGAGCTGCATACGCAATCCGGATGGAACGATCGGCTGTCTACCCGCGGACGCCGACAGCAACGGCTTCGAATGGTGCATCAACGCTCCGGCGGTCGACGTAAACGGAACGGTATACGTCAACAGCGAGGACGGAAAGCTGTACGTCCTCGGCCAGGGCGGAGTGCTGCTGCAGCAGTTATTCCTCAACTGGGCCTTGGGATCCGCGTACACACCCCTCGCGCTCGGGCCGGACGGGACGATTTATACGCAGAACGCCGGAATTGTATTCGTCGTCGGCGAGTCATTGACAGGCGCGATATCCTCGTTTAGTGAGGATACTGACGCTCGGACTCTTCGCCGCCGTGCTGCTGCACGCGCAAAGCGGTGGACGCGCCTACGCGACCGGTGAAGCATGGTGGAACGCCGGCTTCGGCGGCGTCTTGCCGTGGGATGAGAACTACGACAATCCTGACGGGCAGGTTACGATCACGAACCGCACCGGCGCGATCCACACGCAGGGGCACGCCTTTTTCGAACCGCTCGGCACCAACGGTCGCGCCTGCGTCACTTGTCATCAACCGGCGAGCGCGATGGGATTGTCCGCCGCGACGATCAAGCAGCGTTGGATCGATTCGAATGGAAAGGATCCGGTGTTTGCGGCGTTCGATGGCTCAAATTGTCCGAGCCTGCCGCAGCAGCTCTTCTCGTCGCATTCGTTGACGATCGAACGCGGACTGTTTCGGATTCCGCTGCCTTGGCCTCCGAAGAACGTCGCGCATCCGGAGTTCACGATCGAAGTCGTGCGCGATCCGGCGGGATGCAATTTGAGCCCTGTTTACGGGCTGAAGAGTGCGAATCCGACGGTCTCCGTTTACCGGCGGCCGCGCGTGGTGGCGAATCTGAATACGCTGCTCACTGGACCGGGCGGCGGCACGGCTCCGGTATTTATGGCCGATGGACGCGAGCCATCGCTCGAGGCACAGGCGACCAATGCCGCACTCGGGCATGAACAATCGCACCGCGTCCCGACCGCGGATCAGTTGCGGCAGATCGTCGAATTCGAGAAGCAGATTTTTGCGTCACAGAATTCCGATATCCGCGCCGGTTTGTTGCATAACGGAAGCGCCCTCGGCGTCGATAATCTCGCGCGCGGCAACGCATCGAGTCTGGCGGTGATTGCCGTTTCGTTCGACCCCTGGCGGAAGCTGCCGGATAATATGCCGGCTGTGCAGCGCGAGTTCCGCGAGTCGATCGTGCGCGGGAGCGATCTGTTCTTTGCGCGTTCGTTTCCAGTTCATGGAGTCGCCGGTGCAGAGTCCGCCACGTGTGCGACGTGCCATAGCTCCGGCACGACCCGTTGGATGAACATCGGCACGACTTCCGAATCGCAATCGCAGAGTCTGCCTCTGTTCAAAGTTACCTGCCTCGCGACGGGCAGCGTCGTTTATACAGAGGATCCGGGACGCGGCCTGATATCCGGCAAATGCGAGGATGTCGGCGCGATCGTGGTGCAGCAGTTCCGGGGCTTATCAGCGCGGGCGCCGTATTTCGCGAATGGATCGGCGAAGGATCTCGAGAGCGTCGTCGAGTTCTACAACCAGCGCTTCGGCATCGGATTCACCGAGCGCGAGAGGAAAGATCTCGCAAATTTCCTGCGAGCACTTTAGCTCAAGCGAGCGCGGCCTGCATCATCGCCCGCGCGTAGCCGACGTTGAACGCAAAACCCGCGTAACTGCCGCCGCCGGGATAGTACGTTCTGAATCCCGGATGCTGGCGATCATAGTCGAGTGCACGCGGATGCTCGGGGTAAATCAAGCGCGTATATTTGACGGCAATCAGTTCCTTCATGACGGCGAACATATCGTTTTCGCCCTCGTCGATGAAGACCTCCGTGTACTGCTCATACGGCTTGCGCACTCGCACGTTGCGGTAGTGGACGTGATTGATCCGGTCGCGTGAACCGAAATAGCGGCAGGTCGCAACGGGATCGCCGCCCATCTCGCGCGTCACTCCGCAATCGAACGTGATCCCATTCGATGGACTGTCGATGATACTGATCAGCTTCTTCCAGCCTTCGATCGTGCCCATGATCTGCTCCGATCCGCGGCTGATGGGAGCTGGCGGATCGTTGGGGTGCAGCGCCATCCGCACTCCGGCCTTTTCGGCTTCGGGGATCACGGCTTTGAGGAAATACGTGATATTCGCCCAGATCTCATCGAGTTTGTGGGCGCCCTCTTCAGGTAGCGGCGGCAGGTTTTTGACGCGCTCATAGTCGAACGCCGTGAGGCCCGCGCCCGCGCGTCCCAGTTCCTCGTAGTAGCCTTCGACGATGCGGTGCGCGTAGAAGTTGTATTCGACCACGGGGAGTCCGGCTTCTCCGGCGGCGCGGACGGATTGTATGACCTGGCTGATTTCCTCATCGCGCCCGGGCCGGCCGAAAATGGTCTTGGGAAATCCGCCGATCATGCAGTTGCCGAGCGAGAGTCCTTCGCGCTTCAGCTCGGTCATCATGGTGCGGAGGCCGTCCGCGGTCCAGGGCATCGGGCCAGCGCCGGCGATCACCCAATCGACGCCGAGTTGCTTGATCCGCCGCATTCCTCCGACATTGCCGGGTCCCGCGGCAAGAGCGCTCGCGCCCCATTCGAGACACAGCTTCGGAGTTGCGGCATCCTCACGATGCGGACGAGGCAGCGGAGCCGCGGCAAATGCGACCCCCGCGGCGGTGCTGCCGAGGACATGACGGCGTGTGAGTCGGGACATGGGCAGGATTCTACCAGAAGTGCGCCGCAATGACATAGGGCGGCCCGGCCACGCCCTTGATGATCTTCG
>DASXZC010000484.1:0-7491 GCA_036502165.1 Bryobacteraceae bacterium
CAGCACGGCGACGAACACTCACATCACCACGCTCCTGAGCATGCTGATTTGAATCATGAGCAAGAGCATCACCCGACGCATGCCCATGGCATCGCAACGTTTGGGCATGCGCAAATCGCTGAACTCGCTTATGAGCTGTGGGAATCGAAAGGCCGCCCCGACGGAACAGCGGACGAGGATTGGTACGAAGCCGCGCGTCAATTGCGTGCACGCGCCCGAACTGCCTGATGGCGGAGTGGCGATTTTTCCTGGGGTGTGTGATTTTGTCAGGAATCTAACGTCACTGCAGAACACGGCGGGCGGGCACGGCGAACTCGACACCTTCGGAACGGAAGCGTTGGAGAATCACTCGGCGTAACTGATCCAGCACCTTATATTGTTTGACATACTCGGGCACCGTAACGATAAGCGACATCTCGAGACCGGATTCGATAAATCCGCTCGTAAACGCGACGGTTGGCGGAGGTTTACGCAGGAGATCAGGATTGCGCTCGGACACTTCCGCCGCTGATTCGAGTAACAGCCGTTCCGCCTTATCTATGTCTGTTGCCGTGTGAACACGTACTGGAAGCGTGATCGTCATGAGGCGCGCAGGCTTTGAGAAATTCGTCACGATCGCTTCCGCGATCTTCGAATTGGGAATCAACACCAGATGATCGGAGAGCGTCCGCAGCGTGGTCATCCGCCAGCGGATGTCGTGGACGTAACCTTCCTCGCCACTCGACAGCCTGACGAAGTCGCCCTGGTCGAACTGACCAGCGATGATGACATAGAATCCTGCGAACAGATTGCTCAACGTGTCGCGTAAGCCGAGGGCCACCGCCAATCCGCCAACACCGAGAGCGGTGAGGATCGGCGCTAACGAGATGCCGAACAAGTTCATCACGAGCAGCATCCCGGGGACGGCCCACACCAGGCGGACGAGGGTCACCGTCAGCGTCGTCACCGGTTGGCCGCGCTTTTCGGAGTACGCGCTCAGTACGAGAATCGTCAGCCGCGAGGCCGCCATGGTGCAAGACACGACGATCAGTCCGAGCAGTACATAAGACAGCAGCGCACGAACGAGTTCCGGAATCGCCGAGAAGTTCAAGTCCCGCAGGCCTGCCAGCAAAGCGACCAACAGGATCCACATGATGAGCGGAAGGCGGAGCGCATGGATGAATTTCGCCTGCAATCCCGAGCCGCTGTGTGTCGCGATCCGCGCCGCGCCATGCAGGACGAAGCGGTACACCAGAAAACCAAGCGCCAATGCCACCGCGAAGATGATCAGCGCCTCGAGCGGCGTGTGCTGATGTCCGCGCGGCAATGCGTCGGCGAGAAATCCTGGCTCTTGCTTGAACAGATTCACAAATTGCGCTTCAGAAATCCGACAATATGATACCCGGCCATGAACTTGAAAGGAGTCTCACCTTCGGTGTAATGGCCGCAAGGCAGCGCGACGGCCTTATGGTCGAGCTTCCATTCCTTCGCTCCGGCGATGACCTGCTCGGAGAGATGCCGCGGAAATGTCGTGTCGTACAAAGCGTAGATGAAGAGCGAACGCTTGTTCTTGTCCGCATACTTTTGCGCGTAGGCCGGAGGACTGACCGCCTCCCACAAAGGACGCAGACGTTCGAGGCTGATGTGGCTCTCGATTCCCTGGCGGATGTGTTGCGTCGACAATCCTTCCCAAACCACGTCGGCAAAATATGTCGAGCAATGGTTGAACACGTTCACGTGAAACCGGTCGTCGTGCGCGCTTGCCAAGTACGCATAGCAGGAGCCGAGGCTCGTGCCGCACAATCCGATCCGCTCATAACCTTGCTGACTGAGCCAGTCCGCAACGGAGCGGACGTCAATGACCGCTTGCCTCGTAGCGTCGAGGGTACGGCCGATATTTGACGACACAGCGTAGTCCGCGCGCTCGAGTTCCGCCGGCATGCGGTAGTCATGATAGGGAAGGCTGATGCGGACCGCGGCCATTCCCAACTTCGCCATTCCAGCAGCCAGCGCGCGATGCTGGGTGACTTGCGCGTTGAAGTGCGGCAGCACGATGACTGCTGTCTTCTTCGCGAACGATCCTCGTGCGCCGCGGCCGTTGCGGGGCGGGAACCATTGCCCGTGGACAATGTTGTTCTCCGGATACGGCGTCTCGACGGCCGACGTAAATTTCAGCAGATTCCCTTCTTCGAGACGGAAGTCGGACGGAGTGCGATAGGAGAAGAACTCTTCGCTCGAGTCCATGATCCGCCGGTTCAGCGCCAACAGATAGGATTCCGGATCGTGCCCGTTCTTCGGGAAATCCTTCGCGACGGGCCAGGCACGCGCCCATTCTTCGCCCCATTCAAAAGGGCGTACGACTCGATTGGTGGATTTGAACGCGAGACGGTTCTCCCACTCATACATCCATTTCGCGTAGGCTTGGTTCATACCGGGGCCGGCTACTCGAGCGGCTTCACGGCAAGCGTAACGGTGTCGGCTTTCGACTCGTACGGCTCGCCTAGATACATGAACTGCATCTGGTCGCCGTCTTCTTGCAGCAGATCCACAATGGCGCCATAGGGAATCGGAAAAGGATCGTTGCTGATCGGACGCATCGTCCGCTTGTTCAATCGTCTGGCTTCGATGGTCTTGGTCAACTCTGCCTTGGCCATCACAGGATTTCCTTACGTTTCATCTCTGTACTCAGTGTAACGAATCCTGGGGCCAAGGCAGCTTAAAATGGCCTAGTTGCCGGACGTCGGCGTCGGGGTTCCACCGGGGCCGCGTTGGCGGGGAGGCTGCGGTTTCGGCAGCGGCTTGCGCGGGAGCATGTCCTCGCGCATCGCGGTGTTGTACACGAATGCGGCCATGATCGCCGAGGCCTGCATCAGATCAGCCTTCGAGACGTGATCGGCCACATCCATGTTGGAGTGATGCGTGCGAGTTCCGTAGTCCATCGGATCCTGCACGAATTGGAAGCCGGGTAGTCCGACGGCGTCGAACGACTGGTGATCGGTGCCGCCGGTGTTGCGATTGGTGAGCGTCGACGCGCCCATATCGGCGAACGGTTTGAGCCATGCGTCGAAGATCGGACGCACCATGTCGTTGCCTTGATCGTAGATGCCGCGGATCTTGCCGGTGCCGTTATCGAGGTTGAAATATCCGGAGACCTTCGAATGCTCTTCGGTCACCTTCATCGTCTCGCGATCGCCGAAATGTTCTTTCACATAGGCGCGGGAACCGAGCAGTCCTTCCTCTTCCCCACCCCATAGCGCGATGCGGATGGTGCGCTTCGGCTTCACGCCGAGAGCCATGATGATTCGCACCGCTTCCATCGCCACTGAGCAGCCCGCGGCGTTGTCGGTCGCTCCGGTTCCACCTTGCCAGGAATCCATGTGAGCGCCGAGCATGACCAGTTGATCGGCCTTCGTCGTGCCGGGAATCTCGCCCACGACGTTGAACGATTCGTCACCGTCGATGAACTCCGTCTTGACATCGAGTTCCATTTTGACGGGGATCTTTTTCTCGAGCAGCCGGATCATCCGGTTGTAATGCTCAGCCGCGATGGCGATCGTCGGTGAGGGCAATTCCTTTTGATCGCGCGATCCGCCGGAGGAGGAAAACACAGTGCCGCCTTCGCCGCGATAGCCGGGATTCACTAGCGCAACTACGCCTTCCTCGACGTAGAACTTCGAGACCTTGGTGCGAAATTCGCGCTGTTTGCGCATCGCCGCGGCGTTCGGGCCGTTGGCGCCGGGCCCGCGTCCCAATTCCTGGCTCGGGCTCGGAGGCGCGAAAATCGAGGAGACCAAGGCATCCTGCGCTCCGGGGGGCCGGCCGAAACGTTGGCCGGGCTCCTGAGCCTGCGCGGTCTTTTCGAGATCCTGGTCGGTATAGCGCGAGCCGAGCGCAGTCACCTCGAGGGGCGTCTCGCGGATCGCGGCATCGAGAACGATCTTGCCTTTCAGCTTGCCACGATATTTGTCCAGATCGGCTTCGTTGCGGATTTCGACCATCGTCACCTCGGCCGTCACGGGACCGTTCGTCCCCGGCGTCCAGGCTTGCGGGAATCCGATGATCGGCGAATAGGACGGTTCGATCATGTGCGCGGAAAAGCGCGTGTAGGTCCAGCCCTTACCGAAGGGTCCCCACTTTTCCATCCTGACGTTTTGCAGGCCGTATTCCTTCAATTGCTTCACGACCCACTCACCCGCCTTACGGTATCCGGGAGAGTTGGTCACGCGCGGGCCAATGACGTCGGCGAGATTAAACATGTGATCCATCACATGGGAATTGTCGAGGGCTTCGGCTTTGATCTTGTAGATGGCCAAAAGATCGACGGGCTCCTCTGCGAGCAGGGCGACTGGTAGCGCCAACGCGCAGAAGACGGAAATGGGACCAAGGAAGGTTCGATTCATTGGGTTCCTTTCAAAGAGGGGTCGTTTGATCGAGATGTATGGATGAGATTAGCAAAGCGGTGGTTACCGTTATTTGTTCAAACCGGCCGTTGCTTCATCGAGCAGATCCGCCTCCTTGTTCAACAACGTGCCGACACGGACGATCTGTTCTTCGGCTTCCTGCCAGCGCTTTTGCTCGATCGCTTCGCGGACTCCGGGGATGGTCTTGACTCCATAACCGGTGTAGAAGCCGGGGGCGTAAATCATGTGACGGAACCAGGGCCGGCCGGGAAGTCCGGCGGAATCGGTGAGGCGGCGTTCGCTTTGAATGAGCTTGGCATTGACGGCCTCGATGTTCGAGGGGCTCGCTTTCTGGCGGGCGGCGTCGTAGCGTTGGGCGCTGAGCGTGAGCGTTTCGACAGCGTTTTCGAGAGGCGCGAAATTGAGGTGCGGGGGGATCGGATCCTTCGAAGGAGGAACGAACGTCTTGCGCGGATCCGTGATGGCGGTGAACAGTCCTTCGTCGATTTCCTTGTTCCGTTCGATGACCTGGGCGCGATCGGTCTGCAGCAGTGTCTTCAGCTCACCCAGGTATCCGCGAACGGTTTCGGCGAAGTCTCCGAATTGGAAGGGCAGCAATCCGGCATCGGCGAGGCGCATGACCATGGTGCCGGCGGTTTCCGAGAGCATGCGGCCGTAGGTGAAATCGGTGTCGGAGAAGTGGGTGTACCAATAGAAGTCGTCGTAAATCGAATGATAAACACCGCCTCCGCCGCCTTCACCGCCGTAGCCGATATTGATGGAAGCGACGCCCAGGTGATCGATGAAGACCGTGAAATCGGACCCTGAGCCGAGCGCGCCGATGCGCAGGTCGGGACGGCTGCGAAGCTCGCTCTGACGGTTGGGAGGAGAGAAGGAAATGCTGGCCAATTGGGTACGCTTCCACACCGGCATCTTCGTTTCTGGATCCTGAAGGTCCTTCATGACATTGTTCATGAAGTTCTCGAGCGTGTGGGAGCCTTCGGCGAACAGGAATCCGCGGCCGTTGGTGTCGGAGTTCAGGTAAGCCACGGCGTGCTGCTCGAGTTCAGCAGCGTGCGTTTCGCCCCATTCGGTCGAACCGAGCAGGCCGGGCTCTTCGCCATCCCAAAAGCAATAGATGATGGTGCGCTTGGGCTTCCATCCTTGCTTTAACAGTTCGGAGAAGCCGCGCATTTCTTCCATCTCAGCGACAGCGCCCGAGAGCGGATCGTCGGCGCCGTTGACCCAGGCGTCGTGATGGTTGCCGCGGATGACCCATTCATCCGGATATTCGGAGCCAGGGATGCGGACGATCACGTCATAGAGCGGCTTGGTGTCCCAATTGAATTTCAGGCGCATGTGGACCTTCGAAGGTCCGGGTCCGATGTGATAAGTGATCGGCAGGGTTCCGCGCCAGGCGGGCGGCGCGACGGGCCCTTTCAAAGCGGCGAGCAGAGGCTGTGCGTCGCCATACGACATCGGCAGCACGGGGATTTTGGTCAACGTTTTCGCTTCGCTGATGGGCAGGCGTTTGGCTCCAGGGACGGCTCCGATGCCGGGCGTGAGGGGATCGCCAGGGTAGAGCGGCATATCCATAACGCTGCCGCGCTGGACGCCATCACGCGGACGCTCGGGGCCTTCGGGGAAGACGTCGTTCGAAGTGTAGCCGTCGTCATGCGGGTCGGAATAAATGATGCAACCGAGGGCGCCGTGTTCGGCTGCGACCTTCGGCTTGATGCCGCGCCAGGATCCGCCATAGCGGGCGATGACGATCGCACCCTGAACTGAAACTCCGAGGCGTGCGAGCTGCTCGTAATCATCAGGGATTCCATAGTTGACGTACACGAGAGGCGCGGTGGCTTCGCCATCGATCGAATACGCGTTGTAGACGGGGAGCTGTTCCGATTGCTGATTGGAAGTCGGGTCGATGGAGAGCGCCGGCTCCTGTAGTTTCGCGGTGAAGTGAGTGGGCTCGACCGTTTCAACGAGCCGGTCTTTGGGAGTCGGGAAGAGGACGTCGAAGGTTTCGATCCGGGCGTCTAGGCCCCAGCTCTTGAGCTTGGCGGTGATCCATTCGGCGTTGTCCTTATCGTAAGGAGATCCGACGTGGTGGGGACGCGCAGACAGGCGCTGCATGTAATCGCGCAGGTTATGAGGATCGGGAACCGCGCGGAACTTGGCTTCCCACGGCGAGGAGTCGGCAGCGAACAAGGACGTGATGCACAGAACGGTCAGGGCATAGCGGGGCATTGGAATAGTGTACATGAGTGCCGTTCAGTCGGAGCCTTCATGGAGGCTTGTCGAGGCGCCATCGGAGTTCTTTAGTTCGCGAAAGACGATGGCGGAGACGATGGTCAATCCGCCGAGGACGAAGAAAGCCTTGTGAATGCCGGAGATCATTTCGGCGGTCGTGGTGTGAAACCGATCGGGCACGAACATCGCGATTGCAAGCGATGCGGTTGCGATGCCGAAGCTGATCGACATCTGCTGCATGGTGCTGGCGATGGTGCTCGCACCGCTGGTTTGTTCCTCATTGATATCGGCGTAAACCAGCGTATTCATGCTCGAGTACTGGAGTGAGTTGAAGAATCCGGAACAAAACGCCAGCAGCACGATCACCCATACCGGCGTGCCGATGCCGATCGTCGCGAACGAGAGAATGAGTGCGCCGCTGATGAGAGTGTTCGAGACGAGGATCGTGCGATAGCCGAAATACGCGAGGATGCGTTGCACGACGATCTTCAGGGTCATCGACGCGATGGCCTGCGGCATGATCAGCAAGCCGGATTGAATGGGCGTGAAGCCGAGGCCAACCTGATAGAGCAGGGGCAAAATGAACGGGATTCCGCCGAGGCCGAGGCGCGTGAAGAATCCGCCGCTGACGGCAGCGCGGAAGGTTCTGATCTTGAACAGCGGGAGGCGCAACAAAGGAAACGGAGCTTTCGTCGCATGCCTTCCATAAGAGATCAGCAGACCGATCGAGATGGCGAGCAGGGTGAGAATCTCGAGCGTGCTGAGCGTGTGTTCCCCGAATACTTCGAGCACGTAAGACAGGAGAGCGATGCCGGAGCCGAACAGGAACAGGCCGGTAAAGTCGAGCGGATTCGATTTT
>DASXZC010000485.1:0-7862 GCA_036502165.1 Bryobacteraceae bacterium
AGTCGCTTCAGACGGTCGCGACACTCAAATCGGAGGCTTCCAGCTTTCCTGAAAGGTGCCTTACATTTCACCCTACATCACCGCTGCTGGCAATGCCTGACGAATCCAGAACTAATATCCTCATTTACGAGCTGGACACAGAAACATTCGAACGGAACGATATAGAGCCTTTAAGGACCTACTCAAACGCAAAAATCGTTCTTGTGGGCGAAAGCGGTGTCGGGAAAAGCGGTCTCGCATTGGTGCTCTGCGATAATCCTTACTCGGCCACTGATTCGACCCACGGCAGGAAGGTGTTTCTTCTCGATTCCCGCAACGTTAAAGTTGGGACGCAACATCAGACTCGTGAAATTCTCTTGTGGGATCTTGCCGGCCAGCCCGGTTACCGGCTTATCCACCAGCTCAGTCTCAATGACGTTTCGCTAGCATTGGTCGTCTTCGACTCTCGAAATGAGACCGATGCGCAAGGCGGTATCCAGCACTGGTGTCGATCGTTGGAGCAGGTACATCGGGCCCAGGGTGCGTCCGCGTTCGAAGTAAAGAAGCTTTTGGTTGCAGCCCGAGTAGATCGAGGCGGGACTGCGCTGAGCCCTTCGACTATTCAAGAGATCGTCAAGCGGTACGGATTCCTTCAGTACTTCGAGACGAGCGCTAAAGAAGGGTGGCAGATCGAGGGGCTTAAACGAGCTCTTCTCAACGGAATCGACTGGGAAACCATTCCTACAATCAGTTCGACCGATCTATTCGAGCGAATCAAAGGTTTTCTTCTGCGGGAACAGGCTTCGGGGACGCTTCTAAGTACAATTTTCGATCTCTTTCAGCGGTACCGCCACGAGTCTGCCATCCATGCGGACACACGCGCTGAGTTCGACAACTCGGTCAGATTAATCGAATCCCGGGGACTTGTTAGGTCACTCAGTTTTGGGGGGCTGATCCTGCTCCAACCCGAGCTAATCGACGCCTATGCAGCGAGCATCCTCGAAGCTGCCAGATCCGAACCTGGCGGCCTCGGATCTATTCGTTTACAAATGGCTTTGACGTTGAACTTTCGAATGCCGCAGTCGGAGCGAGTGCAAGATCGAGAGACAGAGAAGCTTCTCGCACACGCTACGGTAGAGGACTTATTGCGATTCGAAATCGCACTACGCGAAACCATTGACGACGAAATCTACCTCATTTTTCCGTCGCAACTAACGCGTGACTGGCCCTTGGCGCCGGACCCTCCCGGAAAAGCGGTGGTTTTTGATTTTCAGGGAGATTGGCGGAACATCTACGCGACTCTGGTTGTGCGGCTTTCTCAAAGCGGTTTGTTCATCCGTGATGAGATGTGGCGTAATGCCGTCCTCTTTAGTGCCAAAGCGGGAGCCTCTTGCGGCATCTTCTTGAAAGTGCTCGACGATGGTGCGGCGGAAATGTCCGTGTTCTTCGAAGGAAATCCATCCGAGGAGACGAAGTTCCAGTTTGAAGAATACGTGAGAACTCACCTCGAACGCCGATGTGGAAGCGCGCGGTTGCACCGAGTACGAATATATACATGCGCCGAGTGCGGTGCCGTTATGGAACCGTCTCACGTCGATTCGAGGCGGCAGAGGAGCATGAAGACGATGAAATGTCCCGTTTGCGACGCGGAAATCTCATTGCTGGATCGAGAGGAGCGTCTCCGGGAAAAGGCCATCCAATTCGTCGCCGTCATGGATCGATCCGCAGACGCCGCCCGTGATAAGGGCGCTGCAGACACCGTGATCGAGGTAAAGGAACATATTGATCAGTTTGACGTGTTCCTAAGTTACAACCGAGCTGATCTGGATGGTGCACGGCTGTTATATCGCGAGCTACTTGAGCGCGGGATAAGGCCATGGTTCGACCATCGACATTTGAGACCTGGCCTTGCTTGGGAGCGCGAAATCGAAGATGTGCTGTCTAAGGTCAGATCGGCTGCGGTCCTGATTGGGCAGAATGGTCTAGGCCAGAGCCAAGAAGACGAGATGAGAGCGCTGTTGAGGCTTCGCAGTATTCCCGTCATCCCGGTTATTCTGAATGGAGTCAAAAACATACCGGCACTTCCGGCCTTCCTGCAGGGCCGAACCTGGGTTGATCTCAGGCAGCAATATCCGCCGCCGATGGAACAGTTAATTTTTGGAATAACAGGGTGGCGCCCGGTCGCAGCAGCGTAGCCCGTCTGCTCAGGAGTCCGGCCCTTGAGTGTTCCTTCGTTTATGATCCGGTTCTGGGAAGTTTCATCATTACTCCGACAAACGTCCACCCTTACGCTGGAGCATACAGCTAAAGTACTCAGTGGTATGAGTATCTCATACTAGTTGAAGCCCCCAAGAAGGTAGAGCGCGCCATCACCGGAGAAGCGGACCTTCAGCCTGCCCACCGAGCAGGCTGGTTACATCGATACCGTTGTTGCCTCCGGCACTTATGCTTCCGGCAGCGAAGTCGTGCGTGCTGGACTGCGTGCTTTGCAGGAGTGTGACGCCGTAGTCGAGAAGTGGCTCCGTGAGGAAGTCATTGGCGCCTGCGATGCCATGCAGTCGGATCCCGGCCGCGCGATTTCCGGAGACCAGTCGTTTCCCACCATTCGCGCTCGGCACGCCGATCGGCTGAAGAAGAAGCAGCGTGAGCCACAGGATTGAATTTCAGCCCGACTTTCTCAACCGCACGCCCGCCGCCTCAGAAAACGAGCCGCGCCCCGAACTGCATAATGCGCGGCTTGTTCGCCTGCGTCGTAATCGTCCCAAACCCGGAGTTCGTCGCCGTCGTATTTGGCGGTCCAAACGCCGGATGGTTCAAAACGTTATAAGCCTCGGCGCGAATCTGCAAACTCACACGCTCGCCCATCGCGAGACGCTTGCTGACCGACGGGCTCCATTCGTTGATGCCGTCCACGCGCAGGTTCGGGAACGTCGTCAAGAACGTGCGGATGTGGTACTGCAACTGGTCCGCCGAACTTCGTGTCGAACGCGCTGGTGTTGAACGCCGGCACGTTGTTCTGCCGCGGGTCGAGATTGATCGGAGTACCGAGATAGACGTAATCGCCCGGCGCGGTGGTGCTGCCGTTGGTCCATGTCAGCGGAGCGCCGGTCTGGTACGTGTAGATGCTGTTGATCCCCCACCCACCGATGAAGGTATCGAGCAGGCGCGACTGAATGTTGAATCGCCGCCCGCGTCCTATGGGAATTTCATAGACGAGAGCCGCCACGAAGCGGTTCGGGTGATCGTAAGGCGAGATGCGTTTTTCGGGCGCCGGGTCGGTATCGTTGAGCCACGTCAACCTCTCGATCAGCTTCGAGCGGATGTAGTTGCCGACGAAAGTAAATCCGTCGGAGAACCGCTTCTGCATCCGGACACTCACGCTCTCGAAGTAAGAGCTGCCGATCGTGTTGTTGAGCTCAATCACGCCCGTGCTTCCACTGCCCGTGCCGACCGGGAATTGCGGGTACTTCGCCAGCAACTGCACAACGCTCGTGGTGGCCGTGTTCTGCGACGTTGCCAGGCCCGAGAACGGATTCGGCACGCTCGCGCTGTAAGCGCTGATCAACGCCTGGTCGCGTGTAGGTAGGGTGCTCAGATCCTGGATCGGGATCGTGTTCAACTGAGTCACGTAAACCGGCAAGTGCACGCCATGGTTGCCCATGTAGTCCACTTCGAGCAGAGTGCTCGAGTTGAACGTATGCTGGAAGCCGAAATTCCAGCGGATGGAATAAGGATCGTTCGGCTGCGGATCCATGAATTGGATAGTCTGGCCGGCGAACGTGCCGAGTCCCCTGGCCGAGCCGGCGGGTTGTTGGATTCCCGCGGGGAACGGGTTCGACAGCGTAGTCGCGGGCGTCAGGAAGTTGTCGTTTGTCGGAATGTACTGCGTTGTCTGGCTGAAGCCATACTGCTGCAGGATCGGATTCGTCGAATAGGCCCCTGTAATGGTGAGCTGGCTGAGCGCGATCGGCTGCACAAAAATGGCGAATCCACCGCGGAACGATGTCTTGCCGTGAAGCAGACCCGGCGTCCATGCGAAGCCGATGCGCGGACTCACCATATGCGAGTTCTGCTGGTAAAGTGCGCCGTCATTGGGATAAGTCAGCCCACCGTTCGCCTGGAAACCGCCCACCGGGATTTGCGAAATTGGATGCGCGTTGTAGGCCGCGATCGCGGCGGCTGCGAGCGGGCTTTGCACAGTCGGATCGAAGCCGTTGACGGTGCGGTTGTACTTTTCGTGATACGGCGCGTCGTAGTCGAAGCGCACGCCGAGGTCGAGCATGAGATTGCGGCGGATACGCCAGTCGTCCTGCGCGAAAGCCGACCCATAGTGTTCGAAGTAGGCGGCTGAAGTGTTCAGATCGAAGGAGCCGCTGGTGGGAAGTCCAAGGAGAAGCTCGGCGAGATCCTTACCCTGCACGACGGTCGACGATCCGCTGCTGGTGCCTCTTACCCAGGTATTGGCCGAGAACGAGAAGGCGCCGGCCGAGTTGCCGAAGCTGATCGTGTTCAGGATGTACTGCCTCCAGTCGCCGCCGATCTTCAGACTATGGTTGCCTTTGATCGTGACCCACGTGCCGAACAACTGCACGGATTGCGAAGGTAGTTTATTGGCGCTGTTGGTCCCCATCGCGCTGAAACCGGTGGTGCCGGCGAAGGCCAGGTTGGGCAACTGAACATATGTCGACGTGTTGCCGAGATAGGCCGGGAGACCGAGGCTGGTGGGATCGAAACCGGCGCTGGGCGACGGATGGGCCTCATTCATGCGCGTGAAGTTCAACCGCAGATCGACGACGTTGGTTGGCGTCACAGTGAAAACGTTGTCGAGGCTCACACCGATGTTGTTGCGGGTCAGAATCGAACCGGTCGCCGCATCGGCGAAGTAGTTGTTCTTCGACTGGATGTAATCGGTATGGCGGACATCGAAGAACAGCCGGTCACGCTGAGTCGCGTTGTAGTCCAGCCGGCCGAGTTCATTGCTGAAATTGTCGGGAGTGCCGGCGGTGGTGCCGAAGTTGTCGAAGCCGCCGGCCTGGCCGGGAAGATTCGGCTCGGGCATCAGCTTCAGATATGCCGTCGCGATCGGGTTAATCAGGCTGCCGGGAATGATGTTGCTCGTGAAAGGCTGGCGCGTGATGGTGCTGCCGTTGAGAGTCGCGGCGTAGGGATTATAGAGCTGGTACGGTGAGCCGAGCTTCAGCAAGTCGGATAAGTCGCCGCGGCGTTCCGCGTCCGTCGCGACGCTGAGAAAGGTCGTATTGGGCTGGCTGTCTTTGAGACCTTCCCACGCGAAGAACCAGAAGAGCTTGTTGCGTCCGTCATAGACTTTCGGAAGCAGGATTGGACCGCCCGCGGTGACGCCGTACTGGTTGTAATGCGTCACGGGATTCCCGAGTCCGGCTTTGTCGTTGAAGTAGTTGTTCGCGAGGAGATTGTTGGGCTGATTGAATTCCCACGCCGAGCCGTGCAGAGAATTCGAGCCGGTCCTGAGGATCTGATTGATGGTGCCGCCGCTGGTGTGTCCAAAGGACGCGTCCGTATCGAAAGCCTTGACGCGCACTTCCTGCACGGCATCGGATGGAGGACTATAAGCCAGCCGCCCATCCCAGGTGGCGTCCGGCGAACCATCGATCTGAATTTCGTTGGTCTGCGCGGGCGAGCCGGCAATGCTCCAGCCCGCGGCGCCGGCACTGTCGGACGGATGAATCAGCGACGGCTGGCCGGTGGCGAGCACGCCGGTCGAAAGAGAAGCCAGTACGAGCGGCGTGCGGCCGTTAAGCGGAAGATCTTCGACTTCTTTCGTCGTGATGGCCTGACCGATGGTGGCGTTCTCCGTGTTGATCAGCGGCGCGTCGGCGGTAACTTCGACTGTCTGCGTCGCATTCCCCAGCTCGAGCACCACATCGATGACAGCATGATCGCCCGAACCCACATGAATGGCTTTCCGGACCGACTCCTTGAAGCCGGGCGCCTGTACCGAAACGTCGTAGTTGCCCGGCTGGAGGAAGGGCAGCGTGTAGAGTCCCGAGTTGTCCGAAACGCTCTGTACCTTCGTACCGGTAGACGGCTCGGTGGCGATAACTTTGGCGCCGGCCACCGTGGCGCCGGTGGGATCAGTGACCGAGCCGCTCATGGTTCCGCGGAACTCCTGCGCCAGTAAGGCTACGACTGTGCAGACCGCGACGATAAGATAACGGACAACGAGCTGACGCTTCATAAGTTTCCTCCCCGGAGCTCTCGTTGGACTATATTCGCGGCCCGAAATGCAGTCAAACCGATTTCACGAAACATTGCGTTCAGCAAAACTAAAGAACGGCCGCGCCACCGGGATGCGTTAATCGGATTTCCAGGACCGTTACTTTTGCGATGAGCCTGTTGCGCATTCAGACCGCCACGCCCGAGACGGCGGCGATCCGCTTGAATCCCGCTGACAATGTGGCGATCGCGCGCGTACCCTTGTCGCGGGGCCAGCAAGTAAGGATATGCGCCGAGGATATTTCCGTCGCCGAGCCGATTCCGGTGGGCCACAAGGTCGCGATTCAGGCGATCCGCGCGGGCGGGGCGGTCATTCGATACGGCGCGTTCATCGGCAAGGCCTCACGGGATATCGCGCGCGGCGCCCATGTGCATTCCCACAATCTTGCGTTTGAAGGCGTGCCGGTGCGCGAGGAGATGCCGGAACACGAGATCGCGCCCGCCGTTTATCCGCGCGGCATCCCGGTCTTCCTCGGATATTCGAGACCTGACGGACGCGCCGGCACCCGCAACTACATCGCGATCGCGGCCGCCAGCAACTGCGCGGCCCACACGGTCGAACTGATCGCGGCGAGCTTCGCGTCCGGCGAACTACCGGACGGCATCGATGGCGTTGTTGCTTTTCCTCATGGCGAAGGCTGCGGGCATTCGGCGGGTCCTGATACGCGCCAGCTTCACCGCGTGATCGCGGGCGTGCTTGATCATCCGAACGTCGGAGCCGGATTGCTGGTGGGCCTCGGCTGCGAAGTCAATCAGGTGTCGGAGTATTTTCCGGATTCCTCCCTGCGCTCCGGCTTGTTCACGGGCATGACGCTGCAGTCGAGCGGCGGGACGAACGCGACGGTCGAAGCCGGCGTCCGCGAAGTGAAGCGTCTGATCGAAAGTCTGGTTGCGAGCGGAGGCGCGGCGCGCGTTCCCGTGCCGGCATCGAAAATCGTACTCGGCCTCAACTGCGGCGGGTCCGATTCATTCTCCGGGATCTCGGCCAATCCCGCGCTCGGCGTTTGTTCCGACATGCTGGCGGCCATCGGAGCCACTTCGGTGTTGGCCGAAACCACCGAAATCTTCGGCGCGGAGCATCTGCTGCTGCGGCGCGCTCGCAATCGCGCGGTCGCGGAGAAACTGCTCGAGTACGTTCACGCCTACCATCGCTATCTGCGTCAGTTCGGTGGTAGCGTTGACGACAATCCGTCGCCTGGGAACAAGCAGGGCGGCTTGACCAACATCGCCGAGAAGTCCCTGGGCGCGGTGGCCAAGAGCGGGACGTCGCCCCTGATGGCGGTCTTCGATTACGCTGAACGGATCGACACCGCGGGCTTCGTCTTCATGAATACTCCGGGATACGACCCTGTTTCTCTCACAGGACTCGCGGCTGGCGGCGTGAATCTGATTGCTTTCACCACCGGCCGGGGCAGCGCGATCGGATTCCCGACGGTGCCGGTTTTCAAGATCTCGACCAACACTGCTACTTTCGAAAACATGCGCGACAACATCGACCTCAACGCGGGGCGGATTATGGACGGCGAGACCACGGTGGAACAAGTTGGCCGCGAGATTTTTGCGGAGCTGCTGAAAGTGGCCTCGGGAAGAAGGACCGCCAGCGAGATCCTGGGCCATCGGGAATTCGT
>DASXZC010000486.1:0-2867 GCA_036502165.1 Bryobacteraceae bacterium
AGCCGCGAGGCGCGCAATGATTCCCGGCTGATCCTCGACGCGAAACCTGAGGAAATAAGCGGATTTGTGTTCCGTCACAGGCACCGGCTTGTGCTCGTCGAGTTTCGTGAAAGCGAACGGCGACGCCGGTGTCGTTCCCCCGCGGAGATCCCTCGCCACGCGCATCAGATCGCTGACCACCGCGACTCCCGTCGGATGCGGACCCGCCCCGCGCCCATAGTAAAACGTATCTTGTCCGAATTCGCCCTTGACCCAAACTGCGTTATACGCGCCCTGCACCGAAGCCATAATCGTCGACTGCGGAATCAGCGACGGCCGCACGCTCAGCGCGAGTCCATTACCGCGCCGCCGCGCCGAACAGATCAGGCGAATCGTATGTTGCAAGCGATGCGAGTAATCGAAGTCGACCGGCGAGATGCGCCGGATTCCTTCGGTATAAATATCCTGCGCGGCAACATGCTCACCGAATCCGAGTGCGGCCAGAATCGCCAGCTTCGATCGCGCGTCATAGCCGTCGACATCCGCGGATGGGTCCGCCTCCGCATAGCCCAACTGCTGAGCCTCGGCGAGCACCGCGTCGAAATCTTTGCCGTGCTTTTCGATCTCCGTGAGAATGTAGTTGCACGTTCCGTTGAGAATTCCATACAACGCCTGAATGCGGTCGCCCGCGATCCCCGCGCGCAGCACTGTGTGGATCGGAATCCCACCGGCAACGCTCGCCTCCATCGCGATCGCCGTTCCCGATGCGGACGCCTTCGCCCACAACTCGGCGCCCGCGAGAGCCATCAATTCTTTGTTCGCGGTCACGACCGGCTTCTTCCGCTCGATCGCGGCTTCGACGATCTCGCGCGCAACGCCGGTGCCGCCGACCAATTCGACGACAATATCGACGTCAGGATGATCGACCACTTCGCGCCAATTGGTGGTGAGCAGTGCGTCCCCGCTGATCCCGTCCGGCAGTTTCTTCGAAGCGACGCTCCTCGAGCAGACCGCGGCCACCCGCAAAGGAAAGCCCAGTTTATTCTCGATTTGATGTTTATTTTGCGCCAGGATTTCGAGAGTCCCGGCGCCCACGTTGCCGAGCCCGATGACTCCGGCGTTAACTCGCTGCATCTTTCGATTCTAGCGTTAGTTCAATAGACGGTTAGTCGAAACAAAGACGGTTTGTGGAGCCAGCCCTGATCGTCGCCGACTATGATCAGCCCTGGAAACCGTCCGTGCGCGACAACCAGTCCGGCAGGATGAGCGGGTGCGGGGAGAGCGAAAGGCAGCATCAACGTGAACGACTCCCCAGGATCCAAAGCGTCGCGTATGTTGTGCCCGCTCGCCGCCGCGCAAGGCGCGTGCCCGTCCCCAAAATCATCTTCCATTTCGACGGATGCATCCGCCGCGCGCTGCCGAACGCGCCGCGCGACGCTCGTGACATGGACCGCCGCGACCCATACGGAAGCCGCTCCGGGACACATTTCAGAAGTCGCCTTGTGCTCAACGCCGGTTGCGGCGACACACCAGTCGTCGAAGCATTTGCGCTCGCCCTGGCCAATCTCACGCCGCGGAACTGCGATGCCTCCGATGACCAACGCCGCCACATAGGCTGCGACGTAAATCGCGAGCCACTGTGCGGTCGCGCGGCAACGGACCCATTGGCCGCGCATGGCTAGCCAGACCAGCCGGCATAGCATTACCAGGCAGAACAGTACCGAGGCGATGAAAAAGACATCCGGACCGGTCATCTATTCCAGTTTGAATTCGACGTTCCGGTCAGCGTTCAACTTCGCTGAGAACGTACGATCCACACGGGAAATCGAAACCCGATTGCGATTGCCGTCACGCGTGATGTAGTTGAGCGTATCGCCTTCCATCCAATATCCGAGCGCCGCGACGATATTGCCATCCGTCATTGCGATCAGATAAATAGTCGGACTCGGATCCTGCTGCTGCTGTTGCGGCGGAGCCCCCTGAATCATCGCAGGCGGAGGCGTCGACTGGCGCTGTTCGAGCGGCGGCGACTCCGGAATTTCCGCATTCGTATAATCGTGGACCACCGGATTCAAAACTTCCGGCCGATAATCCTGATTCACGATGACGATATCGGGATCCTGTGGAGGCGGTGCGGCCTGTTGCTGCTGAGGATCCGCGTAGGGCTCGCCATATCCGCCGCCCAAATAAACCGGAACGATGACACCCGGCGCATGCGAAGGATGGTGCGCAGCCACGCCATGAGACGTCCCATGGCCGCCACCCGCGCCATGCCCCGAATGCGCGCTTTGCCCATATCCGCCCATGGGGAGAATCGGCGACCCCGCCGGAGGCGTCGGCGGCACGCCGCCTGGGTACAGGACATTGCCGGCCGTGTAAGAATGCGGTTTCGATCCGGGCGTATATTGGGCGAACCCAACCGCGGCGAATGAGGTGAGTAGTAGTGGCAGTGCAATCCGCGAGAACGTCGACTGAAATAGTGGCATCGAAGAGCCTCTCAACACGAAGAGTAGCACTTTCCTTCAAACCCCTCGCGGGTGGTGCTCGAAATCGAGGGTGTCGTGTCTGGTAGAGTATATGCGATGAGCCATAGGAGGGCTCGAAGATCGTATGAATGTAAAATCGTTGCGCCAGCCCTTGATCGCTGGCCTTTTAGCAAGTCTGGCAGTGTCCGTACCCACACTCGCCCAGACCACCTCGTCAGCCTACGAGCCGGAACTCAATTCAATGGTCATGGAATCGACCGTGAACTTGTCGGATATCAAGGTGCCGGCCTCTTCGGCGGCATCACTCGCGCCCCTCGCGGCGATTATTGGAACCGGAGCTGTGGAGTTGCGCTCCCGGGTCGACACCTATGACCCGATTGGCCGCACCTTCCGCACGACTCT
>DASXZC010000487.1:0-4987 GCA_036502165.1 Bryobacteraceae bacterium
TCTCGATTTTCGCGGCGAGCTCCATGCTGTCGCCCAAGCCGAAGCGGCAGAAATCATTGCCGACACAACTCTTGCACGTCCGATAGCTCTTGCCATACGCATAGCCGGATGGCATCCCGAGGTCCTCCCAAACTTTGGGCAGATCCTCCTTGCGAATCCCAAGCAGATCGATTCTCTGGCCGCCGGTCAGCTTCACGAGTGGAACGTGATATCGCTCGGCGACGTCGGCGATCCGCCGCAATTGAGCGGGAGAAGTCACTCCGCCGGGCATTTGCGGAACGACGGAGAACGTCCCGTCCCTTTGGATATTCGCGTGGACTCGCTCGTTGATGAAGCGCGCGTCGCGCTCGTCTTCATACTCGCCCTTCCATAGTGTCTTCAGCAGCGAGGCGAGTCCAGGCTTGCTCGCCGCATCTTCCTTGCCTCCAGCCATCATGTCGAAGCACTCGGAGACCGATTTGAGATTCCGCTCGAGGATCGCTCGAATCAGTTCAGGCTTGGTGAGAGGAATTCCCGGAACGTAGTAATGAACCGAGGGATCCTCTTCGACCTTTCCACCACACGCCCAGTCGACGATCTCGGTGACCATCGCCTTGCACGAGCCGCAGCCCATGCCGGCGCGCGTCGCATCCATTACAGCCTTCGGGCTGCGCTTGCCGTCGTTCACGCAAGCGACGATCGTACCTTTGCTGACGCCGTTGCAGTTGCAGATCTGCGTGTTCGCGTTCATCTCCTCGAACGTCACCTGCTTCGGCGGATCTCCGATGTCGAACAACAATCCGAGCCGCTCTTCCGGCAAAGGAGTGTTGCGATCGAAGGATTGCATCAGATAAGCGGCCTTGCTGATGTCGCCAACCAGGATGCCTCCGACGAGACGTCCATCGCGGATGATCAGTTTTTTGTAAGTCCCACGCTTATGATCGGAGAACTGGATCACTTCGTCATTCGGATCCTCCGGCTGCGCGATCCCCATCGACGCAACTTCGACGCCCATGACCTTCAGCTTCGTCGCGACCTTCGAGCCATGGTACGCCGCCTGCGGATTCCTGCCTGTGATGTGATCGGCCAACACCTTCGCCTGCTCCCACAGCGGAGCGACCAAGCCATACACTTGCCCTCGGTGTTGAGCGCACTCGCCGACCGAGTAAATATCGCGATTGTCGACGCAGCGCATCTGATCGTCGACGACGATGCCGCGTTCGACCGTGAGTCCGCTTCCGGCGGCGATTTCCCAGTTGGCTTTGATTCCGGCGGAAATGACGACCATGTCGCATTCAAGAGTGCTCTCGTCGGTGAACCGCAGCCCGAGCACGTTGTCCGGTCCCAGCACCGCTTTCGTTCGCTTCTTGAGATGGACCTTCATTCCCATCTTTTCAATCGCGACCTTGAGCATGTCGCCCGAGACAGGATCAAGCTGCGCGCTCATCAGGTGCGGACTGATGTCGATCACGTTCACTTCAAGTCCGAAATTCTGCAGCCCGCGCGCTGCTTCGAGCCCGAGAAGTCCGCCGCCGATGACGGCCGCGCTCTGCTTTCCTTCGGTGTATGCCGCGATCTTGCGGCAGTCTTCGAGGGTGCGGAACACGAACACGCCCGGCTTGAGAGTGCCATCGGGCATCGTCGTGCCTTCCATTTGAGGAACGAACGGCCGGCTGCCAGTCGCGATGATCAGCTTGTCATAAGGAACGGCTTGGCCATTCTCGCCGTACACGAGGCGTGCGCGAGGCAGCAGGCCGGATGCGCGAACTCCCGACAACAACTTGATGTTGTTTTCCTCATACCAGGCGAGCGGATTGAGGTAGATCTCGTCTTCGCCATAGGACCCGTTGAGGACGTTCGACAACAGAATGCGGTTGTAGTTCCCGGTGGGCTCTTCGCCGAACATCGTGATGTCGAACTGATCGGCGCCGCCGCGCGCCAGGATCTCCTCGACCGTGCGGGCGCCTGCCATTCCGTTGCCAATGACGACGAGCTTACGTTTCTGCTCCATGATCAGTTAATCTCCAGGAATCCGATGTCGAGCACTACTTGGACTAACACCCCGGCCGGCGCGGCTGCCAGCACTTCGATCACGCTATCGGGACCGATGTCCTCGACCACTGCGAGCGGCACGTGGATGGCGTCTTTGGCGCCCACGGGGAAGTAGCGCATCAGGGGTGTCCGTTGCGCACGAGCACCAGGCAAATCAATTCGTCGCACGAGTTGCCGGCGCGGAAGTAGATGGTCTGCGCTCGCTTGTCCGGGGGCACCACGTACTTCGCAGGAGTCGGGAACGGCACAGGCTTTTCGAGGCCTCGTCCTTCGACCGTGAACAATCCTTGAATGAACGCCGGTTTCTCTAGCACGTCGATCCTTTCTCGACCCTCACCGCGCACACCTTGAACTCCGGCATCCGCGAAACCGGGTCGAGCGCTGGATTGGTCAACAGGTTCGCGCAGCCCGCGCCGCCGAAATGAAATGGCACGAATACAGTGTCGCGACGAATCGAAGGCACAAGGCGAGCAGCCATCAGCGCAGTGCCGCGGCGGCTCGTCAAGCGAACGATCTCGCCCTCCAAGATCCCGTAGCTGCGCGCCATCGAGGGATGAATCTGAACGAACGCACGAGGCGAAGCTTTCATCAGCGCCGCCACGCGCCTCGTTTGCGTTCCGGATTGATATTGGGCCATCGTGCGACCGGTCGTCAGATAGAGTGGGAACTCCTGATCGGGCTCCTCGGCCGGCGGTTGAGCCTCGATGGGATGGAAGCGCGCCTTGCCGTCAGGAGTCGCGAAACGATCGAGGAACAAGCGCGGCGTCCCTGGATGATCCTCGGAGGGACAAGGCCAGAACACGCCGTCCTCGTTGATGATTCGTTCGTAAGTGATCCCCGCGTAGTCCGCCGAGCCGCCTGAGGATGCCCGGCGCAATTCCTCAAAAACCTCGGCCGGCTTTGGGGAGAAGAATCGCTCGAACCCAAGCCGCGCCGCGATCGCGGCAAAAGCTTCGAGATCTGTGCGGACTCCTTCCGGAGGATCCGTCGCACGGCGCCGCAGAATGACGCGACCCTCGAGATTGGTCATCGTCCCCTCTTCTTCGGCCCATTGAGCGGATGGCAGAACGACATCGGCAAGCTCCGCCGTTTCGGAAAGGAAATAATCGGAAACGGCCAGAAAATCGAGGGCTTGCAACCGCTCTTGGACGTGGCCCGCACGCGGCGCCGACACAGCGGGATTCGATCCGAACACCAGCATTGTCCGCACGCCGCCCTCGGCGCCCATCGTGTCGAACATTTCGTAAGCGGAGCGTCCCGGCCCCGGCAGGTCTTTCTCCTGCACGCCCCAAACGCCGGCGATATAAGCGCGATGTTCGGAGTTGTCGATCTTCCGATATCCGGGCAGTTGGTCAGCTTTTTGCCCATGTTCGCGGCCGCCCTGGCCGTTGCCTTGACCCGTCAGGCACCCATAGCCGCAGAAGGGCTTTCCCGCCTTCCCCAAAGCGAGCGCGAGATTGATGAAGGCGAGCACATTGTCGACTCCATGGCTCTGCTGCTCGGATCCACGCGCTGTAAGGATCATGAGAGTTTCAGCCCGCCCGAGGAGTCTCGCCGCGATGCGCAACTGCTGTTCGCTGATGCCAGTGATCCGCTCGACGCGCGCGGGCCAGTAGCTGGAGACGACACGTCGAACAAGTTCGAAGCCGCCCGTGCGGGTGGCAATAAAATCCTCGTCGAGATAGCCATCGTTGATCGCGATGTGGAGCAAGCCGTTGGCGAGTGCCGCGTCCGCACCGGGAGTGATCTGCAAGTGAAGCGTCGCTAAAGCTGAGGTCGGGGTCGCTCGCGGATCGACAACGATCAGAGATCCGCCGCGCTGCTTCTGCTCGTGAAAATACTGCATCACAGGAGGCATCGTCTCGGCGAGGTTACTGCCGATCAACAGGACCGTCCCCGTACGTGCGATATCGGCGAGCGGGAACGGCAACCCTCGATCGATCCCGAATGCCTTGATCGAAGCCGCCGCAGCAGAGGCCATGCAAAAGCGGCCGTTGTAGTCGATCTGCGAAGTGCGCAATGCCACGCGTGCGAATTTTCCCAGCGCGTACGCTTTTTCGTTCGTGAGACTGCCGCCGCCAAAAACTCCGACGCTGTCGCGGCCGTACGCTTCCTGGGACTTTTCAATTGCACCAGCGATGCGTTCGATCGCCTCTTCCCAACTCGCGGGATGAAGCGGATCTGTGCGTCGTTCGCGAACAAGAGGGCTCCGCAAACGGTCGGGCGCGGTGAGAAGTTCGGCGGACGTCCAACCCTTCTGACACAACCCACCGCGATTGGTGGGAAAGTCACGGGCTCCGACGGTCCAAGGCTGGCCTTTTCCGGGCGTGCTCAGTTCGAGGCCGCACTGCAGTGAGCAGTAGGGGCAATGCGTCGCGCACGCCTGTGCTGGCGCGAAGTCCCCCGCGTGTCCGGCGGGCGGCACGTGTAGCAATGCATCGAACAGGTTGGCTGATCTCCTGGTTCAGGTTCAAAACAAGAATGAAATCGGCAGACAGGGCGGGCGATCGACGTGGGTGGGTACTACGGCTGTGGCGGCTTGGCCGACAGTTCTTTTTCATAATACACCGGAATCAGGTGTAAATCCGCCGGAATCCGATAGAGATTTTTTATGCAGTGGTGGGGGTGGCGGTGGACGTCTCAAAAAATTGAGATGCTGGTGAACGTCCGCTGGCCGGTGTGCAGTTCGTGCACGACTTTCCCTGAGGAATCGACTTCGACAAGACGGCGGCCTGTGTAGTCCGAAAGGATGAGGTTCCCGTTTGGTAGGAACGTGAAACCCGATGCCCAGCCGAAGCGGACATCCATCTTCGATCCGCCGATGCTCCGCACCACTTCGCCAGCGTGGTTGACTTCGACGACCTCGCCGGGATTCGACAGCGACATCAAGGTATTCCCATTCGGAAGCCGCTTCCCCATGTACATGCGCCGTTTATTTCCCTCCGGAGCCTGCCAC
>DASXZC010000488.1:0-17447 GCA_036502165.1 Bryobacteraceae bacterium
GATGCCGCGCTACTGCTGGACTCATGCCGCCCATCTCGCAATGTGCGCAGCGCGGCTGTTCGAAGAGAACCCGTCGACAGTCGATCGCATTCGCACAGGCATTCAACACTACAATCATTCGCAAGGGATCGTGACGACGCCGACCTTCGGCTATCACGAGACGCTGACGCTGTTTTGGATCGAGACGGTCCGCGGCTATTTAAAGGAAACCAGCCCGGAGACGCGCTTGGCCGCAGTGTGCGGCACGATCAAGACCTTCGGACTCGCGAACGACCTGCCCCGGAAGCGCTACACTTTTGACGTGTTCCAGTCGACGGAGGCGCGCGCCCGGTGGATCCCGCCGGACCGCGATTAGATGCCTCTGAAGAAGACCGTCTATCTCGCACTCGGCTCGAACCTCGGCGATCGCGAACAGAATCTCGAACAGGCGATTCGCTCGCTCGCGCACGAGCCGATCGAACTGATCCGCAGCTCGTCGATTTACGAGACCGCTCCAATGATCCTCGAGAATCAGCCATGGTTCCTGAACCAGGTGATCGAGGTGCGAACCGCCCTCTTCCCGCTGCAGTTGTTGCACATCGCGCAGAGGATCGAACTGGAACTCGGACGCAAGCGGATGATCGCCAACGGTCCACGCACGATCGACATCGACGTCCTGCTCTATGGGCGAACTGTCATGGCATCAAAGGAACTGACCATTCCGCACCCGCGCATGGCTGAGCGGCGATTCGTACTCGAGCCGCTCGTCGAGATCGCGCCCGATTTGAAGCATCCGGTATTAAAACAAAAGATGACGGAATTGTTGGCGGCTGCGAAACAGCAGGACGTCCGGGTGTTCAGGCGCGAGGAGCCTCGTGGGCTATAATCGTTAGGACGCTTGGTGAGTACTCTCGCGGCCAACGTCGAAAATGCCTTCGTGGCAACACCCGAAGGACCAGGGGTGCGGATTCCCAAATCCAACTGGCAAGGTACTTCGAGTGCGCCCGAATTCGTTCGGACTCGAACGATTCGGCAGCGAAGGAACTTTCGCGCGCCTGCGACAGTCAAAGGAGTTATCTGGAAATGATCACAACAATGTTCACGCGCGCCGTGGCGATCGGCGCGTTCTTACTGGCGGGGGCGCCATTTGCTCTGGCCCAACCGAAAATCGCTATCGTTCGGGTGCAGGAAGCGCTGCTCGGAACGGCCGAGATCAAGAAGGCGCAAGGCGAACTGCAGCAACGCTATAAGCCCCGGCAAGACGAGATCGAACGCTTGAACAAGGAACTGCAGGACATCAACACCCGGCTCGCGGACCAATCGAAGCTGAGCGCGGTCGGCGTCTCCGACTTGCAGGCGCAGGGTCAGCGCAAGCAGACTCGTCTGCAGCGCCTCAACCAGGACATCGAAGAGGATTTCAATCGCGACCGGCAGGAGATTCTGGCGCGCGCCAGCCAGCGCATGACGGAAGTCGTCAAGAAAATCGCCGAGGAAAAAGGCTTTGACGTGGTCCTCGATATGACGAGCACGATCTATACAAAGCCCGCGCTCGACATTACGGCCGAAGTGACCACGGCGTACGATAAAACTTACCCGGCCAAGTAATACTGCGGGCCGGTTTTGGAAAGAGGGGGCCGCATGGCGGATTACCTTGCCGATTTCGGAGTCAAGGATTCAAAGCGCGAGAAGCGCAACAAGGTAATCGTATTGTCGGTGCTGGGTGTCGCGATCGTTGCCGGCCTGATTTGGTATTTTGGCCGTACCTTCAGCGAAGAGCGAACCGCCAAGCACTTCATCGCGCTGCTCGAAAGCAAGGACTACAAGGGCGCCTACACGATGTGGGGCTGTACTGATCAGACGCCTTGCCGTGATTATAAATTCGAGCGGTTCCTTGAAGACTGGGGTCCCAAGAGCCCTTACGCGAACCCCTCCGACATTTCCTTCACGCTCTCCGAGCCGTGCGGGAATTCGGTCTGGATCACGTTCAAAACTCCGAAGACCGAGGAACTGGGCATCTCGGTCGATCCGGACACGAAGGTGCTGTCGTTCACACCTGAAGCTCGCTGCCCTGGCACATGGCGGCTCCGCGAATTTCCCGGACGGCTCTGGCGCTACTTCCATTCGCAGGAACCTGAACCACCCAAGAAGGGATGACCATTTTGAACGCATTCCTGAAAGCCTTTGCCGCTGTGGCGAGGAATGCGTGGCGATCCCCGATCTTGAACCTCGGCGTGTTGCTGGCGTTCGGCTTCCTGTTGCCTAAGCGGTATGGGTTCGATTTTCTCGACATCCGGCTGATCCTGGCGTATTCATTCATTCCGATGTTATTCGTCGGGCCGGCGGTGACGCTCGCAATGCGCGAAGGTCAACCGGCGCGGCAGTCCGTCTTCGAGTTGTACATGCACGTGGCGGCCGTGATCCTCTACGGATGGATGATCGGACTGGCCATGATGCTGATGGGCCTCGCGACGATCAACTTCGTCTATCATCCGCCGGAATTGCTGCTACCCGCTCCGGGGGTGCTGCCCGCTTATTTCGCATTCAGCTTTGCGGCGGTGACCTTCGTCGCCACGCTCGCAGCGTACATCGCGCTGCTGTTCTCTCCACAAGCGGCCTTGAACACGCTGCGCCTCGGATTCATCGTGCTGCTGGTCTTCTTCTACGTGGGTGTCGCATGGCTGCCACTGGCCTGGCAGGTAGGCTTGGCGGGAGCGTTCACCGAGGATGGCTTCCTGCAGTCCGCGACGGTCGCCTCAGCAGCTCTGCTCCTCTTTGCCGGCGGATTGATGGGAGCGATGTCTTCCCGCGGCGGCCCGACGGGGAACTGAATTCATATGGATCTGGTATCGAATTCGAAGAGCTACCAGGAGTTGCTGTCCCGCGTGAAGGGCCAAATCCGGACCGCGCAAGTTCGCGCGGCCGTAGCGGTCAACCAGGAACTCGTCATGCTGTATTGGGGCATTGGCAAGGAGATCCTAAATAGGCAGCAACAGGAGGGTTGGGGCGCCAAAGTCATCGAGCATCTGGCCGGCGATCTGCATGCGGAATTTCCAGATATGCGGGGACTTTCGCCGCGTAACCTCAAGTATATGAGGGCCTTCGCCGAGGCGTGGCCAATTGTGCAGCAGCCTGCTGCACAATTGCCCTGGTTCCACAATTGCATCCTTCTCGACAAGGTCAAGGACCCGAAGGAACGCCTATGGTACATCGAGCAATCCCTCGCGAACGGCTGGAGCCGCAACGTCCTCATCCTGCACATCGAGAGTGGACTCTTTGAGCGCCAGGGAAAGGCCGTCACGAACTTCAAGGCGACACTCCCGCAGCCGCAATCCGACCTCGCTCAGCAACTGATCAAGGATCCTTACAACTTCGATTTTCTCACCCTCGACACCGCCGCCCGCGAACGCGATCTCGAGAAAGGATTGCTCGCGCATCTTCGCCAGTTCCTCATTGAACTCGGCGTCGGCTTCGCCTTCGTCGGCAGCCAGGTCCCGCTCGAGGTCGCCGGCGAGGACTTCCGGCTCGACCTGCTGTTCTACCATCTCAAGCTCCGCTGCTTCGTCGTCATCGATTTGAAAATGACACCGTTCCGGCCGGAATACGCGGGAAAAATGAACTTCTACCTGGCGGCCGTCGACGACTTGCACCGCCATCCCGGCGATCAACCGAGCATCGGCCTCATCTTGTGCAAGACGAAGAACCGCATCATCGCCGAGTACGCGCTGAGAAATACCGCGACACCGATGGGCGTCGCGGAATTCAAACATCTCGAGACGTTGCCGGCGCAACTCAGGGAAACGCTACCAACCATCGAGCAGATCGAGGCAGAACTGCAAAGGCAGGAACAACCAGATGCAGTTCCGCACAGCGAGGTCTGACGATCCCGCGGGGCTCGCCGAGTTGATTTACCTCGCCGACCTCGCACACTATCCATCCAGCGGATACGCGCTGTCGATCGGCGGAACGCGAGAACATCAACTGTCCCAAATCTCGAAGCTGGTGCGCGCGAAAGCCGAATCGCCGTTCCACTTCTCACACTTTGACGTCGCCGAAGCAAACGGCGGCAGCACAATCGCCGCATGTGTTGCCGGATTCGACAAGGCGCGGACTGATCCGCAAATGGTGCCCGCGCTCCTCGAAATCGGCTGGAGCAGCCAGGAGATCGAGGAGACAGGCCATCGGATCGCCCCCATCGTGGACTGCGTGCCCGAAGTGCCGCCTGGAACCTGGACGATCGAACACGTGGCCACTCTGCCGCACTACCGTGGCCAGGGGCTCGCACGCCAGTTGCTCGAGCGCGCTCTGAACCGTGGCGCGGCGCTCGGCTACGTCAAAGCGTCGCTCGATGTCTTCATAGGCAACACGAAAGCGCGTGCCCTCTACGCGGCGGCCGGATTCACGCACGTCTGTGAATTCGGGCACGGACCCATGCGGCAGTATCTCGGACGCGACCCGGTCGAGCGGATGGGCCGCTCGCTCGTCGGCTGGTACAATTGAAAATCCGGCAAATCGATCGAGCACCCGGGTCGCGCCTCCAAGTACTGAACACATGCAGCCGCAAGAGCCACAGCTCCGCGCATCCATTGTCGAAATCGGAAAATGCGTCTGGCAGAAGGGATGGGTCGCCGCCAACGACGGCAACATCTCCTGCCGTCTCGACGACAAGCGGATCCTATGCACTCCGACAGGCGTCAGCAAAGGCATGATGACGGTCGACGATCTCATCATCTGCGACCTCGACGGCAACCGCATCCAGGGAACGCGCGGACGCACAACCGAGTTCGGCATGCACCTCACGATTTATAAAATGCGGCCGGACGTGAATGCGATCGTGCACGCCCATCCGCCCGGGTCGACCGGCTTCGCAGTCGCGGGACGCCCATTAAATCAGGCGATTCTGCCGGAAGTAATCGTGAATCTCGGCTGCATCCCTCTCGCCGATTATGGACTCCCCGGCACCCCAGCAGTCACCGACGGCATGCGCCCGTACATTCCGAATTACGACGCCATCCTCATGGGCAACCATGGCGTGGTCTGTTACGCGGACGAATTGTGGAAGGCGTATTTCCGCATGGAAACCGTCGAACACACGGCGCGCATTATACTGATTGCGGAACTGCTCGGCGGAGCGAAGGTGCTTCCGCGCCTCGAAGTCGATAAACTGTTGGATTCACGCTCTCGTTATGGAGTGACTTCGAAGGCGGGATTCGATCCCTCGTGTCCGGTGGCGGCGGGCGAGGCGGAAGACTGCGGCAGTGAGGCCGGCGCCGGCGAAGAACGCTACGAATTTACGCGGTCGGAATTGATAGCGCTGGTCGACGAGGCGTTGCGTGCACGCGCGGCCTCCGGATCCCGTTAAAATAGGCGCTCGAGGATTGAACGAAAGGTAGTCAACAAACGCATGATCGGTGAAGCCCTGGGAATGATTGAAACGCGCGGATTAGTGGCGATGATCGAAGCCTCCGACGCGATGGTGAAGGCCGCCAATGTGAATCTGGTCGGCTGGGAAAAGATCGGTTCAGGATACGTGACCGCGATGGTACGCGGCGACGTCGCGGCGGTCCGCGCAGCCACCGACGCCGGCGCGGCCGCGGCCCGGCGCGTGGGAGAACTGATCGCCGTACACGTCATTCCGCGGCCGCATCCGAGCCTCGAGGACGTGTTGCCGATCGGCAAAGCGAGCAAATAGATGATTCTGGCCCGCGTCGCCGGCACGGTCGTCGCCACCAGGAAAGATCCGCGTCTCGAAGGGCACAAGCTCCTGTTGGTCAAGCCGGTCTCGCCTGACGGCAAGGAAGAATCGAACTACCTGATCGCGGTCGACGCGGTCGGCGCCGGAAATCGGGAACTCGTCATCATCGTCAGCGGCAGTTCCGCGCGCATGGCGGATAGTTGCAAAGACAAGCCCGTCGATGCGGCGATTATCGCAATCGTCGACGAGGTCAGCCTCGACTCCGAACGGCGGGGGAAGTAACTCCAATGTACCTCGGACGCGTGGCCGGCTCTCTCTGGGCGACCGTGAAGGATCCAAACCTCAACGCGCAGCGGATCCTCATCGTTCAACCACTCAATCCAAAATTGGAAGCGAGTGGCCGTCAAGTGCTCTGCACCGACGCAGTTGGTGCGGGCGCGGGCGAACTGATCTACTTCACGAAAGGCAAGGAAGCGAGCTTCCCTTTCTTGCCCGTCGAAGTGCCCACTGACATGACCATCGTCGCGATCGTCGACGAGGTCACAAATGGGGAACGCGGCGGCCGGAAATGCTGATCGCACGGGTCATCGGCGAGGTCGTCTCGACCGAGAAACATCCGAGCCATCGGGGACGCAAGGCGCTGCTCGTGCAGCCCTTGCATTTGGATGGCAGCGATCGCGGCGAGGCTGTCGTCGCGCTCGACACCGTCGATGCCGGAGTCGGCGACCGCGTCCTGCTCGTGACCGAAGGCTACTCCGCCATGACCGCCGCTGGACGTCCGAACTCGCCGATCGACATGGCTCTAATCGGGGTCATCGATCATATCCATCTTGCCTGACCACTCCTGTTGGCGATCCGTTTTTTCCTGCGCGCGCCGCTGCTCGGCGCGGCTCTTATAGACGGTCTTCCTGCGGAAGATCAGTAACGCTCCCGTAAGCCCCAGGCCGATCATCGCCTTCACGACTTCGCCGCTGAAATACAACTGCTGCAGCGTGTGCAGCGAGCGGCGTTCTTTCCACAATTCATCCTGCGTCCACACCGTGCCGCCGGCCATGTCGAGCAGACGTCCGACTCCGATGATCTCAGGCGTCAGTAGCGCGCGTTGCGCAATCGCGATGAGGAACATCACAACCGCGGCGATCAGGTAGATCCACTTCAGCCGCATCGCGAACGGCAGCGCGCACACCACTCCGAAACCGATCAAAAGCTGCAGCCATTCCCACGATTCAGTGAGTGAGCGGTTGATCTCGGCCGTATTGTAATTGAGGATTGTGGCGACCCGCTGGCTACCCGACAGTTCAATCAAACGGCGTGGCGCTTCGGGCGAGCTTTCGAGAATGGTCTTGGTCGTCGACATATTAGCGCTGGTAGTATAGGCGACAAATAACATGCCGCCTAGCCAGACGCCAAGTAGGAACGCCACGAGGCGGCGGGTATGCATGATCTCAACTACTGTATCAGGCCCGATCGCGATTGGGTAAACCAATCGCCGGAAATAATTCTTTCTTTTCCCTCGATTGAAGCTGCATATAAATAGACCCAACTATCAACCGGGCCCGCGGATGTATCAATCGCGCGGATGACTCTCCGGTACTCCGGACCTTCATAGAAGTCCAATTTCGGAAGCAGCGTCGCAGCATGACGAGGACGCCAGATCTCTCCGTGAACCCATCCATCCGGATCGCCGTCCTCGACCCAGCCCGGGTAATGTGCGACGCGATAAAGCGACCCCCGCAGGCGTCCCGCGGAGACGAACTCACTCACCCCGCGAAGCAAGCGCGCGTATTCATGATCGGATTCGCTCCGCAGGGTTCCATATACAAACAGCGGATAATCCACACTACTCGTTGAACAACCCCTCGAACAGAATCGAGCTGAGGTAGCGTTCGCCGGAATCGGGCAATACCACGACGATGGTCTTCCCTTTCATCTCCGGCTCGTGCGCGACTCGAACCGCCGCCGCCGCCGCCGCGCCGCAGGAGATGCCCGAGAGGATCCCCTCTTCCCGTGCCAGCCGCCGCGCCATTTCGATCGATTCCTCGTTGGTCACCAGTTCGACGCGATCGACCATCGAGATATCCAGCGTCTCGGGAATGAACCCCGCGCCGAGCCCTTGTATCTTATGCGGACCAGGCTTAATCGGCTCACCGCGTAGCGTCTGCAGAATGACCGGGCTGTTCACGGGCTCGACCGCGATCGACACGAGCGGCTTCTTCAATTCATTCTTGATATAGCGCGAGACGCCCGTGATGGTGCCGCCGGTGCCGACTCCGGAAACCAGGACGTCAACCGCGCCCTTGGTATCCTCCCAGATCTCCGGCCCCGTCGTTTTGAAATGAATCTCAGGATTGGCCGGATTTTTAAACTGCTGCAGAAGAACGTAGCGATCAGGATCGGACGCCGTAATTTCCTCGGCTTTCTGAATCGCGCCCTTCATTCCCATCGGACCTTCGGTCAGAACAATATTGGCTCCAAATGTTTTGAGGACTTTCCGGCGCTCGATCGACATCGTATCCGGCATCGTCAGCGTAATCGGATATCCGCGGGCCGCCGCAACGAAGGCGAGGGCGATGCCGGTGTTGCCGCTGGTCGGTTCGATCAATTCCTTGCCGGGCTTCAATACGCCGCGCTTTTCAGCGTCCCAGATCATCGATGCGCCGATGCGGCACTTCACCGAATACGCCGGGTTCCGGCCTTCGATCTTCGCGAGAACGATCGCCGGCGCGCCATCGGTGACGCGATTCAACCGGACGAGCGGAGTGCGGCCGATGCTGAATGAATTGTCTTCGAAAATGTTCATGCGGATCTATTCCTTTAGTTCGAATGCTGCTGGTCAGATATCCCAGTTCGGAACGTACCGGTGCTGCTTTTCCCGCCAGTTCCGCGCCAGTTCGGCGAAGGTCGTATGATCGATCACCGCCGACACGGCATCATCCACGCGCGCCCAGAAATCAGCCAGCGGCGAGTCCTTCTCGCGCTGCGTCTTGACGGCCTTGGCGCCTTCAATGTAGCGCAGAACTTCGCCGATCGTGATGGCGTCCGCGGGCCGCGCGAGCAGATAGCCGCCTTCGGCGCCGCGTTTCGAGATGACGAATCCGCCTTGCTTCAGACCGGCGAGGATGAGCTCGAGGAATTTCTGAGGGATCTTCTGGCGCTTCGCGATATCCGCGATTTTGACGGGATCGCCGGATTGCTCGACGGCGAGGTCGAAAATAGCCTGCAAGGCGTAGGTGCCTTTGACGGAAACATTCATGGTGCGACAGGCTCCTCCTGGCGCGCCCTCCGAATTGCCGGACGCTCCCTCAAAGCCCATGGGAGATTGTATCGCTGTTTGACCCGCCTTTGGAGCCGAACGTCAGTTAATGTCCCGCCAGCACCAATGGATGAATCGCCGCCACGTACTGCATCCCCACGATGTGGTCGAGATGTCCGTCCGAGGAATCCCGCTGCAATTGATATCCGAATTTGATCAGTTGATTGGCGCTCGGCCGCAGACCCACCGCCGCTTCATACGACTGCCCCGCTCCATAATTCGTATGCGTATAACCGACTCGTCCGGCTACGAACCAGCGTGGATGCAGCACCTGCTTGATTTCGCCATATCCCGTCTGCTCGATGAATGTCGGAATCTCATGGTAGTCGTATTGGAACCGCTGCCACTCCCCGTTGATGGACGTGTGCCCGCGCGCCCAGGAGGCGTCAGTGCCGAATCCCGTCGCGGGCAGCGACACGGGCGGCAACTCGTTTGGCGTGAAGAACGGAAAATCGCGGTCGAGGTACGGTCCGCGATACATCGAGACCCCGACACGAAATCCCTGGATGATCGTGTAGCCCGCGCCTACGGTCCAGTTCGCGTATTGATCCTTCTCCCACGGGCTCCGCGGATTGGTCGGTGAAGAGCTAGTCAACTGCACGCGGCCATCGAACCGGTGCCATGACGCGTCGACTTGCGCCCCCGTCAACCCCAGGCTCGTCACGGGCCGGTAGTAATATCCATAAGCCGCGGGCATGTCGAGCAGCGGATTGTCCATGTCCGAATAACGCAACAGAAAGGATCCGAAAGCGGAAGGCAGTTCGCCCACCCTCACCACAACCGATCCTCCGGTCCAGAATTGCGAATACCCCAGCGTCGCCTGAATCACGTCGCTCTTGATGCCATAGCCGGTCGTCGAAAAATCCTCTGAGAAATAAGGACGGGAACGGATCTGCACGACGCCCGTCACGGTCCAATGCTTGCTCAGTTTCCACGTGGGATACAGTAACGCTCGAAATCCCGCGCCTGCGACCGACCCGTCGCGTGGCGACTCCGTCAGTTCATTCGACGCAAAGGACGTCACGCCGATCAACGCCCGCAAATCGAATCCGCTCTCCGCCTCTTGTGCAACGATGCCGCAGGTCACGCACAGAAACAGGATCGCCGGTTTCATTGCTGGACCTCCGCAACTCGCGCCTGTTCAGGTTCAAGAGCGGTGAGAAGCTTCAACAGATCCTCTGCCCGGTCCACACCTTCCGGCAGCGCGCCGATCTTCTGGAACACATCGACGAGCGTCGGATCGAATTGCGTCCCCGAACATTCCGCCAGAATCGACATCGCCCGTCCGTGAGTCATCCCGCGCCGGTACGGCCGGTCGGACGTCATCGCATCGTAAGCATCGGCGACGTGTATGATACGCGCCGCGAGCGGCACGGCTTCGCCAGCCAAACCGTGCGGATATCCTGTGCCATCCCAATTTTCATGGTGCAGCTCGACGGAATCGAGGTACGGCTCAAACCCGTTCACGCCCTCGAGGATGTGGCGCCCGATCGTCGGATGCTGCTTGATGATGTCGAACTCCTCGACCGTCAACTTCCCGGGCTTTTGCAGCACGACGTCCGAGATGCCGATCTTGCCGATGTCATGCAGCAGCGCGCCCGTGCGGATCTGCTCGAGTACGTCCGCCTCGACGCACAGCGCTCGCGCAATCGCGCAGGAAATCTCGCTCACGCGCGAGCTGTGGCCCGCCGTGTACTGATCCCGTGCGTCCAAAGCATGCGCCAGCGAGCCGATGAACTGGACATACGCGGACTCGAGCTGCGCCCGCCCATCCTTCACCGCTCCAGCGGCCCGGTTGAAGGACTCCATCAGTTCCTGGATTTCCGAAACCGACGCCGGAGCCTCATGGAATTCAGCCGGAATGCCCGTCGCCGCACTATCCCGCAGCTTCTCGACGATTGCGGAAATCGGCCCTACGATCGACTTGGCCGAAAGAATTCCGCAAATCAACGCGAGCAGCAGCGCCGCCGCCGCTGCCACCACAAACACTCGGCGCAGCACGAACCGCACAGGTCCACTTGCCGCATCGAGGCTCTGAAGCGTTCGCAGCACATAGCCGTTGCCGAGCGAGATGCTCTGCATCGCCACCGACACGTAGATCTCCCCGCGCAGGCGCACTTCGCATTCCTCGAGCCGATTGCAATGCCCCATGGCCGCGCCGATTTCGTCGTAAGAGACGCCCTTCAAATTCGACTGGATCACTCGGCCGTCGCGCAGCAGCAGCGCCGGCGTAGTGAACTCCGAGAGGTCGAACAGCTCGCCGATCGTGAGGTTGCCCAGATTCTCGTAGCTCTGATCGATCGGCACCGACGCGATCTGATACACCCGTCCGCTGACGGTCGCGAGTCCGCTCAAAGCTGTGGATGGAAGTTGTTTGGGTTCCATCCGCACCAGCACGGTATTGCTTCGCGTGACGCCGGCGATCGCCCGACCTTCCGCGTCCGAAACCAGCAGCAGATCGAATCCCATCTCGGCGCAAAGTTCCGTCACTTGATCCTCGACCGTAAGCCGCGCATCCGCGCTCGACGGATTGGCGTTCGCCAGTTGCAGACCCGCCTTCAGCACCGCGTTCTCTCCGACGATTTTGAGGAAGCGGCTGTTCTGCAGTTCATTGCGGGCGTGCAGCTTCGCAGCCGATTGGTGATTCTCGCGCAAAGACACGCGCACTCCATCTCGCACCGTTGCCTGCACCATGTCCTGAATCGCCCAGAAGCTGGCCGAAAGCAGCAGGGCGAACGGAACGAAGCTCAGCAGGAAAGTACGAGTTCGGAAACGCATACTTCTATTTCTTTTCTCCCAGAGGGATCAGGAAATCGACATCGCCCGTCACCCCCGCGCCCACGACGATTTTCTTGCGGAAGTAGCCGGCCGCCTTGTGCCAGGCGACGACTTCATATTTGCCCGGCGGAAGATCCTTCAGCACGAACCGTCCATCGCGGCCCGCCTGCGCCGACCACTTGTTCGGCGTCACAACAATCGCAGCCGCCATATTGGGATGTAAGTGGCAATTCACGAATACAATTCCCGGTTCAGGAAATGCGACCGTCCGCGACTGCCCCTTCGGATAGTTCCCCAGGTCGAACGATTTGGTTTTCGATAGCGAGAAGACGTTGTGAAAGATGGGATCCAGATTGGGAAAAGACACCGACGATCCCGCCGGAATGACGACGATCTCAGGTGCGAACCGGCGATCCCTCTGTTCGAGCGTGGCTGTGGCCGGCGCACCCGCCGGACCCGCGCCCTCGACATAAATTACGACCCGCGATCGTTCAAAAGAAAGAGGATCCTCGTCCGGCTCAGCGATTCCGAGCGGAACGGCCGGTCCCCGCTGATACGCGGCAACCGTAGGAGTGACGTTCCGTTTCGTCAGTCTCCTCTTGATAATGATCGTGCCCTCGACGCTACCCGCATGAAGGACCAGAGAAGCGAACAAGGCCGCTGCGATCACAGATGACGGAGAGTTTCCGGCTTGCAAATTGCGAATCCCCCGATTTAGGCTCTTGTGAGCCTATCGGCGCAAAACGACGCTATCTTTAAGGCCGGGGAACCCACAGGGATCGCATAGTAATAAAAAAGGAGGCCAACCCGACTGGGCCAGCCTCCTTTTCACAATAAATTCACAAATAAACTAGCTGGGGATCACCAGTACATCGCCGGGATGGATCACCGAGTTCTGGTCTTTCAGCTTCCCTGGGTTGGCCGCGATCAGCTTCGGAAACTCCGCTCCATTGCCGAGTTCGTGCTGCGCGATCCGCCACAAGGAATCGCCGGCGACGACCGTGTACGTCTTCTGGGGCTGGGGCAGACTCGGATCTACCGATAAGTCGCACGTCAGGTTCGATTCCCAGTTGGGGTCGCAGGCCTTGATCGCATTCCAAATGTCGTTCTTGATCTCCTCCGAAGGAGCCGTTCCCTGCATGAACAGTTTGCCGTCCTGCACGTGCAAGTGCGACAGTGAGACGCCCTTTGCCGTGACTTCATTCAATACGGATTGGTACTTCAATTTGTAATCGTCTAGTTCCATAATTTCTCCTATTTGCCAATCACACACCGGCCGGAGCCGGCTGCTCCCCGCCCGAGCGGTTTTCAGTATAGCAAACGGGTCGCCGAAATCCGGTTGCAGTCTGATAACATTTCGAAACCATGCCACGATTCGCGCTGCTTATTTCGATAGTCCTCGCGCTCGCCACCACCGCGGCCGTCGCGCAACCCTCCGATCCGGAGCTCGCCAGCTATATCGGGATGATCCGCGCCGTCGACAATCACGCCCACCCGATGCGCCTGCTGCTGCCGAACGAGAAGAACGATCCGGATATCGACGCTCTGCCCGGCGACGGCATCGAAGAAGGACCCTCGCCCCTGCGCGGACGCGTCGACAATCCCGAGTTCGTCCCCCTGTGGCGCGAACTGTACGGCTATCCCTACAACGATGCGGCGCCCGCCCATCTTGCGGAACTCGAAACCCTGCGGGCCCGCGTGATTCAATCCAAAGGCGCCGGATATCCCTCCTGGATCCTCGATCGGCTGGGGATCGAAACCATGCTCGCAAACCGGATCGCAATGGGCGCGGGGCTGCCGAGTCCGCGGTTCCGCTGGATCGCTTTCGTCGACGCCTTCATGTATCCCCTCGACAATTCGGAGTTGAAGCGTGAGACTCCCGATCGCGCGGTATTTTTCGCGGACGAAGAGCGGCTGCTGAAGGGCTATCTCGGCGCGGCACGCCTCCCCGCGACGCTCGACGCTTATACGTCGCAAATCGTCACAACTACGCTCGAGAAGATGAAACGCGACGGAGCGATCGGCATCAAATTCGAGATCGCCTACCTGCGATCGCTCGATGTCGAGAAGGTTCCCCTCGAAGACGCGGCCGCCATCTATACGCACTATTTACACGGAGGCGTGCCGAACAAATCTGAATACAAACGCCTACAAGATTATCTGTTCCGAGCCGTCGCGCTGGAAGCCGGACGCCTCAACCTACCGATCCAGATCCATACTATGGCCGGCGGCCTCGGCAGCTACTTCGTCAGCGCCGGAGCCAATCCGTTGCTCCTCGAGCCTCTGTTCAACGATCCAACCTTGCGCAAGACGAAGTTCATTCTGATCCACACCGGCGAGCCCTGGAACAAGCTGACGCGCGCGATGTTTGGCAAACCGAACGTGTACGCCGATCTCTCTGCGCAAGGGACGATCCTCTATCCGCGCGCCCTCGCCGCCCTGATTCGCGATTGGCTCGAACAATATCCGAAGCGTGTCCTGTTCGGCACTGACGCATTCCCGATGAATGACAAGGGCGGCTGGGAAGAAACCGGCTACCTCGCGACGCTCACCGTCCGAAAAGCCCTCGCGATCGCCTTGACCGGCATGCTCGAGGATGGCGAGATCACGCGCGAGCGCGCTCACGAACTCGCGCAAATGGTCATGCGCGGCAACGCGCTCGCCTTATATGGCCTGAAGTGAATGGTATTCTAATCAGCGATGGGTATTCGATGGTTCGCCGTAATTTTCACAGCAGGACTGTGTTTATGCCAGCAAGGCCCCGATCCCTGGCCATCCGCGGCGCTACTCGATCCCGCGGCGCTCGCGAACATCCTGAAATCTCCGGGCGCTAGGCAACCGCACGTCATTTCCGTCGTATTTCCAGTTCTGTATCGCGCCCGCCATATCGAGCACGCGGTGTTCGCCGGCCCCGGTTCGAAGCCGGAAGGAGTCGAGGCTCTCAAGAAAGCCGTCGCCGGACTCGACAAGGACGCGGACATCGTGTTGTACTGCGGCTGCTGCCCGATGGATCGCTGCCCGAACATACGTCCCGCGTTCCGAGTCCTCGCCGAGCTCGGCTACAAACACGTGCGCGTCTTGAACATCCCCGACAACCTCAAGACCGACTGGACCGACAAGGGATATCCAGTCGAATCGAGCCTCGGAACACCCAAATAACATGCGCCTCGCCTGCATCCTGGCCCTTTGTTCGACGGCCCTGCAGGCCCAGACGCTCGACCAGATCATCTCGCGGCACCTGACCGCTCGCGGAGGCGCCAAACGCATTCGCGCTCTGCGAACGCAAGTCATGGATGGCACGCTCGCGTTCGCTCCCAACCCCGGCGAGCCCTTCCACGTCGAAATGAAACGTCCGGGGAAAATGCGCCAGGAAGTGACGCTCAACCACGACTCCTTCATCCAGATCACCGATGGCCACGAAGGATGGACGCTCCGCGCGGGCAAGCCTCCCGAACCAATGTCCGCCGAACAATTGAAGAACCTCGCCGGCAGCGCGGATCTCGACGGTCCCCTGCTCGACTACAAATCCAGAGGGAACCGCGTCGAGCTGAAGGGCAAAGAAAAAGTCGAAGGCCGCGACGCCTATAAGCTCCTCGTGACCATGAAAGACGGCACCGAACGCACCGAGTACATCGACGCGAAGACGTACCTTGATGTGAAGTGGGAAGGCACCGTCGGTGGCGAGAAGATGGAGTCTTACTTTCGCGACTATCGCAAGGTCAAAGGCCTCGCCTACGCGTTCACCATCGATTCGAGCGGCGCGCATTTCAAACAGAAGCTCGTATTCACCCGCATCGAAGTGAACGTCGATTTACCCGACTCGCGATTCACGAAGCCGTAGCTGCGAAACTGGTGGCATGCCCTCGACTCCGCACCTCGAGCAACACTTCACGTCCTCGGAAGTCGTCCGCGACATCGTGATCGGCATGTCGGATGGATTGACCGTTCCCTTCGCCCTCGCCGCGGGACTCACCGGCGCGGTTCACGCCTCGCACATCATCGTCGTCGCCGGACTCGCCGAGATCGCAGCCGGTTCGATCGCCATGGGACTCGGCGGCTATCTCGCCGCGAAGAGCGACGCCGAGCACTACGAGAGCGAACGCAGACGCGAGGAATATGAAGTCATCGAGCGCAACGAAGACGAGGTGCAGGAAGTCCACGCGGTGTTCAGCGAATATGGACTGACAGAAGCGGAAATCGAACCGGTCGTTCGTGCGTTTCAGAATAATCACAAGGCCTGGGTCGATTGGATGATGCGATTCGAACTCGGCCTGGAGGAGCCCGATCCGAAACGCGCCGTCTCGAGCGCGACGACCATCGCCCTCTCCTACATCGCCGGCGGACTCGTGCCGCTGACGCCATACATGATTTGGAACGACCCCAAGACGGGGTTCATGTTGTCAGTCGTCGCCACGTTAACCGCGCTATTCTTCTTCGGATTCGTGAAAGGCCGATACACCGGCGCTCCAAGGTTGCAATCTGCATTGAGGACGACCATCATCGGCGGACTCGCGGCTGGTGTCGCGTACGCGATCGCCAAGGCGGTGGCGTAGCGATTAGATGCCCCAAACGTGGGGCGCCAGCCGTCCAGCCGAACCCGGCCATTCTAGGAGCGAATCTGGGGCCGATAAGTGCATTAACCTAAAGGGAGCGTGGCCGGACTCGGGCAGATAAGGGGTAACCGATGGCGAGGATCGAAGGTATTCGGATCAAGAACTTCCGGACGTTAAAGGACGTAACGTTCGGCAAGGTGTTCAGCATGCAGCAGCCCGACCCACTCACTCCCATGACGGCCGTGATTGGAAAGAACGGGTCGGGGAAAAGCACTTTGTTTGATGCGTTTGGCTTTCTCGCGGATTGCCTTCGCCTTGGAGTCGAAGAGGCGTTCGACGAGCGAGGGAGAGGCGGGTTCAATCGAGTACGGTCTCAAGGCGCCGCTGAGTCAATAGAGTTCGAAATTTACTACAAAGAGGAGGGGAATGCGCGCCCAATTACATATGAGCTTTCGATCGATCAAGACTCGTCAGGTAGACCATACGTCCTGCGGGAACGTCTTCGGCAGAGACGGAAAGGGCAGCGACATGGGTGGCCTTTTTCGTTCTTGATCCTCAACGAAGGCAAGGGAATTGCTTGGAGAGGAGAAACTGAGGGGCAACAGATTGAGGAGGGTTCGGTTCAAACGGCGCTGCGAAATCTGATGGAGCGCGTCAAGAAGAAGGAAGTGAGGGAGGAGAGCAAAGAGATTGAGTTGGTCGAACTGGACGACAAAAGAAAGCTCGGCATCGCAACATTAGGGTCGCTTAAACAGCACCCCAGAATCTCAGCTTTCCGACGGTTCATCGAGGGATGGTACTTAAGCTATTTTAGTCCAGACGCCGCTCGTAGCCTCCCTCTGGCTGGACCCCAGCGCCATTTGAACACGCGTGGCGACAACCTGGGAAACGTCGTCCAATTCTTGGAGAGGGAGCATGAAAGGAAGTTTCAAGCGATACTGGCACGTATCGCGAAAAAAATTCCTGGCATCCGGACGATCGATACAGAGCGGACGCCAGATGGCCGTTTACTTCTCAAATTCAACGATCGGGGATTCGAAGACCCGTTTTATGCTCAACAAATGTCCGACGGGACTCTCAAGGTTTTCGCATACCTTCTCCTACTTGAGGATCCGTCGCCTCCGCCATTTCT
>DASXZC010000489.1:0-8870 GCA_036502165.1 Bryobacteraceae bacterium
GAAGTAGTTGCTCGTCACCATCGGTGTCATAGTCAGCTTGTAGACTTTGCCGTTCTCCATCCACACCTTCTTGTCGAAGCCATCGCGATAACGCGCGCGAAGAATTGTTTCGTCGAGATTGTAGGCGACGCCATCCGGGTCGACGTCGATCACCTTGGCGGTGAAGTCAGTGTCCTTGGCGTCGGAGGAAACATAGAGCGTCACTTCGATGGGCCCGCTTGCCTCGAGGCCTTCCTGCAAAGGCTCGGACGAGTACACGAGGATATCCGCGCGCGATTCCATCTTGCGTTGATCGAACGCTCCGCCGCTGACGGCGTTGCCGGTGCAGCAGACGTTGCCGCCATAGGAGGGCACCGGATTCATCGGATCGTACGTGAAGCTATCCGGCTTGTCGGATGGCGGTGCGGAATTCGAAAGGACTCCGTCGCCATTGAGGCTGCTCGCCTTTCCGCCACTCGACAGATACAAAGTCATCGGCTGCGCGCCTGCCGGCGGCCACGTGTCAGAGGACTGCCACTTGTTCGATCCCATCGTGTAATATCGGACCTTCGGCATCTTGTCGATCGCCTTGCTATCCTCGCCCTTCAAGTAGTGATCGAACCATCCGTAAGTCAATTCGTCGTAGTTGAGACGCGCATCGCCCATGTCGCGCTCGCCGACGACAGTATGTTCCGTCGCGCGCTTGTACGAGCAGTGCAGCGTGGGCGCGATGACCGCGTATTGCCGGTCGGCGACATCGGGCCGCGCGGTCTTGCGAACGT
Organism: Bryobacteraceae bacterium; assembly: GCA_036502165.1. Lineage (GTDB taxonomy): Bacteria > Acidobacteriota > Terriglobia > Bryobacterales > Bryobacteraceae > F-183. The sequence continues at coordinate 762 of DASXZC010000489.1, forward strand.
AGTTGTACGCCGCCAGATTCGGGCCGATCGAAACGTCGTACCACGACATAAACCAGAAGCCCGGAATGTTGATCGGCTTGTCGTCATGCCACAATCCTCCGCGATACCAGGCTGGATCGTTGGGGTCGCGCTTGATCATCGCGCCGCCGGTCGACACTTCCATGCGGTCGGAGAAAATGCCGTCCGGGCCGTGGACAGATTTCATGATGTCGTTCTCGGGCAGATGCGTGAGCGCCTTCGACCAATCGACGGGCGGCATCTGCGGCGCGAGATCGAACAGACGTGAGGCGCGAACAAGATCCTCTTGCGATGTATTCGGCGGGAACATGGGACGGATCTGATTCTGCTCGCCATAGAGCCAGGCGATGAAGAGCATCTGCACCGCGCCGCCGCGATACCAATTGCCCTGTTCGTAGTACGGCCCGACGCGTCCGACGCCTGCTCCGAAGCCTTGCGGGATCATCGTCGTGTATCCCGGATTGCCCAGCGCGGCGACACCGAGTTGCCACTCGGCGGTTGAGGAGCAACCGATCGTACCGACCTTGCCATCCGACCATGGCTGGGAAGTCATCCACGTGATCGCGTCCGATCCATCGGATAACGGCGCGCCAAGAATGTCGTAGGCGCCCTCCGAGAAGAAGTGTCCACGCTCATTCATTTCGACATAGACATATCCGCGCTTGACGGCTTCGAGTTCGCTGGTCATGTCGCGCGGAACGCCGTTGTGGACGTCCCAATAATTGAAGTTGTACGGCGTCCGCACGAAGATCGTCGGATACTTCTTCGATGTGTCCTTTGGGCGATAGACATCGGTCGCCATGCGCTTGCCGTCAGCCATCGCGACCATCACTTTGCGTTCGATGATGGCGACAGCTTCGAGTTTTTCTTCGGTGGCCTTGCGCGTCGCGGCAAGCTGTGAATCGACCGCGGGACGCGGCTGAGCATAGGCGACCGGAAGGCTTCCAGCCAAGGCAACAAGGGAAAGGAAACGAGTTTTCATGAGAGTACTTACGAGCCACCGCGACCACTCGGCTTCGGGGCCGTTACCGATTATACGCGTGCTTCGCTGTACAATGCATATTCCTGGAGGTCAGGCAATGAATCCGATTCGGACCCTTGTGTCCTTTTTATTGATAGCAAGCTGTGCGAGTACACAAGCGCAGAGTGAGCAGGGGCCGTTCAGCCTGCTCGACCTTCCCCGCATGAAGAATTATTCGGCTCACCGTGTCTCGAGTGGAAGCCGCTACATTCCCAGCAACGACGACAGCAAACGCATCATGCCTGGCGAGACGTTCGTGATGGCCGACCTGCGCGGACCGGGCGTCGTCGACCACATCTGGTTGACTGTCGCCGATAACGAATTCGCATGGCCGCGCCTCGTTCGGCTGCGTGTGTACTACGACGGCAAGAAGACTCCGAGCGTCGATGTTCCGCTCGGCGATTTCTTCGGCGTCGGGCACGGCTATGAGCGCAACGTCGATTCGATGGTCGTCCGCGACAGCTCGTTCGGACGTGCGCGCAATAGCTATTGGCCGATGCCATTTCGCGGTTCGTGCAAGATCACGGTGACCGATGAAGGCGATCGTCCGATCACAATGTTCTACTATCACGTCGATTGGCAGAAGCATTCTTCCCTGCCTGCGGATGTCGCGTATTTCCACGGTTACTATCGCCAGGAACGCCCGGCGGTCAAGGGCAAGAACTATGAATTCCTGAGCGTGAAGGGCGCCGGGCATTATGTCGGAACGGTGTTGAACGTGATCCAGTCGCAGGTCGGCTGGTTCGGCGAAGGCGACGATTTGTTCTATGCCGATGGCGCGCAGCATCCGCAAATTCTCGGAACCGGCACTGAGGATTATGTCAATGAAGCGTGGGGCCTGCGCGTGTCTGGAGGAACCTGGTACGGCACGCCGGTCGCCGATGGGGAACTCGTTGGCGCCCGACTGACCGGCTATCGCTGGCACATCCCGGATCCGATTCCGTTCACGAAATCGTTATGGGCGGGCATCGAGCACGCGGGCTGGACGTACAACGCCGACGGCACGAATCGCAGCGGCTTCGAGGAACGTCCCGACTATTTTTCGAGCGCTGCGTTCTGGTATCAGAAGGACGTCAACGAGGGGCTTCCAGAGCCTCCGTTCGGCGCCGCGCGGCTGCCGTTAGGCAATGCCGAACAGATCGCCGTTGAGGAATCTCTGGCCGAAGTGACGACGGTGAAAGGCAAGGCGGCCGTGCAACGCGAAGTCGACTGGGGCCGCGATCTGCTGTTCTTCGAAGGAACTGAAAAAGGGTCGCGGATCAACATTCCTATCGACGTTCGCGAGAGCGGGCGCTACGAAATCCTCGCGCGAATCGCGCAGGCTCCCGATTATGGCGAGTACGTCGCGCTGCTCGACGATAAGCCGATTAACCTCGACAATCGCGAAGCTCTGACGTCCGAGATCCCGATGACGGGTCCGCAGGTGCTCCACAACTACTCGAACGAAGTGTACGTCGCAGCCGATCAGCCACTCGGATGGATGAGCCTCACAAAGGGCCGTCACACGCTCAGCTTCCTCTGCCTGGGCAAAGACGGGCGGTCCACGGGCTACTATCTCGGCATCAACGATGTCGTGCTCGAACGCGTGCCCACAGCGGATGAGAAGCCGTCGGAGGCTCTCGTGAGTGGTGCCACCACCTCCGCTGGAATTGTGTATCGCGGAGTGCCGCTGCAAGGCTACCTGACCGAATTGAGGCGCGCATCGGATGCTGCACGCCGCGCTTACCTCGTGCGCGCCATTGGATCCTTCGGAAAAGACGCCACGCCTGCGATGGCCGATTTGTCGAAGGCGCTCGGCGATTCCGATATCGAAGTTCGCGCGGCTGCAGCGTGGGCTCTCGCACAGATGGGCGAAGGAGCCGCGCCGGCGTTGAAAGGATTGGAACACGCGCTCGCAGATCCCAATGCACGCGTCCGCAGCACGGCGGCAGTCGCGTTGCGCGCCATGGGAACCAAGGCAGGCGGCGCCAGCGAGGGCTTGATGAAGGCGCTCGACGATCCGATGCCCTATGTGCGGGCGGCGGCCGCCGACGCGTTAGGCAACATCGGAGCGGCCGCACCGAGGCCGGTCATCGACACGTTGACTCGTCATTTGCAGACGCCGAACGAGACCATCTATGTGCTGCGGAGCGTTTCGAGCGCGCTTGGAAACATCGGCCCGAACGCGGCGAGTGCACTGCCGGAACTCGACAAGATGATGAAGATGCCGCGCGTGATCTACGCCGCGGACGAAGCGATCCACAAGATCAAAGGCGAGCCGTTGCAGCGCTGGTATTGAGGATCGCATCGATCGGACCAAGCCCTTCCTCGATCAGGTGGAAGGGCCGTCCGTTCAAAACGTAATCCATCTTTTTGTAGTTCAAACCGACCTGATTGAGGATGGTCGATTGCAGATCGGCGATGTAGTGCGGCTTCTCGACGGCTTGATATCCGACGTCATCCGTCGCGCCTTCGATAACGCCGCCCTTCACTCCGCCGCCCGCGAGCAGCGTGCTGAAGCCCTTGCCGTTGTGATCGCGGCCGGTCGTGTTCTGTGACCAGGGAGTGCGTCCGAATTCGCTGGTGAACACAACGAGCGTGCTGTCGAGCATGCCACGCTGCTTCAAATCACGGATCAATCCGGAGATCGGTTTGTCCACGGAATGGCACAGCGGAGCGTGGCTCTTCATATCGTCATGCGCATCCCACGCGCCATTGCCACCGCCGGCGTGGCAGATCTGTATGAAGCGGACCCCGTTCTCGGCGAGGCGGCGCGCGAGCAACAGTTGGCGTCCGAAATCGTCGGTCTCCTTCACGCCGATGCCGTAGAGATCCTTGACGTGCTGCGGCTCAGTCGAGTAGTCGACGATCTGCGGAGCCTTCAGCATCAGGCTTCCCGCAAGCTCGAATGCACGCGCACGCGCTGCGACTTCGCTCTCGATCGCGTACTCAGCGCGGAACTGCTTGTTCATCTCGAACAGCGCTTCCGCCTGCCGTTCGCGCTCGCGCGCTGTTGCCCCGTTGGGAGGAACGAGGTCCGGAATCGGCACATCCCCAGGCTGAAACGGCGTCGCCGAATAGCTGGCTCCGAGGTATCCGCCGGTGAGTTGCACAGGCGACGAAGGGCGCCCGATGTTCACGAACGTCGGCAGATTCTTGTTCGCGGTGCCGAGCGCGTAAGAGATCCAACTACCCAGCGTCGGATGTTCGAACTGCCGCAGAGGCTTGCCTGTCGCGCCTTCGAGCACGGCCGGAAAATGGTTCGTCTGATGACAGTACATCGAACGCACGACGGCGAACTCGTCGATCACTTCGCCAACGTTCGGGAACCAATCTGAAACAGGAATGCCTGACTGGCCGTAGCGCTTGTAGGTGCGCAGAATGGGGATAACGGGCCGCTTCATCGGCGCGTTATTGTCACCGAATCCGATCGCGTCCATGATCTTGCCGGCGTACTTGTTGTCCTTCGGATCGAACGTGTCGATGTGGCTGACGCCTCCGCACATGAACAGGTAGATCACCGATTTCGCCGGTGCCTTACCGGTGAGGTGCGCGCCCGGAATCTGGCCGTCATCGGCCCAGAGCGAGCCGAGCGCGGTCGCGAGAAATCCGGCGGCAGTGCGCGTCATAAAACCGCGGCGGTCGATGCGTCCGCAGGGATAAATGTTCTTGAGCAGATCGTCCATGGTCTTATCGCACGTAAATGAACTCGTCCAGATTGAACAGCAGCCACGCGAGGCCCTTGACGCGCGCAGGATCGTTCTCGACGTATGTCAAAGCCCGATCGGTTTCCGATGGCGACGGCGCACGCCCGAGCGTCGTACGATAGGCGAGCCCGACAGCCGCACGCAAATCGCCGCTGCTTTCGCTCAATACGCGCTCAGCCAATTTCGACGACTCCTCTTCGATCAGGCCGTTGTTCATTGTGAACAGAGCCTGCGGAGCAGTGACAGTCTGCGTACGAATCGGGCACGGAGTGCGTCCATCGTCAACATCGAACGCCGTCAGAAAATTGTTCATCACGTCCGTGCTCGGGATGTAGCCGCGCACGATGTAGGCGCCGCGCCGGTTCGTGCGCGCGTCGGTCTCGCCCGCTCCATGCAGGAAGATGGCCTGCTTCTTGTCGTGCGTTGAGAGCTTGAAGGACTGGCCGCCGACCGACAGATCCAGATCGCCGGCTGCGGAATGAATCGAATCCCAAATCGGCTCCGCCTCGAGCCGCTGCAGCCGGAAGCGCCACAGGTACGAGTTCCTCGCATCCGCCTTAATGTTGCTCGCGACGTAAGCGGGGTCGGCCTGCGAGGACATCCGATAAGTGTCCGACGTGACGATCAGGCGGTGCAGCCATTTCATGCTGTAATCGTGCGCGACGAATTCGGAGGCGAGGTAGTCGAGCAGTTTCTGATTCGTGGGCTTTCCACCGAGAAGTCCGAAATCGCTGGTCACGCGCTGCAAGCCTTCGCCGAAGTGCCAAGCCCAGATTCGATTGACTGCGACGCGCGCGAAGAGCGGATTCCTGGGCGCTGTCAGCCAGCCCGTGAAAGCTTCCCGTCTTCCATCGCGGAAGTCGATGCCGGAAGGTTCGAAGGGAAATCCTGGCTCGACCGGCTTGTCGAGCTCAGGCCGTTTCGGATCGCCGGTTGTCAGTACATAACTCTTCGCCGCCAGCAGAGTCTTGTCTTCCTCGACCGTCCAATATGAAGGCAACGGCGGCATTTCGGGGATCTCGTCCAGTTGTTTGAGCAGCGCCTTGTACTGGGCCGCCTCATCCTTCGGCATGATCTCTTTGATCTTCGAAGGATCGATGCGTAGCACGGGGAAATAATCGTCGAACGTCTTCTGTTCGGCCTTCGTACGATCGCGCTCGCTCTTGTGGACGATTGCTTGCACGTCAGGCGTGAGCAGCGCGACGCGTTCATCGAACAGTTTCTTGTGATACTTGCCGGTGAGCTTTTCGATTGCCGCATCGATCGGCGCGCGCTTTTTCTTGTACTCGTCTAGCTTCTGCCCCGCCTTGAAAATCTCGGCAGGCGTCGCCAGCATGACATTCTTCAACGCCAAAGGATCGAAGATCGCCTTCATCTCGTAGAAGTTCTTTTGCGTGATCGGATCGAACTTGTGATCGTGGCACTTCGCGCAGCCGACGGTCATCCCCATGAACGCAGTCGAAATCGTTTCGACCGCGGAGAAGGCGATGTCGCGTTCCTTATCCTCGCGCTCGAGCGCGGCGCGAGCAAGGAAGCCGAGCGCGAACGTGTCGGCCACCGATCCTTCCACGCGGCTACGCCGGCCGAAATCGTCGGTGACCTCTTTGGGCGCGTAGCGGTTCCCAAGAATCTGCGCGCGCACGAATTGGTCGTACGGCATGTCGTGATTGAGCGCGGCGATCACCCAATCGCGCCACAAATACACACTGGCAGCCGCGGGCATGACGGATCCGTCGACTCCATCGAGATCCGCGTAGCGCAGAACATCGAGCCAATGCCGCCCCCAGCGGACCCCGTGCTGCTCATCTGCAAGCAGCCTGTCCACAACTTTCTCGTACGCGTCGGGCGAGTCGTCATGTAGGAACGCGTCTTGCTCGGCAATGCTCGGGGGGATTCCGATCAGATCAAAGTAGACGCGCCGCAGGAGGGTCAACTTGTCGGCCTTCTTCGAGGGGTGAAGCCCCTTCTCGCGATACATCGCTCCAATGAATGCGTCGATCGGATTTGCGGATTTCGTGACTCCAGAGGGCACCGGTGGTTTCAGAACGGGCTGCAGCGACCAAAGCCGCGCGGCTCGCTTTGCGAACTGCTCTTCGACAGAACTCTTCGGTGTGTCAGCCGCATCCAGTCGAGTGACGAGAAGCAGCGTCGCGATCATCCACGAACGGCTAAACATGCTTGGCACTATTTTTCCATGATTCGAGCGTCAGCGTGTGACGGCGGCCACGACCATCTCGAGCACTCGCCGGACGCCGTCATCAGTTCCGATGGGTCCATCGCTGAACTGGCTCGCTGGCGCAGGCTTCCAGTGATCGCGCGATCCGTCGTACGGATAGTCCTGCTTGAGGCCGGTCAACGCCGGGTCATATTGTGCATCGCTCCCGGCCATCTTGTAGATCACCAGATCGAGAGAGGGAACGACCATGATGCCGTACCCGCCTCCGCCGGATTTGAAGAACGCGTCCGCTGGCGCACCGACGACGTGCCCGTCCGCATTGATCTCGAACATCAGGCTGAACGGCGCGTGCTTCTGGTAAGGCGAAGGCCGTCCGCACATCGCGACGTATTCGGCGGGCACGAGATGTTGCGTCCCCCAGCGTCCCTGATGCAGCAGCAGGTACACGAACCGCAGCACATCGGTCGAGCGAATCGCAATGTCTCCGCCGCCTGGCGCGTGCGGCAGCGTGATGCCGCCGCGATGCAGCGCGTAGCCCCATTGGCCCCATCCCATCGGCTTCGCGAGCTTCTGATCGATGTAGTCCTGCATCTCCATTCCCGTCACGTTGCGCAGGACGATCGACGCGACATGCGGTGAGGACGAAGCATACGAATAGCCACCGCCCGGATCGATCCACAAGGGAGTGCGCAGCGCCGCGAGATCCTGCCCGAGCGGTGGATCCGGGCGTGGTATGGGCTGAAGTTTCACTGACGGCTCGAAGTTTACGAAGCCGGGATTCCCACCTTCGCCATGAAATCCGGCAGCCATCGTCAGCAACTGCCCCAGCTTGATGTCCGCCTTGCGCGGATCATCGAGCGGCATCGCTTGCGGAAGATATTTCTCGTTGAAGACCTTCTGTTCGAGACCCTCCGGGATCTTGTCTTTGCTATCGCGCAGCATGATTCCGCAAGCAATGCTGGTGTACGCTTTGCCGACCGAGGCCATCGCCGGAATCGCCTCGCGATTGCCCTTGCCGTAGTATTTCTCGTAGACGAGCCATCCATGCCGCACCACGAGCAGACCGCCGTGCTGGCTGCTGCGCTTCGCATATTCGAATGCGCGATCGAGCTTCACGATATCCATACCGGCGACTTTTTGAATGGCCGCGGCACCGTGCAGTGTCCGCCAACCGCCGGCGGTATCCGGTGGCGGAACATATTCGCGTT
>DASXZC010000490.1:0-5431 GCA_036502165.1 Bryobacteraceae bacterium
AAACTTCGTATGGGTCGTTTAACCCTCGTTGCGGGGTGCTTTTTGGATCTGCACGAGCTCCGGAACCGCAGCTACGGGTGCCTTCTTCGGCGGAGTGAGCCATCGCTTCGGCAGCAGCTTCGAGAGGTAGATCATGCGCTCCACCACAGGCAGCGCCTTGCGCACCCACTTGCCGTGGACCAGCAAACTGCCCGCTACCAATACTGGGTGCGGAATCGTCGTGTAGCACCGTGAACAGATGCCGATCTCGCCAGCTCGCCCTTCGATGTGTAGCCGCCTCATCTGGCGCATCGCGTCCGAATCGATGATCTCCTCGAGCGGCTGATCGCCTATCCGTCCCACGGGTTCGCCGTCGAGCATGTAGCTCTGGCAGCACGGATAAACGTCGCCGTTGTGCTTGATGTACACCGGGCCGCGCCACAGATAATGGCAGGGATGCTTCCAGTCGCCCGCATCATGAAACGCATCGGGCTGCAGGACGTTCGTTTCGTCGTTCTTGACCCGAACCTGATCGACGCCGGGAATCGCGCTCCAAAACTTGATGAAATCGTCGACTTCGCCGGCATTCTTCTCGAGACGCACCATCTGCACCACGACCTGGACCTTCGATCCGCGCTCGTGCTTCATCTTCGCGAATCGTACGAAATTGTCGCGTACGCGATCGAACTTCGCGCCTTTGCGATAGAACTCGAACGACTCGCGCGTCGATCCGTCGAAGCTCAGCGTAATGTGTTCGAGAGGCGAATCGAGCAGGCGGCGCGCGCGATCCTCATCGAGCAACACGCCGTTGGTCGAGAGCAGCGTAGAGATCTTGTGTTGGTCGCAGTACTCGATGCGGTCGAAAATCGCTGGGTCGAGGAACGGCTCCCCGAGCCCGATCAGCATCATATGTTCGCCGGTCTTTGCGGAATCTTTGACGAGGCGGTCGAAGATCGCCTGCGTCATGTCTTCCTTCGGTTGCGGATGCGTCTCGCGCGGACACATCGGGCAATATAAATTGCACTTGGCCGTGGTTTCGACGATATACTCGACCGGAAGGGCACGGACCCGTTCTTGCTTGGTCAAGTAGCTCCACAGGAGCTTGGCCCGGTTCCAGGCGCGCATGCAGGTACTTCTATTGTAGCTAGCAACGTCCGCGCCGCATCCAACACTCGACACTTATGCGCGAACGCGTCCGGCTCTTGAATCAAGCTCCCTTCCGGCAGAATGCCCGCTACATTATCTATTGGGCGCAGATGAACCGGCGCACGGCGTCGAATCACGGTCTCGCGTACGCGATTGAACTTGCGAACGGCATGGCGCTTCCGGTGCTGTACTACGAAGGACTGACGTGTTCGTACCCGTACGCGAGCGACCGTCTGCACCAGTTTATTCTCGAGAATGTCCCCGGCACCGCTGAGGACTTGCGGAAGGCCGGCATCGGATACACGTTCCATTTGCGGCGCCGCACGTCGGATCCGAATGACGCTCTGTACCGGCTCGCGCTAAACGCCGCGGCCGTCGTGACTGACGACTATCCGACGTTCGTCGCCCGGCGCCACAATGCGCACGTCCCAGCTAGGCTCGACGTTCCGTACTTCGTCGTCGACTCGTCCTGTATCGTTCCCATGAGCCGCCTCGAGAAGCGTGAATACGCGGCCTACACGATCCGCCCGCGGATCCATCGGATTCTCGATCAGTACCTGCAGCCCTTCGAAATGCCCACCGTGACGAAGCGCTGGAAGGCCGATCAGGATGTGGCCGCGTTGCATACCAACGTCACTCCGCGGAACATTTCTTCACTCGTTCAATCCTGCGAGATCGATCATTCGATCGCCGCTTCGACTACCTTTCGAGGAGGATCGCAGCAAGCCCACGAACTGCTCGACTACTTCGTCGCGCAGAATCTCGCGCGATACGCGAGCAAGAGGAACGAACCCTCGGCGCACGTCACGAGCGACCTCAGCCCTTACCTCCATTTCGGAAATATCTCATCGCTCGAGATCGCGTTGAAAGTGAAGAGCCACGCCGCAACTGCTGGACTGATTCCCGACGAGTTTCTAGAGGAATTGATCGTCCGCCGGGAACTGGCCTTCAACTTCGCCCGCTTCACGGATGATCCAGAGTCGCTCGAGAACCTTCCCAACTGGGCACTCGCGACACTCGCCAAGCACGACTCCGATCCGCGCGACTACACGTATTCACGCGAGGAATGGGAACGCGCAAACACGCATGACGCGCTCTGGAACGCGACTCAGAAAGAGCTCCTGTTGCGCGGCAAAATTCACGGCTACTATCGAATGTATTGGGGCAAGAAGATTGTGGAATGGTCGGCCTCGCACAAGGAAGCGCTTGCGGTCATGATTTATCTGCACGACAAATATGCGCTCGACGGACGCGATCCGAATACGTATACGAACATCCTGTGGTGTTTGGGCCTGCATGACCGCCCGTGGATCGAGCGGCCGGTATTCGGGATGATCCGCTACATGTCAGGCGACGGCATGAAGCGCAAGACAAACACGGCGGCGTACATCAAGGAAATCGAGTACCTGGAGCGGACCGCATGAACATTACACTGACTGGCGCCAGCGGATTCATCGGCCGCGCGCTCATCACGCGACTGCAAGCCGAAGGACATCATCTGCACATCCTCGGCCGAAAACCTCCGCATGACCCAGACATTCCTTTTTCGAAATGGGATGCGAACGCGGGCCAGATGCCGCCCTCAGAGGCGCTCGCCGATTCCGAGGCGATTATTCATTTGGCTGGCGAACCGATAGCCCAGCGATGGTCTTCCGATGTGAAGCGCCGTATCCGCGACAGCCGCGTCAACGGCACGCGACTGCTCGTCGACGCCATCGCCGCGATGAACGAAGCAGCGAGGCCGAAGGCCCTGATTGCCGCATCCGCCATCGGCTTCTACGGCGATCGCGGCGACGAAATCCTCAACGAGACTTCGAAGCCGGGCAAGGGATTCCTGCCGGATATCTGTGTCGAGTGGGAATCCGCCGCGCAAACCGCTGAGGTGAAGTGCGGAATGCGAGTCGTTCGTCTGCGCATCGGAGTCGTGCTCGGCCAAGGCGGCGGAGCGATCGCGCAAATGCTGCCCTTCTTCCGCATGGGCACCGGGGGACGCATCGGCACCGGGCATCAGTGGATGTCATGGGTCCACTTGGACGACCTCGTCGGACTCTTGCTGTTCGCCCTCAATGACGAAACCCTCAGCGGGCCAGTCAATGGAACATCGCCGAATCCGGTGACCAATGCCGAGTTCACGCAAACGCTCGGCGAAGTGATTCATCGGCCAACGAAGCTCCCGGTGCCGGAGTTCGGTCTCAAAATGCTATACGGCGAAATGGCGCAAGTATTGCTCGAGGGCCAGCGTGTCTTGCCCGACGCCGCCGCTCGCGCCGGTTATCACTTTCGATTTCCGGATCTGCGGACGACCCTCGCGACCGTGACCTAGCTCCTACGCAGTAACGCAAACACGGCCGCGAACAGCGCCAGTACTCCGACGACTTGCGGCAATGGAAGCGCCGCCCGATCTGCGATCCATGCCCCCGCGGCTCCGATCGAAAATACTGCCGCGATCCCCTGCAAAATCCGGATCAGCACGGGCGGCATCTCGCCTCCTGAACGCTCGAGCCAATAGGCGGGCGCGTTCACTCCCAGCATCTGATTGCTCGCAGGCGGGAACAACATCCGGACCGCACAGGAAAGTAAAAGACCCAGCCCGCATCCACATAGCAGGACCATGCGCGGAAGGGCGAGATCCTTCATCTGAGTCAGGAATGCGAGAGCGACTCCGAACGCCGGACCTCGCGCGAGCCCATACCCCGAGCGTCTGCCCGGCCGCGCATAAGCATCCTCCAGCATGATGCCGACTACGATCGCACCGGCGGGAATGGCGAGCGCGAGCAGTCCCCACTGTGTGTGCAGCAAGTCCCCGTCCAGAAACCACGCCGCGCCGAGGAACGCCAGATACAGGCCGAAGGCTTGCATCAAGACAACTTGAGGATCCGATGTTCGCCGGACCCGGCTGAGGATCACGAATGGGATCGTGTACATCGCGTCGAATGCATATTGCGCCGGAGACTGGAACCGCTCATGCAAGTCGCCGAGCACCTCCTCGCGGCACGCTGGAGGAATCAAAATTCCCGCAATGAACTCGGCAGCCGTCGATGGTCCGGGCTCCATCTCAACGCGCCCCTTCCTTGCCGAATCGCTTGCCCCAATCGCGTCCCCAGGCCTCGCTGATGACATCCCACACGCGCTTCGCTGTCACAGCCGATTCCTGCAAAGCCCGCTCGCCGAGCGCTTCTAGTTGATAACAGCGCTTCGCACGGCCGCCGCGCTCAGGCGTCGGATCCGAGAGGCGCGACCTCACGAATCCTTTATCCTCCAGCCGGTCAAGCGTCACATACACCGCCCCCAGCGACGTGGACTTCGGACGCACCAACTCCGCGACCTTCGAATGAATCGTCACGCCATACGCATCGTCCTTTAGACTCAGGATCGCGGTCAGCACCAACTGCTCAAATTGGCCGGCAGATTCAGGATTTGCCATTTGTCTAACAGCGTAAGGCAAATCGATCAGGGTGTCAAGAGGCTGCGTGATACCATCCGTTTGATCCGGAACATCGCTTGTGTCGCAACCGCAACTGCATCTCTCGAAAGTCGGCCCTGAAGCCTCATCGATCCTCGGCAATTTGTTCGAATTCTACGTCCACGACATGTCGGAGTGGTTGGGAATCGACACGCTTCCGGATGGCAGTTACTCATATGACACATCGACGATTTGGACAAAAGGCCAAGACGCTCACCTTGCCAGGCTCGGCGATTCGCTCGCCGGATTCGTGCTCACCGGCTCGGCCGACCGCTGGCTCGGCCCGGTCGGCGCCCATGAAATTGTGGAGTTCTTCGTCTTGCGCAAATTCCGGCGCAGCGGTGTCGGACGCCAGATGGCGATGCAGCTCTGGGACAACACTCCCGGCGAATGGCTCGTCAGAGTAGTTGAGTCGAACGTTCCCGCGCTCCCATTCTGGCGGCGCACCATTGCGGACTACTCACGCGACGCCTATACCGAAGAGCGCCGGACCGTCGGCGATCGGGCCTGGCGATTTTTCAGATTCCGATCCGGCTAATGCTCCGCACGCGCGGCGCCGATTTCCTGATTGAGATGAGACGGATTGTCGATTGGCTCCCATTCGCATTGGGAATCATCTTGATTTCGACCCTGGTATCCATACAATGGTCACGCGTCATTCGCGGGCAGAACGACTTCGCAGCTCTCTACGCAGGCGGAAAACTAGCCGGCACTCCGGATCTCTATTCGCGCACCGCTAACCTCGCGCTCATCCAATCGACCATTGGCATGACGATGGACACAGTCGTCTACACGCGTCCTCCGTTCTACGCGGCGCTACTCAAGCCTCTTACGTCGCTGCCG
>DASXZC010000491.1:0-2227 GCA_036502165.1 Bryobacteraceae bacterium
AGCTGCTGCAGAGCGGTCACGTGATCAGCGATCGCCCATGTGTCATCGTGCGAGGGCGTGGCCATGCAATCGAATATATATTCGCGGAAACCCCGCGAGCGGACGGGAGTTCCCCTCGCATTCAAAATGACCGTTACGCAGCCGATCGCGGCTAGGCCCATCTCGTTCCGGTCTAGGAGGTCAGGAAAGCTAATCGGCGCGGTCACAACGTTTGGGCCGCTGTAGATAAATTCGACGACAGGGTACGAGCCGGATGGGTCCAGTCCCGGTGGCAGGAGTACTGCCCCATAGAGAGGAGTGCGTCCGTCGGCAGCCGTTACGATGAATGGCTTTACTTCTGGCCACGCATCCCTGCGCACGGCAGAAAGGTCCGCGTCCTCGAGCTGGAGGACGAGGCTGCCGTCGGCGCGTCTTACTGCGCTGCGAGTCGGAGATTCGACAGTTGACCAAGAGTCGAGGAAATATTTTCCGTTCGGAGAGATAAGACTCGGTGGTCCATCCTTCTCGCCGGGATTGGCAATGTATCCCATCGGGCCGGTCTGGCCCGTCATCTTGAGCCAACGCGGATGAGGAGGGCTCGTAAAGTGATGGTCGCCGGATTCGCTGGTCAGCCGCGTCAGTGAGCCGTTCTCCAGGCAAAGCCTATAGAGATGCCGAAAATAGGGGTTCTCGCCCGCCTCGCGCCCACTTGCGGTGATCCATAGATGCCAACTGGCCTCATCGACGTACAGGATGTCCCGGACAACCCACTCGCCGGACGTGAGCTGGCGAACCTCATTCCCAGACGCCAAGTCATGCAAATACAAGTGTCCGTAGCCGGTCTTTTCGGAGTACCAGAGTATTGTGCCGGACCTCCACAGGAACTTGAGGTTCGGCATACTGTACAGGAGCGGGTTGAGCATGACCGGAGTGCGCGCAGTCTCCTCGATCAGGCAGTGCGACGTCCCCGAATCCAGATCGGTCCTCATGAGTCTTACCCGGCGCCGTCCGCTATCAATTGCGAGGTGATAGACACTGGTGCCGCTAGGGTCCCAGTGAAGAAGAGCGACACCCTGCAGTGACATCGCATCACCGCCGAGACGAACCCGCCTGCCGGAAATCGTCTCGATAGCCACCAGCTCTACGGGCGTTCGCCGCGAATCTGCGGCCATGTTTATGCGAAGCGATAGCACCTGCGGCCGAACCGCTTCGTTGGCGGAGCAATACTTGATGAAGGGATATTCCGGTACCTCCCGCTCATCGGTGCGAGCCGCTACGATCCAGCGGCTGTCCGGCGACCATGACGTCGCGAGTAGCGGTGCCTTGATCCCGCGAGAGAGCTGCATGAGGCGCTTGAGTCCAGCTTCGTGCGGCTTCGTCCAGCTGAAGAACGGCTCTCCATCGCTGGTGAGGGGTCTCTCATCGCCCGTGACGAGATCGCGGAGATGAAGGTCCTCACCATGGCAAGTAATCGCGGACCGGCCATTGGGCGAAACCAGAAAATGGGGCTGGCCGCGCGTCTCGGTCCTTCGGTCACAACGCCCTGTGAGCAGATCGATGCGAAAGACGTTGTCCGATACTCGTACCTGAATGACTTTGGCGCCATTCAGGTATTCGAAGTTACTGAAGGGCAACCGGCGTGGATCGACCGGCTCACCAATCTCCGCGCTCAGAGCTAACGCGACAAGCGAGTGGTCAAAGGCGGGCGCCTTCGATGCCGCCAGGCAATCCACGCGAACAAAATCCACGCCATCCTTGCCGAACCGCCGGTACCAGAAGGCATCCCCGCCCTCGATCCAATTCGGGGCGATGTCGATATTCAAGATGGTGCGATGCAACGTCTCCGTCGAAACAGCCTCAGCTCTTGCGTGATCCTCTTCCGTCAATGTCCTCTTCAATGGCATCACGGCACTCCTCAAGAAGTTGGCTCATCAGACTGTCGGCACAGGGCTGCTGCGACTTCCACTTTCCTGGCGCCAAGCACGAATAATGCGGCGGAGGCGAGCGAGAAAAGCGCAATGGTAAGGCTCAGCCCGGCACCAAGAGACCCGCGGGTCAAAGGAAGGAGTTCGTCCTTGATCCACGGGATCAGCGGCCCCCCCACCGCCCCGCCACAAAGTCCTATCGTGAGGATCAGAACGTACAGTCGTGCCCGAATCCGGTTGGGAGCCATGTCGTTGAAGAGCGCAAACCGAGCAGTTAACGACATTGATTCGATGACCGTTGCCACCGTGAACGCCGCGAGGGA
>DASXZC010000492.1:0-8259 GCA_036502165.1 Bryobacteraceae bacterium
ACCGATGCTTCCTGCGGCAGGTAGCTGATGCCTTTGCGCGCGCGCTTGAACATCGGCAGAGCGGTGATCGGCTCCTTGTCGAGCAACACGCTACCGGAGTCGGGCGAGATCAGGCCGACGATCATATAGAACGAAGTCGTCTTGCCGGCGCCGTTCGGCCCGAGCAATCCGACAACCTCGCCTTGCTGCACCCAGAGCGAGACGTCGTCGACGACCTTGCGTCCGCGATAGGCTTTGGAGATTTCGTTGGTCTGCAGAGTGCGAGGAGTCATTGCTTCTTCGGCTGCTTGATCATGACACTCACCGAACGCTGCTTGCTTTCGCCGTCATCGACGATCATGAGCTCGTTGCTGGTGAAGTAGACCAGATGGCGGCCTTCGGTCTTTCCTTTGAGGCTGTCGACGAACTTCGGATGTCCGCCCTCAAGCGAGATCTTGTCGTCCGCAGTGTAGTATTCAGAGTGCTCGGCGGTGCCGACGCGGGTACGCTTGAGGATGACTTGGGTAATCTCGACGCCGCCGTCCGTGATGGCGCGATCGAGCGATGAGTCATCCTCGGAGTCGTTCAAAAAGGCCCGCAATTCCTGGCCTTTCACGGTCAGGCCGGGACGCGTAAGCACGACGCCGCCCTTGTAATACGCGAGGCGGTTGTCTTCCGTATAAACCATCTCGGGCGCTTTGACGACTGTGTAGACTGACGCCGTACGCGGTTTGGGCGGGGCATCCGACGCCTTTTTCGTAGATGTCGATTTCGATTTCTTCGAGTCGGCTGTCTTCTTCTTGGTGTCCTTCTTCGCAGGCGCCTTCGGATCGTCCGGCTTGGTTTCCTCTTCGCTCTTGTCGACGAATTGGCTATTCACATTGCCGGTCGCGCGGAGGATTCCGTTCTCACGATCGATGTCGATGCGGTCGGCGCTGATGCGATTCGCGCCTTGCCACGCGATGGCGTTGCCTTCGTAAGTGACCTGGCGATTGTTGTCGCGCGACGACATCTTCTGTCCCTTGGCCTGCGTCGGCTCGTCGTTGTTCGACAGCGCTGACGAATTGCCCTTCTTATCGGGGAGGCGCGTCGAGTTGACGTTTCCTTCAGCCTGGAACTCCCCGGACTTCTGATTGAGCACGATCGTGTCGGCATTGGTTGATCCCGTCCCATCCCACACGCGGGCCGCGCCGGTGAGCGTGATGAGATCCTTCGTCTGATCGAGCTGCGCGCGCTGCGACAGAGCTTTGCGATCGCCGGCTTCGTACTTGAAATCCTGATCCTGATCGAGCCTCGACAGATTTGACGTCTTCGGGTCGAATTCCGCTTTCAGATTCTTACTCGAGGTGAGAGCAGGCGGATTGTCGGGCGCCTTCTTCTGCCCCGGCTTCGCAGGTTTCGGCGGACTCAGACTGCGCGTGGTGGCGTTCACCGTCTTGAACGATTGAATTTGATTGTCGTCGCCATATTGGATCCAGAACTGATCGCCCGTGATCCAACGGTGCGTCTGCGTGGGGCGATTGGGAACGATTTCGAAAGTCCCCGCCGAGCGCGTGACGACGTTGTCGATATCCTGCCCGCCTTCTTTCATCGTCATTTCGACAGTGTCGGATTTGAGGATCCGCGTATCGGCGAGGTCGACCTTCGGGCGAGGCACGGGCTTCGATTCGACCTCGGTGTGGCCGGTTGCGATCGCCTTCGTGAGCGTCGTGTCCTTATCGCCGGGATCGAAGGCCATGTCGATCTTGTCGCTGTTCACTTGCGTGCGAGTCGTGATCGACGTCGAAACCAGGACGGCATCCCGTTCCGCAACCATGCTCGTCACTTGCCCCTTAGGCGTCAGCTTCATATTGAGCTGCTTAGCTTGGTAATCGAGTTTGCGCGTAGGGTCGGTCTTGGTGCCCTTGGCATCGGTCGTCTCGACGGTGTCGATGCGGCCCTGCTTCAGCTTCAAAGTCGCGGGGCCGGCTTCCATGGCGAGCGTGTCGCGATTCAGCTTCGCCCAGGGCTGCAAATAGATGACAGCATCGCGTTCCTTATAGAGCGCGTATCCGGACTGGATGTGCATGGGCGGCGCATTGTGGTTGGCTCCGAGCCAGTTGATGTCGACCTGGTCGCGCAGGATCAGCTCGCGCGATTCCGTATCGTACTCGGCCCCGACGCCTTTGCCATTGCCGCGATCGAATTCGAATTCAACAGGCTTGTCGGTGACTACCTTGCCTTCCTTCAGAAACGTCACGCCAGACGTCTTGATGTGCAGCAGGTGTCCGTTCGGTTGCTGGCCTTCAGGAACGGCGAGGATGATCTCGACGGCTCCGTCGGCAAAGAGAGACTCGGCGGCGCTATCGTAAACGGCGGTCGCGGTGGTGATGCGGTCGAACTGCTTGCCGGTCTTGTGAGGAACTTCCAGTTCGACGCCTTCGAGATCGAGCTTGCCGCTGTCCTTGTTCTGGCGAAAATTCTGAGCCTTGATGCGGACCTTCTCGCGGCCACCTTCGGTCTTGGTGATGCTCCACTTTTGAGCCTGCAGATCGGTGCCGGGCCGCATGTTGACGGCAGGCTTGACGGGTTGGTCATTCCGCGCGCCGCCCTTATAGTAAGAGGAGGCCACAAAGGCGAGAATGAATAAAAAGGCGGCAATGATGAGCCACCGAAGTCGTCGCATGCAAGTCTATTCTCAGGATACCCTCTTCGCGGTCGCACGCCTTGAGGCGGCGGCTCCAATTCCGGCTTGGGCGGACGGGTTTTTCTCGGTCACGCGGACCGTGAACGAGCTATCGATCGTCTGCGCGGCCGGGGCCGTGCCTGCGGACGTGCAAGCGGAGCGGGGCTTTCGCATGCTCATGGTGGATGGCCCGCTCGACTTCTCGCTGACTGGGGTGCTGTCCTCGATTACCGGTGCGCTGGCGGAGGCCGGTGTGAGCGTGTTCACGATCTCGACCTACGATACGGATTACGTGCTGATCAGGGATGAGAAATTCAGCGAGGCGGCTGGAGCATTGCGTGTCGCTGGATGGGAAATTGCTGAGTGACCCGTTTCACGCGCGCGGCGGCTTGTGTGCTTTTGGCCGGTTACGGACTTTCGAGCGCGGCGCCCGCGCGTATTTTCCAATTCGAAGCCAATGAGTTCTGGCTGAACCTGCATCACTTTCTGTATGTACTCGGCCGGGCGGAGGCGAAGACGCGCGATGCATCGCGGTCCGCAGTGGCGCGCGCACCCGCCGACAGCGAGAGTGGACTGCAAATTCTTACGCCTCACGAGCGCACGGTGTGACGGAATCCATCACGGATTACGGGAAGGGACTGAGCCAGAAGGATGCGATCTTCGACGATCCGCTGCCCGAGATTGCGCACGCGCTCGCGGACGCAAGGGATTCGGCGGCATAATCTAGAAGGATACGGAACGCGTGATCAGGCGCTCAAGGCACTCGTCACACTCGTGCTGTCACGGTAGATCGAGCGCGACGTCGCGATCGGGCACTCCGAGCAAATACAGGATCCCATCCAACCCGAGCGTCGAGATCGAATGGCTCGCTCGCTCGCGGACGATCGGCTTCGCGCGGAAGGCGACACCGAGTCCGGCAATGTTGAGCATCGGTAGATCGTTCGCTCCATCACCGACTGCGATCGTCTGCTCGAGGCTGATTCCTTCGCGTGCGGCGATCTCGCGCAAGTAGCGAGCCTTCGCCTGTCCATCGACGATTTCCGAACCCACGCGCCCGGTCACTTTGCCATCTTCGATTTCAAGTTCGTTGGCGTGCAGGTAGTCGATGCCGAGCTTCGATTGCAGATGACGTCCGAAGAAAGTGAAGCCGCCAGAGAGGATCGCCGTTTTATATCCGAGGCGGCGCAAGGTCGAAATGAGCCGCTCCGCGCCATCCGTGAGCGGCACTTCCGCGACCACACGATCGAGCGCTGCGGCAGACAATCCGGCGAGCAGTTGAACACGCTTGCGGAAACTCTGCTTGAAGTCGAGCTCGCCGCGCATGGCGGATTCCGTAATTTTCGCGACCTGATCGCCCACGCCTGCGATCCGCGCCAACTGATCGATCACTTCCGCTTGAATCAGGGTCGAATCCATATCGAAGGCGACGAGCCTGCGGATCCGCCGGAATACATTGTCATGCTGGAATGCGATGTCGGAATCGAATTGCGAAGTCAGACGCACCAGTTCCGTGCGCAGGGCGCCATCCGGCACGTCCAAACCTCCGCTGATACCGAACTCGATACAAGTGCGAGGGGCTTCGCAGTCGAGCGCCATACGCGCGGAAAGGCGCTCGATGCGGTCGATATTGAATCCGTGGCGCGCGACGATCTCACTTACCGCAGCCACGCTCGCGGCATCGATGATTCGGCCGAGCAGCGTGACGAGGTAGCGCTGCTTGACTTGATTGCCGACCCATTGCGCATACGCGGACGCCTCGATTGGCGTGGCAGTCAGCCGCACGTCCCACTCCGCGCCGGCCTCGGCAAGTTCGCGGCGCAGCGATTCGCAAGTCGACTCGCAACCTTCGACGAGCATCCCCAATGCGACGGAATCATGAATCAGCGCTTGGCCGATGTCGAGAATGCGAACCTGATGCTGCGCCAGAATCTGCGTCAGCGCATGGGTGAGACCAATGCGATCGTGACCGCTGACCTGTATGAGAAGAATGTGCGAATCCGAAACGGACATCCACTTCCGATTCTAGTGCGCGAGTACGGGCACGCGCGCCGATGCCGGCCCGGCAATGACGGACGTCGAGAAGCCGTGCGGAATTTCGCCGGTCACCGCGTAGCGATAAAGCGCAACAGTAAAGATTGCCCGCGCCGCCGAAAGCACGACGGAGAGGATCAACGCGTAGATGAACGCGGGCAGCAGCAGCGCATGGCTGATGAACAATCCGGCAGCCGCAAGAATCAAGCCCGGGATCGCGAAGAGGAACGTGATGAATCCGAGGCTGACCTGATTCACCAACTGTTCGCCCCACGTCTGTCGCGTCACTTGCACGGAGCGTTTGAGAGCAGGCCGGATGCCCGCCTCTTCGAACATGAGCACCGGCACGATGAAGTACGTTGCGAACGTCCACGTGAGGCCGATCAGCGCCGCCATGGCGCTCGACAGCCGCTTCGAACGGCTTTCGAAAAGCCGAATGCCGAGGCCCGCGGTAGATGCCACAAGAGTCCACATGGAGATCGGGAACAGCCGGTCGATCGCCGCCAGAACACCCGCGCGCAGCGAGACGTCGCCGCCTGACATACGCCGATTCGTGGCCGCGGTGAGCGCGCTGTTGAAGAACAAAATAACGAAGTAGTGGAAGTAATACCAGAGGAACAGCCACAGCGCGGTGTGACGATCGATGTGCCCATGTTCCAGATATTGGTTGATCGCCCCGTCATCGAGTAGCGGACGCACGAAGCTGATCGATACGCAGAGTGCCGACACGCCAGCCGCGGCGGGGAAGAACAGAAGTTTCTTGTCGCACCGCAGTACTCCGAGACTTTGGCGAATGAGCAGCAGGGTGCGCGTCCACGATCCGGCTGGCTGCAGCTCGGTCGATCTGCTCTTCGCTATGGTTGGCTCCATGACAATAGAATCGTCGTGCGCGAGCCCAATCTGCATAGAACAGCCGTACTACGTAGGGTAGTGTCGTTGTCGCTTATGATAGATCAATACGAAAGCGGAGGGTCCCGCGTAACGGCCTTGCCGCGAAGGATGATTTGATGAATAAATTTGCTGCTGCCTCCGTGTTCCTCACATTGCAAGTGTTATCGGCGCAACCTGCGACCAAAGAAGCCGCCATGAAGGCCGACCTCACCGGCCAGATCGATGGCATGAAGAAACAAGTGCAAGTCATGGTGGACTCCGTGTTCAGCTTCGGCGAACTGGGCTTTCAGGAATTCGAGACGTCCAAGTACTTGACGGGGATCCTCGAGAAGGAAGGTTTCAAAATTGAGCGCGGCATCGCCGGCGTTCCGACCGCATGGACTGCGACCTGGGGATCGGGCAAGCCGGTCATCGCGCTCGGATCCGACATCGACTGCATTCCGCAGGCATCGCAGAAGCCGGGCGTGGGCTATCACGATCCTTTGATCGAAGGCGCGCCGGGCCACGGTGAAGGCCACAACTCCGGAGTGCCCTTGAACATCACGGCGGCGCTGGCTGTGAAGAAAGTGATGGAGCGCGAGCACCTGAAGGGCACGATCATGCTATGGCCGGGAGTCGCCGAAGAGGACGTCGGGGCGAAGGCATATTTTGTCAAAGCCGGCATCTTCAAGGACGTGGACGTCGTATTGTTCACGCACGTCGCAGCGGGCATGGGCGTATCGTATGGCGGCGGCCAAGGCAACGGCCTGGTCAGCGTCGAGTATAGTTTCAAGGGTGTCGCGGCGCATGCCGCGGGCGCTCCGTGGCGCGGCAAGAGCGCGCTCGACGCGGTCGAGTTGATGGACGTCGGCTGGAACTTCAAGCGCGAGCATCTGCGACTCGCTCAGCGGTCGCATTACGTCATCACCAACGGCGGCGACCAGCCGAACGTCGTGCCGCCGAACGCGAGCGTCTGGTATTACTTCCGCGAGGCCGACTATCCACACATCATGGACATGTGGCACATCGGCGACAACATGGCGAAGGGCGCCACGCTGATGACCGACACGTCGTTCACCGAGCGGCTGCTCGGCTCGGCGTGGGTCGGACACTTCAACAAACCGATTGCCGAGGACATGTACGAGAACATCAAGACAGTCGGAATTCCCACATGGTCGGACGACGATCAGACGCTCGCTCGCGGAATTCAGAAGGAGCTCGGTGTGAAAGTGAGCGGGCTCAAGACGAAGGTCGACGAGCTGCGCGTGCCGAAGCCTGAGACTCCCGACACCGGTGGAATGGGCGAAGGCATCGGCCCGATGGGCGGCGGTTCGGATGACATCGGAGACATCTCGTGGGTCGTGCCGACGGTGACGCTGCGGTTCCCGTCGAACATTCAAGCAGGCCCGGGCCACAGTTGGGCGAACGCGATTTCGATGGCGACTCCGATCGCGCACAAGGGCGTGGTTGCGGGTGCGAAGGTGCAGGCGCTGACGATGCTCGACATCCTGCTGCATCCGGAACTGGTCCAAAAGGCCTGGGATTATTACAAGAACGTGCAGACGAAGGACACGCACTACACGTCGTTCATCCGCGACGGTGACGTGCCGGCGATCTGGCTGAACAAGAAGATCATGGATCAATACCGTCCTGAGATGAAGAAGTTCTACTACGATCCGTCGAAGTACGACAATTATCTGGACCAGTTGGGCATCAAGTATCCGACGGTTCGGTAGATACGGCGGAGTATAATGGTGGTATGAGGGTCAAGACATCTGTCACACTACCGAGTACTCTTCTCGAGGAGATCGATCGTCAGGACAAAAATCGCTCCGCGTTTCTCGAGCGGGCGGCTCAGATGTACTTGGCCGAATCTGCAAAGCGGGAACGGGACGCAAGAGATCTCGCCATCATCAATCGAAACGCTGAGCGCCTGAATCGCGAGGCGGAAGACGTGCTCGATTATCAGACCTTGCCGGACTAGATGCAACGAGGGGATTTATACCTGGTGAAAAGGCCCGGTCACGCCGATCCCCGCAAACAACGGGTATTCGTTGTGGTCAGCCGCCAGGTCTTGATCGATTCGGACTTTTCAACCGTCGTGTGCGCGCCCGTATATTCGCGCCACGATGGTTTGACAACCCAGGTACCCGTTGGAGTCGCTGAGGGGCTCAAGCATGAGAGCAGCGTGCATTGCGACGAGCTCATCAGCATTTCGAAATCGTTGCTTACTCGTTTCGTCGGCAGATTGACGCCAGCCGATATAGTGGCCCTTGATCGGGCACTGGGCGTGGCCCTCGCGATTGCGGAGTTATAATCGGCGCGGGAGGCTCCTATGATCCAGGCGCGATTTTTGAATTGGTGGCTGCTTGCCTTGTGTGGCGTCCTCGAGGCGATCTATGCGGTGATGAATCTCATCGGATATAACTCCGACGGAGTTCTCACGTGGCGGGAGTTCCTGTCGAGGAGCACAGTCGTCCTGATGGGTAAGTTCGCCTTGGCCGCGGGGATTTGTACGATCGTGGCTGGCGTTTGGAAATCCGGTAGGGGCCGATCATGGCTGCTGATGCTGTACGGTCTCGCACTCAGTGTCTTCGGTCTGATCTCGATATTCCTGACGCGCGGCAAGATGTCTTTCCTTCCAGTGGCGATGCTGCTCGCCGTCATGGCTTTGAGTATTGGCATCTTCGAGATCAACACGGCGCGAAAGCTCG
>DASXZC010000493.1:0-15001 GCA_036502165.1 Bryobacteraceae bacterium
ATCGCCGTGAAGTATCAGCCGCTTACGCCCCGCCAATCGAAGCTCGCAATCGACATCAATGTCGTCGAGCGTTACCAAGACGTCTATCCGACGAAACAACAGACCGGCACTGAATTGTTTCAGCTCGTCAACACCGCGGCACACTCGTTCCCCCGCGTAGCGCTCTACTTCGAGCAATCAATCCTGAGTCAGGATTTGCCGCTCCTCGCCTCCGCCGCCGCCGCGGTCGACAAAGTCGTCCACACAGGATCGAAGACGCTGATCGACTCACCCGGCGGCGTCGGCGTTCCCTGGACCGGCGCTGCGTTAGTCGACGGTCAAGCCTGGCCGATGCGCGACGCCACCACACTCTGGATCCCCGCCGGCAAGCACACGATCGAACCCGGAGGCCTCGACCCGTCACTCAAAATCGAGGACTTCAACGGCTCAGTAAAGTCCGCAGTCTGGACTGGCAAAGCGATCGAACTCGCCTACGAGAGTCAGGCGCGCGTCTTCTGCCGCTTATCGCGCGCGCCCGTCTCGCTCGAGATCGACGGCGAGCCCGTCGCCACCATCGGCCCGGATTCATTGATCGTATTGCCCCGCGGCCAGCACGTCGTCTCCGTCCATTAATTCGACACAAGAATGAAGTTCACATCGATTGGCGCGATCACCTCGACCGGCTTACCGCTGAGCAGTGTCGGACGATACAGCCATTGCTTCACGGCGTCGATGGCGGCCTGCACGAGTAGTGGATGCCCGCTCAATACTTGCAACTGTTGAATCCGTCCGTCTACTCCAATTACGCCTTGTAACCTCACCGTCCCTTGCACGCGGACTTGTTTAGCGAGCGGCGGGTAAGTGGGCACGACGCGTCGGATGATCCTCGCTTCCTGAGTTCCCTGGCTCACACGAAAAGGACCCGTTGGCGGTGCTGCCTCGACGGGCTTCTTCACCTCGACCGGCCTCGCCGGCGGCGGAGCGATCGTAAGCGGTTGATTCAATCCAATCAATCCCGGAACGCCATCGGTCGCGGGAAGGGAACCGGCCACGCAGTTCGCGCACATCGGCGGAGGAGCGTCGTCGATAGTCGCCAGAACCTGAGCAAGCGGCCGTATATGCCGCGGCACCGAAAACGGATTGAACACGCGAGTCGGCGATCTATGGACGATCGTTGGTTCCAAAGGCAACGTCTGCGGCCTCGCGAGGGGCGGTGCAATCCGCAGCGGTTGGATCATGCCAGGCCCGAGTCCCTCGGTATAAATCAACGGCAGCAGCAACACGATGCTCACTACCGAGACCTCGGCCATGACGCTCGCAGCGAACGTCCATGGCTTCTTGTGATCGTGTTCAGGGAGAAGAATGGATTGTTCAAACATGCTCTAGTTGACTCCACCTTTTCACAAAGTGTTCCCGCAATAATTTGCACGAATTTAGGGAACAAAAGCGCTATATTCAGAGTCGAAGGAGATGAGTGGATGCCGCATCCTCGGCCTGTGGCGTGTCAGCCTAGCGAGTGAGACAATTGACCTAACTATGCCGAACAATCCCCTCAACCGTCGCAGCTTCCTCACCATCGCCGCCGCCACGCCCGCACTCTTAAAAGCCGCGACCCTCGAGCAGGTGCGCCTCGGAGTCACCAGCGACGAGATCGACGAGGACGTCGCCGTTGCCGCCGAATTCCTCCAAAGTTTCGGACTCGGTTATGCCGAAGTACGCAGCATCTGGGGCAAATACAACACGTCGCAACCGCTCGAGAAAGTGAAGGAAGCACGTCAGATCCTCGACGCTCACAAGGTCCGCACGTCCGTCCTCGGCACCGCCTTTTTCCGCGGCGCCGTGCCCACGGAAGGCGCCGCCCTCGACGCGCAGTGGAAGCTGCTCGACGATGCGTTCGCCCGCGCCGAGATCCTCGGCACCAACAAGCTCCGCACGTTCGGCTTCATGAAGGCGAAAGGCGAAACCGTCACCGATAAGACCTTCTCGCGCATCTACGAACTCGAAACCGAAGCCGCCCGTCGAGCGAAGAAGCGCGGCATGCGTCTCGCCGTCGAAAACCTCGTAGGCAGCTATTTCGAAACCGGAGCCGACTCCGCCAAATTGCTCAAAAACGTCAAGGAAGAAGCCTTCGGACTCACCTGGGATCCCAACAACGCGGGCATGGCCGGCGAAGTCGCCTATCCGGATGGGTACGCGAAATTAGACCCTCATCGGATCTTCCACGTCCATCTCCGCGACTGGAAAAAAGGCCCGGATGGCAAAGTCGTTTGGACCTTCGTCGGAGAAGGCACCTTCGACAATCTCCACCAAATCCGCGCCCTCCTCAAGTCCGGCTACAAGGAAAACTTCACCCTCGAGACGCACGCGAAGCATCCGGATGGCAAAGCGGCCGCGACCAGAAAATCTCTAACCGCTCTGCTCCAAGTCATCAAAGAAGTCTAAACTACAAAACTACTTCACCCGCATCGCTTCCACCGGATCCACGTTCGACGCCCGCCGCGCCGGCACGTAGCACGCCGCCGCCACCGCCGCGAGCAGCAATAGCGGCACGACCGCAAACGTCACTGGATCGACCGCCGCGACACCAAACAACAGCGACTTCATCGAACGCGAAAGCCCGAGCGCGGCAGCAACTCCGACCACCATCCCCACCGCGCCCAGCCGCAAGCCATAGCGGACGAACATTCGACGCACCTGCCCCGGTTCCGCGCCCATCGCCAGCCGGATCCCAATCTCGCGCGTCCGCTGCGAAACCGCGTACGCAATCACTCCATAGATTCCGATCAAGCCCAGAACCAGCGCCATCGATCCCGCGATCCCGAGCATCACGAGCGTGAACGCAGTCCGCGCCATGGAACGATCAAAGACCTCCCGCATCGTCTCAGTCTGAGCGACCGGCAGCGCGCCATTCACCGACCACACCGCCTGCCGGATCTCATTCAGCAAAGGCCCCGTCCCCGCGCGGTCCGTTCGCACCGCGTAAGCAACGTTGCGGCTCGCCAGCATGTAACCGGCGTAGGGAACCTGTCCGTAAACCGGCCAATAAACAGTGGGAGGCGCGCCCTCCTGCACACCCATGTGGCGAATGTCTGCCGCGACACCCACCACTTCACGCCAAGCCGAGGCATCCCCCGTGCGGATCCGCTTTCCGATCGCAGCCGCCGGCGAACCCCACAACTCACGCGCCAGATTCTCCGACACGAGAACGTACATCCGCTTTCCGTATATATCGGTCCACGTAAGTTCCCGCCCGGCGACGATCCGCGCGCCGAGTGCCGAGAAAAACTCCGGTGACACATTGCGAAACAACCGCATCGGCGGACGCGATCCCGTCGCGTAGCTCTGCCCTTCGATCAAAACTCCATCCCAATCCGGCGGCGCCTCGTCGAGCGGCATAGCCGTCCCAAACCCCACCGCGCGGACCCCCGGAATCGCCGCCAGCTTATCCGCAATAGAATTTTCCATCCGCGTAGCGCGCTCATCGCTAGGCTCGATCGCGGATGGAATTGAGACGCGAAAGATCTGCAATTGGTCGAGTTGAGACACGCCCGGATCGACATTCCGCATCGCACTAAACGTCCGGATCATAAGCCCGGAACTGATCAGCAGCACGAGAGCCAACGCGACTTGCACCACCACCAACGTATTGCGAGCGCGCTGCCGGTCGCCGCTGTCGCTCATGGTTCGGCCTCCGCCTCGAAGCGACCCCGAAACATTAGGGCCCGCATATTTCAACGCGGGAATGAGCCCGAATACCAACCCCGACAACAGCGCGACGGCAAACGTAAACGCGAGCGCGCTCGAATCGAGCGTAATCTCATTCAGCCTCGGCAGATTCGAAGGTCCATTGTGGATCAGGAAGCGCAAACCCTCATAAGCGACCACGACGCCCGCTGCGCCGCCCGCAAGCGCCAGCAACAGACTTTCCATCAGTAGCTGCCGCACGATCCTTCCCCATCCCGCGCCCAGCGCCGCGCGTATCGCGAGCTCCTGTTGCCGCGAATCGGTCCGCACCAGAAGCAGGTTTGCGACGTTCGCGCACGCGATCAACATCACCATGCCGAGCGTCCCCATGATCACCCACAAAACACTCCCCACATTGCCGACCACGACGTCACGCAGCGGACGCAGATTGGGTCCGATGCGCCAGGCACGGTACACCGTCTGCGCCAGCGCATCCCCGGTTTTGCCACCGTCGGACAACGGCCACGATGTCATCCAGATCGGTAGCAGCCGCGCAATATCCGCGTTCGCCAGCTCCAGAGACACTCCCGGTTTCAAACGGCCCAAACCGTTCAGGTAGAACCCAGGCAAGGTCGCGTGGCGGCGGTCGAGTTGCAACGGGAGGATCAGATCCGCGCGCGTACCAACGATTTGGAAACTGGCCGGCATGACCCCCACGACCTGGCGCGGACGGCCGTCCACAAAGACCTTTTTGCCAATGACAGACGTATCGCCGCCAAACTTGCGCTGCCAATATCCATAGCTCAAGACGATGGTTTCGGCCGCTCCAGGAACTTGATCCCCCGCGAGCAGCCAGCGCCCCACCTCGGGCCGGATGGCCAAGGCCTGCAGGAATCCGTCACTCGCGAGCACCGCCGGAACCTGCTCCGGCTCCGCCATGCCGCTCACCGTGACATCGACGCCGGTCCACACGCCCATCGTCTGGAACGATCGATTCTGCTCGGAATACGTGAAGTACATCGAGGACGACAACGCGAGTCCGTGGCTGCCCGCGATCAGTCCGCCCGCGCCCGGCGCCACCTGCGCCAACGCGATTAAATCCTCAGAATGTGGATAAGGCAGCGGCTTCAGCAGAACACCATCGACGACGCTGAACACCGCCGTATTCGCGCCGATCCCCAGTGCAAGCGTAAGAATCGCGACGACCGTAAAGCCCGGATTATGCCGCAGTCCGCGGATCGCGTAGCGCACGTCCCCCACGATGGAATCCACGACAGCGATGCCGTTCATACGATAGATCTCCTCGCGCCGCGCAGTCATGTTGCCCGCTCGCACCAGCGCCGCCGAACGAGCATCCTCGGCAGACATCCCCTCAGCCATGAACGCATCGATGGAGATCTGCAGATGACTTTCCATTTCTTCCCGCCATTCCCGGTCCGCCTTGTCACGGCGCAAAAAATCCCACCATGCCATATGTGTTCCTCTTTACGACGACGTTCGCATCACGAGCTGGATCGCTTTGATCATCTTGTTAAACGCGCTCGATTCCGCCTCCAGCCGCTTCTTCCCCGCCGGAGTCAACTTGTAGAACCGCGCCCGCCGATTGTTCTCGGTCATGCCCCACTCGGCCTTCAACCAACCCTTGCCCAACATCCGGTTGAGCGCAGGATAAAGGGAACCGTCCTCGACCTCGAGATCGCCCTTCGACCAATCGCGGATGCGCTTCGCAATCGCATAGCCGTGCATCGGCTCCTGATTCAGTGTCCGTAGAATCATCATGTACAGCGTCCCGGGGAGCAGATCCGGATTCAGATTGTCTTCGCCCATGTCGAGAATACCTTTCAAGACTATGTATAGCCCGGAAAGGGCCCCATGTCAACATAACGCAGCACGCGTATCATAAGTTCCATGTCTTCTCGCCAGGTGTTCAAACCCAGCATCTTTAAGCAAATCCTGGCGTGGACTTTCACCGCCGCGGCCGCCGGAGCGATGCTCGCCCTCGACGGATGGCTGCTCGTGACCTGGCGCCGCCAGCCCTCCGATGAACTCTGGGCCGGCCTCGCGATCTCGGCATTTCTATTGATCCTCGCCCTTCTTGGCGCGGCCTTCCTGCGCACTTATTTCGTACTGACCGGCGACTCGATCGAAATCGTGCGCCCGCTTGGCACACAAATCTTTCGCGTGCCGGAGCTGGGCGGATACGGCCGCATGACCATCGTCGTGAACCTGGTCCCGCTCCACCAAATCCGACTCTATGGATTCGGCCTAAAGCAAGTCGGCGGAATCGCCATCAACGGCGGCGACCGCGCCCGCATCGAAGAGTGGTTCTCCGCAAGACTTCCTCTCGTCACCGACAGCGGCAGCATCGCCATCCCCAAACCGCGTTACGCCGACGACCGCGGACGCCAACGCGACCCGACCTTCCGGGGATAAAGTTTACCCTGAAAGAGGAGGAATTTATGCAGAAGCGCACATTAGGAAAAAACCTCGAAGTCTCAGCCCTCGGATTGGGATGCATGGGACTCAGCTTCGGCTTCGGTCCCCCGACCGAAAAGCAGCAGGCCATCACACTGATCCGGACCGCCTTCGAACGCGGCGTCACATTCTTCGATACCGCCGAGGCCTACGGTCCATTCACCAACGAGGAACTGCTCGGCGAAGCACTCGCGCCGTTCCGCGATCAAGCGGTGATCGCAACGAAATTCGGATTCCAGGACGGCGTACCCTCCAAAGGCGTCGACAGCCGTCCGGAGCGTATCCGCATCGTTGCCGAAGCAGCGCTGAAGCGTCTCAAGACCGACCGCATCGATCTCTTCTATCAGCACCGCGTCGATCCGAACGTTCCCATAGAGGACGTCGCCGGAACGGTAAAAGATCTAATCGCCGAAGGCAAGGTCAAGCACTTCGGACTCTCAGAAGCCGGCGTCCAGTCGATCCGCCGCGCGCATGCCGTGCAACCCGTGACTGCTCTCCAAAGCGAATATTCGCTGTGGTGGAAAGAGCCAGAGCAGGAGATCCTTCCCACGCTCGAGGAACTCGGCATCGGCTTCGTCCCCTTCAGTCCTCTCGGCAAAGGATTCCTGACCGGCGCCATCAATGCCGACACGAAGTTCGCCGCGAACGATTTCCGCAACATCGTCCCGCGTTTCACTGAGGACGCCCGCAAGGCGAACCAATCTCTCGTCGATGTACTCGGCACCATCGCCGCGCGCATGAACGCCACACCCGCGCAGATCGCCCTCGCATGGCTGCTGGCGCAGAAGCCGTGGATCGTTCCAATTCCCGGAACAACGAAGCTGCACCGCCTCGAAGAAAATCTCGCCTCCGCGGATCTCGAACTGAGCGCCGCCGACCTCGCTCAAATCGACGCGGCCGTCTCACAAATCACGGTCGAAGGCGCCCGCTATCCGCCACAACTGCAGCGTATGGTCGGCCGCTAAGGCCCGCTTCCCTGATACAATCGCCCTGAAAAGGAGTCTCACCACGGTGTCTGATTCAAGTACTCGCCGGTTTTTCCTCGGAGCCCTGACTGCCGCATCCGCAGTCCGCGTATGGGGCGCAAACGATAAAGTCAACGTTGGCATCGTCGGCCTCGGAGGCCGCGGCAGCAGCCATCTCAATACCTATAGCGGTCTCAGCGAGGCGCAAGTCGTCGGCCTCTGCGACGTCAATCAGGCCGCTCGCGAAAAGGCGCAGTCGACGCTCGCGAGGAAAGGACACGAGAAAGCCGCCGAGTTCGAAGACATGCGCCAGATGTACGCCGATCCCAAAGTTGAGGCCGTGTCGATTGCGACTCCCAACCACTGGCACGCACTCGCCGCCATCTGGGCGATGAAGGCCGGCAAGGACGTCTACGGCGAAAAGCCCGCCTGCTACAACATCCACGAAGGCCAGCGGATGATGCAGGTGCAGCACGAAACCAAACGCATCATGCAAGTCGGATCCCAACATCGAAGCTGGCCTTTCAAGATCAAGGCGATCGCCGCCATGCAGGAAGGTCTCATTGGTCCGCTCTACATGACGAAGGCGCTGTGCTACAAGCTTCGTCCCTCGATCGGCCACACGCCCGACACTCCGACGCCTCCCGGAGTGAATTGGGATATGTTCCTCGGCCCCGCGCCCATGCGGCCTTTCAATCAAAAGCGCTTCGCGTATTTCTGGCATTGGTTCTGGGACACCGGCAACGGCGACATCGGCAATCAGGGCGTGCACGAAACCGGAATCGCACGCTGGGCTCTCGGCGACCTCGGATGGCCCAAAACCGCGGTCGCGTTCGGCGGCAAGTTCGGCATCGATGACGATACGGAAACGCCCAACACGCTCACAGCCGGATACAGCTACGGCCCCTCGCAACTCGTCATCGAGGTGCGGGGCAAAATGACCAACGGTGAAGGCGTACGGCAAGCTCGCGTAGTAACCGCCGGACCCCGTCCCACCGCAGGCGCAGCTCCGGCCGCGGCGCCTCCCAACGGTGCGGCGCCCACGCAAGTCGGACCCGCCGCCAACCCCCTGAACATCGGCGTCGGCAATCTCTTCTACGGCACCAACGGATGGGCCGCCATGAGCGACGGCGGATTCCAGGCGTACAAGGGCGACTCGAGCGAACTGATCATGGAGGAAAAGACTGAGCGCGGCGCCACCGATCCCACGGCTCTCCACA
The DNA here is from genome assembly GCA_036502165.1 of Bryobacteraceae bacterium. GTDB lineage: Bacteria > Acidobacteriota > Terriglobia > Bryobacterales > Bryobacteraceae > F-183. The sequence continues at coordinate 8,324 of DASXZC010000493.1, forward strand.
TGAAGAACTTCCTCGAGTGCGTGCGATCCCGCAAAGAGGCGGATCTGCATGATCCGCTCAGCAACGCCGTTCCCAGCGCGGATCTCTGCCACCTGGCGAACATCAGCTACCGCGTCGGACGCAGCCTGCGCATCGAGCCCGGCCCCGTGCCGAAGTTCACCGGCGACAGCGAAGCATCAAAAATGGTCACTCGTCCGGTGTACCGCCATCCGTACGAAGTGTAGCTTCTTACTTCCCGATCAAGAGGATTGTGAACGATCCCGGCACCGCCGGCCCAGGCCTCGGACGCGCAGCTCCGGGCTGGGCCGCCGGTGCCGGTCCACGTTCCTGGCTCATTGTGAGGATATGGTTGGTCTTGCTGTCGAACGCGATCGTCCGCGCGCCGTTCATCGTCTGCAGATTCTGCTCGACTTCGAACTTCGTCGGACTCTCCTCCTTCACGACTGTCAACGTTCCATTTCCCTGCGTACTGAACGCCTCGTGGGTCGCCGGATTGAATATCGCGCCGTCTGACCCGCCGGCAATCGGAAGGCTGGCGAGGATCTTGCCGTCCTTCGCGTTCATCACAACCATCATCGGCTTTGCCGGCTCGGCTGGCGGATTCCCCGAGTTCCCACACGCCGCGAACAGCACATGATTCTTCGGATCAAGCGCCAATCCATTGCAATGGCCTTTGTCGCCGAACGGATAGTGCGTGACCACCTTCATTGCCTTGACGTCCACGACTGCGACGCTTCCCTCGGCATCCTGCATGACGACGTACAGCATCCCTTTGCCGTCGCCGACGGCCTGCTCCGGAACGCCGCCGAGGTCGATGGTGCCGACCACCTTGCCGTCCTTGGCGTCGATGACCGTCGCGTCCTTGGTCGGATGGCTGAAGATATAAACCCGTTCGTTGAAAGGATCGAAGTAAATGCCGTCGGGCCTCGCAGCCTCGGCGCAATCGATCGTCTTAATCAACTTCATCGTCTTCGTGTCGAACATCGACACCGGCCTGCTGCTCGTGAACCCATGCCCTGACTTCGGATCGACCGCCGTCCCTTGCCCTCCGACGCCCTCGATTTCCCCCGCCAACTCGAGCGTATCGAGGTTGTAGATCGACAGCCGCGTCGGAACGGCCGGCTGTGTGCCCGGATTCGTTCCACGCCTCGGGATGTACAGACGCCGCCCTGCGGAATCGGCATAAATGTAGTCCCAGCCGCCCTCCCCACCGACCCTCGCCGTCTTGAGCACTTTGTATGGACCGGCCGTCTGAGCGAAGCCGATCGTCATCGAACCCACAACCAACAAAACCGCCAAGGAACGCATATGTGTAACCTCTCCGAGAGGACTGTAGCAGGCTTACCTGAAGATTGTATGAACCTCCAACCGGGTACGATACGATGGAAATAATGAAAATGAACCTGGCGAATCGAGCGCTACTTCTCTCGCTCGCATCCGCGGCAGCCTGGGCGCAAGTCAACATCGGCGAGCAGAAACCCGAACCCAGCCTGCCCTTCAACATGACCACGGTCGCGACCTTCAAGCTCCCCTGGCGGATCGCATTCCTCCCCGACGGCCGTATGTTGATCACCGAAAAAGTCGGACCCGTTTGGCTCGTCACCCAGAAGGGCGAGAAGACGCAGATCGAGAATACGCCCAAAGTCTACTATCAAGGCCAAAGCGGCATGCACGGCATCTTCCTCTCGCCGCACTACGCCACCGATCACAACGTCTATCTCACCTACGCCGAGCCCGGCAACTACGGCGGCGCCCTCGTCCTCGCCCGCGCCAAACTCGATATCAGCGGGACCTCCCCCAAGCTCGAAAATTATGAGGTCCTCTGGCGTCAGGAACCCTCTGGCAAGGGCGGACAGGAAGGCGCGCAAGTCGCCTTCACCCCCGATGGAAAATATCTGTTCCTCTCCGTCGGCGACCGCCAGCGGATGACCCCCGCTCAGGATCCCAACGAGCCCGTCGGCAAGATCCTCCGCCTCACGCTCGACGGCAAGCCCGCCCCCGGCAACCCCAATTATGGAAAGACCGGCGCGGCAACCATTCCCCTCATCGATCCGCCCCGCGACACCGTAGCCGCCCAGGACGCGAAGGTGATCAGCAACTACACCTTCCCCGGCCCGAACCTGACGCCGTCTGAAACCTGGGCCAGCGGAGTCCGCACGCCCTACGGCCTGGCCTTCGCCCCCAACGGCGAATTGTGGGAGGTCGAACACGGCCCGCGCGGCGGCGATGAACTCAACCTCATCGAGAAGGGCAAGAATTACGGCTGGCCCCTCGTCTCCTACGGCGAGAACTACAACGGCGTGCCGATTCCCAAACCCGACACGCGCCCCGACCTCGCCAAGCCCGTGCTGTATTGGCTCCCCGTCATCGCGCCCGGCAATCTGATGTTCTATCACGGCACGAAAACCTTCCCGCAATGGAACGGCAACGGCCTCGTCAGCGGCCTCGGCACCCGATCCCTCAACCGCATCATCTTCGACGGCCATGGCGGCGCGAAATCCGCCGAGCGTTGGGAAGTCGGCAAACGCATCCGCGATGTCGAAGAAGCCCCCGACGGATCCCTGTGGATGCTCGAAGATTCGACCAACGGCGCACTCATCCACGTGACCCCCAAGTGACCGTCTACGCACCCAAGCCCGCGCATCTGAAATGGCTCCTCGAGGATGCGGATCCCTCGATCCGCTGGCAGGTCATGCGCGACCTGACCGATGAATCCGCCGTCGCCATCGCCGCCGAGCGCGCCCGCATCGCAACCGCAGGCTGGGGAGCCGAACTCCTCGCCGCTCAAACGTCCGCCGGCGATTGGGGCGACGCCCCACCCGGATGGCGAGCCGACATGCGCGAACAGGACCGCCGCCTGCTCATCGTCCTCTACTCGCTCTCCGTCCTGCAGAAACTCGGCCTCGATCCCGCAAGCAAGCAGGCGCAAAAAATGATCAGCCGCGTCGACAAGCGCCTCAAGTTCAAAGGGCTCGACAACCGGCCGTACCTCGATGGCGAAACCGAACCCTGCATCAACGGCCGGATCCTCGGCATCGGCGCATATTTCAAGGAACCGAACGCCGCACTATGCCAACGCCTCCTCAGTGAGCAACTCGAGGATGGCGGTTGGAACTGCGAAGCGCCAAAGAGCCACCGGTCTTCGTTCCACACGACCATCTGCGTCCTTGAAGGACTCCTCACCTACGAGCGCGCGGCAGGCAAATCGGCCGCTGTCACCAAGGCGCGCCGCCGCGGCGAGCGATATCTACTCGACCGAAAAATGTTCCGCTCCCTCCGCACCGGCGAAGTCATCAACAAACGCTGGCTCCGCTTCACGTTCCCGACGTTCTGGCACTACGACGTCCTGCGCGGACTCGATTATCTGCGCAACGCCGGTATCAAGCCCGACGACCGCATGAGCGAAGCGATCGAAGTCGTCATCGCCCGCCGCCACCAGAACGGACGCTGGCCCCTCAACCTCCTTCACCCCGAATACATCCCGATTCAAATGGAAACCGCGATCGGCAGCGCGAGCCGCTGGAACGCCCTACGCGCCCTCCGAGTACTGCGTTGGTATCAAAGCCGCTCAGAATCAAAGTAGAATCAAGAGCGATATGAGACGCCGTCAGTTTGTGGGCAGCCTGCTGGCCGCCAGCGGAGCCACGTTTGCCGCAGTGGAAGCCCCCGATCCCAGCGTTCGCCGCGTACTCGTGATGTTCAAGTGCCACCTCGATGTAGGCTTCATCGACACGCAAGCGAACATCATCAAGAAGTACTTCGAACAGTATTTCCCGCTAGCCATGGAAACGGCCGCCACTCTCAAAAAGCACGGCAACGACCGCTACGTGTGGACCACCGGATCCTGGCTGATCTACGAGTATCTCGAGCGCGCCGCCCCCGCCGCCCGCGCCCGTATGGAACAGGCCCTCCGATCAGGAGATATCGCCTGGCACGGCATTCCCTTCACCTGGCAAACGGAACTGATGGACCGCTCCCTGATCGCCGGTGGACTCGGACTCGCGAAATCCCTCGACCGCCGCTTCGGACGCACCACCACCGGCGCGAAAATGACCGACGTCCCGGGTCACACGCGCGCTCTGATCGGTCCCCTCGCCGAACAAGGCATCAAACTGCTCGACATCGGCGTGAACTCCGCCAGCACGCCTCCCGATGTTCCACCGTTATTCGTCTGGAAGGACGCCGCTGGACACTCGATCATCATCATGTACCACCGCACCGAGTACGGCGGCGTCGTGAAGGTCCCCGGATCCGATCTCGCCATCGATGTCGAAGTCCGCGATGATAATGCCGGCCCTCACACGATCGAGGAAATCCACGCGATCCACGCCGGCCTGCGCAAGCGCTTCCCGAACGCTTCAGTAACGGCCACCGATCTGACGACGATCGCCAACGCCGTCGAACCCTATCGCGCCAAGCTGCCCGTGATCGAGAACGAGATCGGCGACACCTGGATCTACGGCATCGCCAGCGACCCCACCAAAGTCGCCCGCTACCGCGAAATGGCGCGCCTGCGCGACGAGTGGATCAAAGCCGGCAAACTGCACGTCGGCGACGCCACCGATCTCAAATTCCTCAGCCCTTTCCTCCTCGAAGTAGAACACACCTGGGGCACCGACACCAAGACCTGGCTGGACTTCGACCACTACACGCCGCGCGATCTGGCGTCGATGCTCGGGCAGCCCAAATACCAGGTGGTACTCGGAAGTTGGAAGGAAAAGCGTCAGGATCTCTACGACGCGGTCGCGACCCTTCCCGCTCCGTTGAAAGACGAAGCCACCGCGCGCCTCAAGAGCCTCCATCCCGTCGAGCCCGCCACAACCGGACTCACGACGCACCCGCCGCAACAAGTAATAGACACAAAGCACTTCACCCTCGCCCTCGATCCCACGACCGGCGCAATTTCGCGGCTGCATAGCAAAAAGACAGGGCGCGAATGGGCGACGGCTCAGTCCCCGCTGGCGCTGTTTTCCTACCAGACCCTCGCCAAGTCCGACTATGACCGCTTCTTCAAGGCGTATCTCAAGAGCGACGCCGACTGGGCCCCCAAGGACTTCGGAAAACCCAACATCGACCGCTTCGGCGCCGAGAGCCGCACCTGGCATCCGCAACTCAAAGCCTGCCACAAATCCCACGACGCCCAAGGCCACCGCATCGTCGCCCAACTCGCGATCGACGACGCGAAAGCCCTCGCTTCCGGACGCACCGCATGGCCTTCGCGGATGTTCCTCGAACTCCTGCTACCGGATAACGCACCCGTCGTGGACATCCTCTTCTCCTGGTTCGGCAAGCCCGCCAACCGCATGCCGGAAGGCCTATGGATGACCTTCCAACCGCCAGTCGCCGACCCTCGCAAATGGCTCCTCGAAAAGTCAGGCAGCTCAGTCTCCCCGTTCGACGTGATCAGCGGCGGCAACCGCGCCATGCACGCCGTCATCGGAGGCCTCAACTATCAGGAAGGCCCCTTCCGGATCGAAACGCTCGACGCCCCCCTAGTCACGCTCGGCGAACGCCTCGCAGTCCACTTCACCCGCGACCAGCCGGATCTCAAGAACGGCTTCCACTTCAGCCTGTTCAACAACGGCTGGGGCACGAACTATGTCCAGTGGTTCGGCGAAGACATGACCTTCCGCTTCCGCATCCGCGCGTAAGCCCGTTTTCATCGTGCTGTAACATTTCTTCAATTACCGAATGCTAAGATAGCTTAACGGTCTTAAAACCTCCCCGCTGAGCCGGACCCCGCGGTCCAACCGCACCTAGTAGTTCTTAGTCTCTTTTGCTTTGGAGTAACCATGAAACCTTTCTCAGGTCTGAAGACATCCCTTACCTCGGGCGTCTTACTGATCGCGCTGGCGAGCCTCTTTACTGGAGCCGCGTTCGCGCAAACCACGGGCGCCGGAACCATCACCGGCAGCATCTCCGATCCGAGCGGATCCGCCGTTCCCGGAGCCGTAGTGGATATCCTGAATACCGACACCGGCGTCGCACGTTCGATCACCACGAACGAAGCCGGTAACTATGTAGCACAGTTTCTGCAGCCCGGCCCTTACCAGGTGTCCGTCTCGAAGGAAGGCTTCGCCAAATTGGTCCGCAAAGATTTGTCGCTCCAGGTAGGACAGATTTTGAGCGTCGATCTCGGCCTCACCCTCAAGACCACCACCGACACGATCACCGTCGAAGGCGCCAGCAGCGTCGTCGACAGCGAGAAGACCGACGTCTCGCAAACCATCTCTCAAAATCAGAAGGACAGCCTCCCGGTCTCCGGCCGCCGCTGGGATACGTTCGTGCTGATGACGCCGAACGTCACGACCGACGGAACTTCCGGCCTCGTCTCCTACCGCGGCATCTCGGGAATCTATAACGGCAACACCGTCGACGGCGCCAACAACAACCAGGCGCTCTTCTCCGAAGCCCGCGGACGCGCCCTCAGCGGAGCCTACGTCTACAGTCTCGACTCCATTCAGGAGTATCAAGTCAGCGCCAGCAACTATAGCGCCGAGCTCGGCCAGGCGGCCGGCGGCATAGTCAACGCCGTGACGAAATCCGGCAGCAACGTGATCCACGGGGATCTCTTTTATTACCTGCGCTATCCGACCTGGAACGCGCTCGATCCGCTCCCCAAATCGCAAGGCAACTACACCCAGCCGATTCACCAGTGGCAGCAGTTCGGCGCCAGCG
>DASXZC010000494.1:0-2596 GCA_036502165.1 Bryobacteraceae bacterium
TCCGCATGAGGACTACGCCGACGACGGGGTTCACTTACGATCCGAAGTCGGTAGAAATCGACTATCTTTTCGAAAAACATCGCGGCTATGCCTTCGAAGGGTCGTTATGGAGCCCCGGATATTTTCGCGCCGACCTCGAGCCGGGCTCGGTGATCACACTGACAGCATCCACCGAACCCTGGGAAATTATCGAGGCGCTTCCTTATGAGGAAGTGCGCGCGGCTGAGTTGTCCCGGCGCCGCTCTCTGGTTTGCAAGGCTCCCTGTCAGGTTTGCGGAGGAATTTTTCCGGAACTTGTACTTGCCGCCGATCAGTTCCTGATCACACCCGCCGGCCGTAGCGAAGACGCCGCCCGCGCGCGCGCCTCGGGCGATGAGCCTTTGACCGTGATCGCAGGCTATCACTGGTTCACGGACTGGGGCCGCGACACCATGATCAGCCTCGAGGGGCTGACGCTCGTAACCGGCCGTCATGAGGAGGCTCGCTGGATCCTGCGCACTTTTGCGCACTACATCCGCGATGGTCTGATCCCGAATATGTTCCCGGAAGGGGAGAAGCAGGGGCTGTATCACACGGCCGATGCGAGCCTGTGGTTTTTCCATGCCGTCTCGCGCTATCTCGATGCGACAGGCGACAGAATTACGCTTCAGACGATCCTGCCGAAGCTGTACGAAATCGCGGATGCCCACATCGAGGGAACGCGGTTCGGCATCCACGTCGATCCAGGCGACGGTCTGCTCGCTCAGGGGCAAGAGGGCTACCAGCTCACCTGGATGGATGCCAAGGTGGATGACTGGGTAGTCACCCCGCGGCGCGGGAAGGCGGTTGAGATCAACGCTCTCTGGTACAACGCTCTTTGCCTGCTTGGGAAGTGGACCGAAGAAGAGGGGACCGCGTCTCGCGCGGAACTCTATCGGAACCATGCGGAGCGGGCGCGCGAATCCTTCAACGCAAAGTTCTGGAATCCGGAGCGGCAATACCTGTTCGATGTTGTCGACGGGGCGTCGGGCGGCGGCCCGCCCGGCAACGACCCCGCGTGCCGGCCGAATCAGCTTTTCGCGATCTCGCTGGAAAATCCGGTGCTCGACGAAACGCGCTGGGCGCCCGTGGTCGACGCGGCAACGAACTTCCTGCTCACACCCGTAGGTTTGCGCTCCCTGGCGCCCGGGGAGCCGGACTACAAACAACGCTACGATGGCGATCTGCGCTCGCGCGACGCCGCTTATCACCAGGGTTCGGTCTGGGCCTGGCTGATCGGACCGTATATCGACGCGCTTGCCCGGGTTCATCCGGAGCGGTGCGGCCCGGATCTGCTGAACGGCTTCGCAGCGCATCTGGATCAGGCGTGCGTCGGATCGATCAGCGAGATCTTCGACGCGGAGCGGCCGCACACGCCGCGTGCATGTATTGCCCAGGCGTGGAGCGTGGCGGAGGTAGTGCGGTGCTTCGTCAAACTAGCACAAGTGGGGCAGACGCCCTCGTCTGTGCCGGACCCTCTGTACGGCTTCGCGCGCAGCGGAGCTCAGCACACCAGCAGAGCGACGGGAAACCTGAGGAATAAACCGGACAACGAGACCGGACTCTGAGCGAGCTCATCCCCCGTGAGCAGATTTCGCCAATTCTTTCGGGACGGCAAGTCTACCGTGGTGTCACCCCACGAACCGATATCCCGCGCGGACCGGGCAACGATCACCGCGACGTCGCCACGCGAAAACGCTACAACCTCGTCCTGCGCTTCACCTGAAACCGGCAGCGGAGCATAAGGTCCGAATTTTTCCCGCACCGATAGCGCCTGTTTCACGACCCACAACTTGGGGAGCCCTTCGTCCATACGCTGCATGGTTTCTTCCACGGTCATCGATGCAAGAGAATCCATCAGCCGCCGGCGCAAGTCGAAATCCACCGGCCGCCGGTTATCCGGATCAACCAGATTCAGGTCCCAGGTCTCGCTCCCCTGATATGTGTCCGGGATGCCCGGCGCGGTAAGTTTCAACAGCGTCTGCGCGAGCGATGCCACTCGCCCGGGAAACACCAGCGGTTCGATGAATGCGCGCGCGTCCTCCAGAAACTCGCAATTGGCCATGATGCCTTCCACAAAATGCTCGAGAGCATTCTCGAATTCGGCATTCTGGCTTGTCCACGACGTTCGCCTCTTCGCCTCTCGAACGGCTTTGAGCATGTACGCCTTCAGGCGATCCGCGTCGATCGGCCACGCTCCGACCAGAGTCTGGTAGAGAAGGTATTCGGTATTGCGATCGGGCAACCCACCGGTTTTCAGCGGCTCGTTTCGAACGGCCCATCGCAGAACGGTTTCGGACCAGAGCCCGGGCATTCCCGAAAGCAGGTTGATTCGCGCGCGGACGTCTTCGCCACGCTTGGTATCGTGCGTCGAGGAAGCAAGCATCGTGTGTGGCCAGTCGCTTTCGATGCGGTGGCACCACGCATGGAACTCCGCCGTCGAGACCCCAAACTCTCCGGGGTCGCCGCCGACTTCATTCAGCGAGACAAGGCGATTGAAGTTGTAGAACGCGGTGTCCTCGACGCCCTTGGCCATTGCCGGTCCCGTGAACTGCTGAAACTGCATCACGAATTCCGA
>DASXZC010000495.1:0-15143 GCA_036502165.1 Bryobacteraceae bacterium
CTGCTCGGCGTTGACGATCAATTGCAGCACCTGATTTTCGAGACTCGCTTGCGCCGTGTTCAGACGGCTGCGCGCGAGGGTGATGGGGAGCTTGGTGATGTACGCTCCGCGCCCGCGCAGCAGCGGCTGGTTGACGCTCACGCTCAAGGCCGTCGAAAATACAGGATTCAGCAAGCTGTATGAACTGTTCGTCGACGACCGCGTCTGGCCGAAGCTTGCGGAATAAGTCGCGCCCGTCGGAACCTCTTGCGTCACGCCGATACTGAACGGTTCGGTCAAGAGATCGAGCGTCGCCGCTCCCGCGAGGGCTGTCGCGCTCGGAGTCTTCTGCCGCGTGTCGGCGTAACTCGTGATGAGCGTCGGATCGAACACCGCGAATGCGCGCGTAATCGCGTTCTCGGAAAACTGCACCGACAACTGCTGCACCTGGATGTCGTAATTATTGTCGAGCGTCAGACCCAAAAATCCGCGCAGGTTCAGCCGCAGTTTTCCATCCGCGACGTACTGCCGCAGTCCCTTCGGACCTTCGATATTCACGATCGTCGACGGATGATAGAACCGCCGCCGCACGTAAGCAGGCGTGCCAAAAATCGGCTCCGGAGCGATCACCGGCGCCGGCGGCGCGAGCACATGCGCTGCCTGATCCTGTCCAAATACCGCATAAAAACTGCACAAACCCAATGCCAGGCACTGTCGCATCTTCAATCCGCGAACCCTCCCCGATCGTTACTCATACCGGATCGCCTCAATCGGATCCAGCTTCGCTGCCTGCACCGCTGGATAAATTCCGAATAGCAATCCGATTCCCACCGACACTCCGAACGCCACCGCGATGCTCGTGAACGTCACCACCGTCGACCATCCCGTCGCCTTCGCGATCGCCCATGACAAACTGAATCCGAACGCGATGCCGATGAGTCCGCCCATGATCGAAATCAGGACGGCCTCGACCAGGAACTGGCGTATGATGTCCGCCTGCCTAGCTCCGATCGCGCGCCGCACGCCGATTTCGCGCGTTCGCTCGAGCACGGTCGCGAGCATGATGTTCATGATCCCGATGCCGCCCACTAACAGCGAAATGCCCGCGATGCAGATCATGACGACTTTGAATGTGAACTGCGTCCGCTTGCGCTGTTCGAGCAAGCCGGCCGGCACGATCACGTCGTAATCGCCCGCGTCCTTGTGCGTGGTCGCGAGGATCGCCTTTACGAATTTCGAGGTCTCGATCGAATCTACACCTTGATCGACTTTCAAATAAATTCCATCGATCTCGTCTTTGAGATACGAGTTGTTATCCTCGAACCGCCGCATCACGGTATTCAGCGGCGCGATGATCATGTTGTTGCGATCGCCCGACTCGACTTCATCGGAATCCGCTGTCGCCTGGCCCGCCAGCACGCCGATCACCTGCAGCCAGACGTCGTTGATCTTGACGAACTTCCCAATCGCAGGATCGTAACCGAGCAGGCTCACCTTCGCGCCTTCACCCAGCACGCAGACCGGAGACGAGCGGTCGTTATCCTCGTTGTTGAAGAACCGCCCATCGACCAGCCGCAGATTGTTGATCTCGAGGAAACTCGGATCGACGCCGACCAGCATCGGCATGTCGCCGGTGCCCTTCGGAAGGAGCTTCAAGGGCTTGAACCGCTTCCTCGGAGTCGACGCCTCGATGCCCTGCACATTCTCGGAAATAGCGCGGTAGTCGCGGAACGTCATGCCCGGCGATACGAGCCGCCGCGCCTGCAGTTCATTGCGGTCCTGCGCTTCTTTCGCTTGGATGATGATGTTGTTCACGCCCAGCAAATCGATGAACGACATCATCTCTTTCTGCGCACCCGCGGTGATCGCGAGCATCGCCACCACCGCTCCGACGCCGAAGATCATGCCGAGCATCGTCAGCAAGCTCCGCAGCTTGTGGACGAACAGGCTCGACAGGCCCATCTGCAGCTCAGGCAGCAATCCTGAGAGATTCATTATTTGGCCCCCGGCAACGCCTGGATGGCTCCGCCGCCGCCCGAGCCTTTTTCTTTTTTGTCGGATTCCTTCTTCGTCGGATCGGCGAGCGCGACGATCTCCCCGGGCTTCACTCCTGACGCGATCACCATCGTCGACTCGCTCCGTTTCGCCGGCTTGATCTCGCGAGGATCGAACCGGTTCCCTGTCTTCACATACACGACCGGTTTACCTTCTCTTTCAAACACCGCCTGCATCGGCACGTGGATCGCATTGGGAACGCGCTCGATCAAAATGCTCACATCCGCGAGCAAGCCCGGCCGCAGCAGGACGTCGAACTGCGTGTCCTCTTCAGCAGGCGGAGGCAGCTTCGCGTTCGCCATTTCCTGATCCGTGAATGCTTTCGGCGCAGCCAATCCGAGCATCTGCGCGCCTGGCGCAGCCGTGGACGCCGGTGCCGCTGCCACTGCGGGAATTGCGGTCTCGACACGCTTCCGCCGATTCTGTTCCGCGGTCAGCAGGATTCTCCGCACCGCCTCCGGCTTCGCTCCTAACGCCGCCAGCAGCGCCTGCATGTCGATCGTGAAGACGACGTCGAACCGCTTCGCCGGATCGAACGAAAACGCGTTCGAACTCGCCGTACCGCTCAACGATTTGATGCGCGCCTTCAGTTTCTTCTCAGGCAGGGCATCGAGCGTCAGCTCCGCCTCTTGCCCTTCGGTCAAATTCGCGCGGTCGAGCTCGCCGACCTTCGCGACGATCTCCATTTCGGAAAGATCGAGGACGTCCGCCACCGGCATCCCCGGCTGCACCTGATCGCCTTCGCGGACGTCTGGAATCTGCATTCCGGGAAAGAAGAATCCAGTGCGATTCTGGCGGATCGCGACGAGCCCCGAAATCGGCGCCAGCAGTTTCACCTGTTGCAAACGCGCCTTCTCGCGCGTCATTTCGAGATTTCCGGTGTTCTTCTTTTCCTGCATCACCGCGAGTTCCGCGAGCGCCTGTTCGCGCCGCGATTTGACGTCACTCTCGAGTTCCTGCAGGTGACGCTTCGATTCTTCGAGATTCAATTTGTTCTTCTGTTGATCGATCGCGGCCAGCAATTCATTGCGCTGCACCTCGAGCTCCGCGCGCCGCACCGCGAATCGTGCACTCAGCAATTCGACCTCATCCTGGCTGTTGCGGATCGCGAGGTCCGCCTGCGCCTTGGCGATTTGCTCATCGATCTGATCGAGCTCGAGCTGCTTGTCTTCAATCCGCGACAGGACTTCGGAATCGTCGAACTCGACCACCAGATCCTTCTCTCGCGCAAATGCACCCAGCGGTGAGAGCTTCGTCACCTGCACCGTGCCAAACAGGTTCGGCGCAATCAGCGTCGCCGACCGCACCGCCCGCAATTCTCCGCGTGCATAACTTTTGACCGTGACATCGCCGCGCTGCACGGTCGCAGTAGCGATCGTCGCCTCGCCCTTCGGCAAGCTCTGGATCGCCATATAGCCCGCGTAGCTGGCGCCTCCGATGAGCGCAACAATAAACAGCCGTAACAAAATCTTCTTCATCTTCCGCTGAATTCCTAAAGCTTCTTCGCCTTCTTCGCTGCCTCAATCGGATTTTCGAGCGCCACCGTCTCGCCGGCCTTGAGCCCCTTGAGGACCACCAGATCCGTATCGTTCCGCTCGCCCACTTCGATCTGCCGCAGCACGAATCCGTCGCCCTTCTGAACATAAACGGCGGGCTTCCCGTTGCTCGTCACGCTCGCGCGGATCGGAATCAGGATCGAATTCGGATAGCTCTCGAGCACGAGCTCCGCACCCGCGCTCATGCCGGGCCGCAGCCGCGGATCGAGCTGTTGCAAAGTCGCCCGCGCGGGGAACTGTTTTTCCTGCATCGCTCCGCGCCAGTTGATCGATGCGATCGGACTGATCCAGTCGAGATCGACCGGCAGCTCTTTATCCGGCAGCGCGTCAACCCGCACCGTTCCCTTCATTCCCAACTGCAGCTTGCCGCGGTCGACTTCATCGAGCTTCAATTCGATCCGCATCGCACTCAAGTCAGGAATCTCGGCGATCTGCGCGCCCGTCCACGCCTTATCGCCTTCCTTAAACGGCGGCGGCGCCGACCCGAACGATCCCTGCGTGCGGAAGTTCGGCATGACGTTCACGACGCCGTCGATCGGCGCGCGCAGCACCATGCTGCCCAGGTATCCTTTAGTTCGCGCCATGTCGCGCAGGTACTTGTCTTTCCTCTGCTCGAGCCGCTCGAGATCGGCCGTCTGCGCGACGCGATGCGAATCGATGCTGGTGTTGACCTGCCCGAGTTCGCCTTCGGAAATTCCAACGTCGATGCGATCCTTCGCGCCTTCGATTTGCGAGATCACTTCCGCTTTGCTCGCCTCGAGCTTGGCCCGCTCGACGTTATATTCGGCGGTCATTTTGCTCATGCCATCGAGTTCGTTTGTGATGCGGTGCGAGGCTTTCGTTTGCACGGCCTCGCTATCGACTGTGCGGACGCTCGTGTTGCGCTCGAGATAATTCTGTTCCTGCTGCGCGGCGTCGAACTCGACGACGATGTCGCCCTTGTGGATCGGCCGTCCGGTTTCCGCCAGCTTCACGATGCTCAAATCCGGCACCTGCGGAGCCGTAATCATCACCGAACGCACCGCCTTGATTTCCCCTCGAGTCTTGATGCTGATGATGAAATCGCCCTGCCGCACGCGCGCCACCGGAACTTCTACGGGAGTAACGCCCACCGAGCGAAACTGCCAAAATCCGACTCCCGCCGCAACGGCTAGCGTCGACCACACGATCCATTTCTTGCGCGTGGTCCATGCGCCGGATTGTCCCAGCTTCTGCTTCGGCTTCAAATCCTTCGACATCCTCAGTCCTTCTTTTCCGAATTAGCAGACGTATTCCGGCCATCGAGCGCCACACGCTCGCCCGGCTTCAATCCCGCGCGGATCGCGACTTCGGTGAAGTTCGCAAGTCCGAGTTCGACGGGCCGCCGGTCGAATCGTCCCGCGCCTGCATCGACCATCACGTACGACTTGCCGCCCTGGTCGAAGACGCTCGAGGATGGCACCACCACCGAATCGTCCGCGCCGGTGTCGATGATGATGTCCGCCGCGACCGACAGATCGGGCAGCGCTCGAGTGTCCATCTGTTCGAGCTTCAGCCGCACGGGGATCTCTTTCACCCAATCAGGGCGCGCCCGGCTCGACTTCGGAATCCCTCCCAGCGCATACACGCGGGCCGGAAGTTCCAGATCCGGATAGGCGTCGAACCGCACGCGCGCCTTCATCCCGATCCGCAATTTCTCGGCGTCGGCTTGATTGACGATCGCGTCGATCGCCATCGATCGAGGATCCACGATCTGCATGAACCCCTGCCCGGGATATAATTTGTCGCCCTGCTGAACCTGCCCCAAATCGCCGCCGCGCCAGGTCGTCAGCATCACGGTCAAGCCGTCGATCGGGGATTTCACCAGCAGCTTGTCGGCGTTCGTCTTCGACCTCTTGAATTCCGCGGCGGTCTGCTCGAGCGACAATTCGGAACCTCTGACCTGCGCATGCTCGCTCGCCGTGAGGAACTTCAGCTCCGTCTGCAACTGCTTGAATTTCGCGTCGGTCTCCTCGAGGGCGAGCTTGGTGCGCTGCACGTCGAGCGCGGAGAGCACCGGGATCGTCTTCATATCGAATTGGGCTTTTTCGTACGCGCCCTTCGCCGCGAGCAGTTCCTGCTCCTTCGCCTTGCGGGCGACGGCAAGATCGGCTTTCTGACGCCGCAGCGATGCCGCGCTCTGGGCGACTGAAGCCTTGTAATCATCGAGCCGCGTCAGCATGAATTGGCGATCGAATTCGGCGACAATCTGATTCTTCCGCACCATCGAGCCCGGCTTCACGACCTCCTGCAGGATCAGCGCGAAATCGTCGCTGGGCCCACTGCTGGAAGCACGCGCAATCAAATCGGCGGCGCTTGTGCCTATCCCCTCGGCGCCCATGGTCGTAGATGTGGAGTTGCTCGCCGCAGTCGAAACCTGCGTAGCTGCCGCGGGGCCAGTGCCGGTGCGGGACGTAGCGGCCTGCAGGGCGGGGGAGAGGTTGCTCGTGGATCCGCTGGAAGTCGCAGGCGAGGCGTTCCCTCCAGCTCGCGATGCGACGGCCAAGCTGGGGATATCCGTGACTCCGCCCGCAGGTTCCCGATTCGAACCCGATCGGCTGCCATGTAGTTGAGGAGTCAACAAGTTGGACGCCGTCTCGGCGACCGTAACCCCCGTGAGCCGCAGAACCTGCTCGACCCTTCCCGATGCCGCGGCCTGCGTCTTTACGACCAGGTTCGACGTGCCGGTGGTATCCTTGGCGAGTCCGAGATACCAGGCCGCCGCCAGTCCGATTCCCGCCGCGCCGAGCACGAACCATCCCCAGCGTCTCGGACGCTTAGGCGGTGGCGGAACGGCGACAGGTCCGCGCCGCGGTTCTACACCGGGTGGATGGGAGGGTAAAGGTTGGAGCGGTACTACGTTCTGGGTCGGCTGCATTCAAAAGTGCTTACTATTATAGGACGCGCGTTCCCATTCAGACGCTGAACTTGAGCGATAAGTTAGCGTATTTCTCCACGTTTCTTAACGTGACACAAACCTGACAAAAACCAGACATTGAAAGCCTTCTCACCTCACGTGTCCTCGTCGGACCCCTCCTACGCGCATCGAAATTCCTGGTTTAGCCGCGGCCTGTCTGGTAAAATGAATTGAAATGGCCATGCCATCCACAGCCCGTCCCTCCTTGTTCGCCGGTGACTAATCCGCGCTGCCGGATTTCGCCTCTTCTCACAACAAATTAGTAATCGTCTTGGAGGTGTCTCGTGGTTCAGGACTCACTTCGGCAATCAACCCGTTCGGGTTCCGATTTGCCACATCTGATCACCGCTTTGCCAGGCCCGAAAGCGGTCGCGCTGATGGAACGGGATCGCACCGTTCTGTCACCGTCCTATACTCGTTCCTACCCGCTGGCTATCGCGCGGGGGGAAGGAGCCATTGTCGAGGATGTCGATGGCAATCGCTTCCTCGATTTGAATGCCGGCATTGCCGTTGTCGCCGCTGGCCATGCGCATCCGAGTGTAATCCGTGCGATCCAGGAACAGGCTACCCGGTTCCTGCACATGTCGGGTACGGATTTCTATTACGAGAACATGGTGGAACTCGCCGAGAAGCTCGCGGCGATCGCTCCCGGAGGAGCGTCCATTCCCCGGCGCGTCTACTTCGGCAACTCCGGAGCCGAGGCGGTCGAAGCCGCGTTCAAGCTCGCGCGCTATCACACGAAACGTGATAAGTTCATTGCTTTCTTCGGCGGATTTCACGGGCGCACGATGGGCGCGCTCTCACTCACCGGTTCGAAATCGGTTCAGAAGCGCGGCTTCGGCCCGCTCGTGCCCGGCGTTACTCATATTCCCTACGCCTACTGCTACCGCTGCGCCTACGGCAAGCATCCGGATACCTGCGCGACCGAGTGCGTCAAGGTGATCGAGAATCAACTGTTCAAGACGATCCTCCCCGCTGATGAGGTCGCCGCGATAGTCGTGGAGCCTATCCAAGGGGAAGGCGGATACGTTGTCCCCCCTCAGAAATTCTTCGACGAGCTGACGCGGATCTCGAAGAAATACGGGATCCTCCTGGTCTTCGACGAAGTGCAATCGGGTATGGGGCGCACCGGCAAGATGTGGGCTTGCGATCATTTCGAGAACGCGGTGCCCGACATCATGGCAATAGCCAAGGGGATTGCGAGTGGTATGCCGCTCTCCGCGATGATATCCCGGGCGGAGATCATGCACTGGCCTCCGGGTGCGCATGCATCGACGTTCGGAGGAAATCCGGTCAGTTGCGCGGCTGCGCTTGCGACCATCGAACTCCTCGACCAGAGCCTGATCGAAAATGCCGCGAAGGTTGGTAAGGCTATGATGGCGCGGATGAAATCCTGGCCTGAGAAATTCCCATGCGTTGGCGATGTTCGCGGGCTGGGCCTCATGATTGGGTTCGAATTGGTAAAAGACCAGGCGACCAAGGAGCGGAATCCGATCCTGCGCGACAGGATCGAACGAATGGCGTTCGAGCGCGGCATCCTGATCCTCGGTGCCGGAGCCAATACGATCCGCTTGTGTCCGCCCCTCGTCATCACTGAAGATCAGGCCGATTTCGCGGTCGATCAGCTCGAAGCGATCCTGACCGAGTGTGGTGAATAGTCCACACTCGTATGCGATCGATAACACCCCTCAAAGTCGGGTTATCTTTCGCCTTTTCTGGGGTTTAACGATTACGTTACCTCTCCTTAACGGCGGTCACCCCCCGCAGTGGCAATCGGCTTTTGCACCTGCGGGTGGTGCTTCCGTACGGGGCGGTATAGAGGCGTCCCCGGACTTTCCTTTCATTTCAGCAACTCCAACATCCACTTGACCTTCCATTGAAGTTTCCTATTGACAATCGAGCGCTATCGACTTAACATCGACTAACCGGGAAGTACTGTTGCAGTTGACAACTTGAGAGAGGTGTACAACGCCTAGCATGACGTTCCAAATCGGCGAGAAGGTCGTTTACCCCAACCACGGCGTTGGGACGATAGAGAATATTTCCAGCCGAGCGTTCGGAACCCGCTTCGAACGCTTCTACCTCCTAAGGCTAAACCTGAATAACATGACCGTCATGGTCCCTTGCAGCCACGCTGACGGCGTCGGCCTGCGCAAGGTGACAAAGACCAGCGAAGTAGCCAAAGTATTGTGTTTCCTTGCGGGTGGGAAGTGCAGATCGAATCGGGACTGGAAGGACAGATTCAAAGAGAATTCCGAGAAAATGCAGCACGGAAGTCTTCTCGAAGTAGCGGAAGTTCTGAAGGCGCTGCTGATCCTGCAAATGCAAAAGCCGCTTTCGTTCCGTGAAAAGAAAATGCTCGATCGCGCTCGTCAGATGCTCATTACAGAGGTCTGTACGGCTCGAATGGCACGTGAAGCCGATTCGGCCGAACTCCTCGATCAAGCTCTTATCAAATCAGGATTGAGACTACCCGCAGCCCTTTAAAATCATACGGCCTGCGGGTTTCGTGTTTCTAGAGGATCAAAGGCGCCGGAGGCATTCTTCGGCGCCTTTTCTACGTCTTTAACGGGTTTTCTGCAGCCGTTTACATCCGAGCAAGCCGGCCAGTCCGATCGCCAGAAGCCAGGCGGCCCCAGGCTCGGGAGTCGCCGAGATTTGTGCGAATAATCCGTCCTGTTCGTTGTTTAATCCGGCGGTAAGATACAAGGTATTCGCCAGTCCTCCCGAGCCGCCATTGCCGAACTGCAATCCCCATAGTCCATCGTTCGCCAAGGCTGTACCACCTGGGGTAGCGAGCGCGCCCAGATACGTTCCTGCCGGATTGAAGACATTGATCAAACCGTCGCCGAAATTGCCCACCAGCACGTCGCCGCCGAGAGCTCCGAAACCGGAAGGAGCGATTGCGAGTCCCCAAGGCGAGTTCAGTACCGTGCTAGAAACAAAGCGGCTAACGAAGTTGCCGTTGAGATCATACACATCGACGAACCCATTGCCGGCTCCAGCCACATCATCGTGGCCGGAAGCATCCTGCTTGGCGTAAGTGACGAACAACTGCCCGTTGAGATTTTCGACATTGAAGGGCGCATAGCCCGCGGGCAGGTTCGGATCAACGAACGCCCCGGCCAAAGCAGGAGCCCCGGTTCCGGGCACGACGGTAATTTTATTATTGTGAAAATCCGCGAGATATAAATACGTACCCTGCGCGGTTGTTCCAATTGCGAGCCCCTTATAAACCGCGCCGATCGATGTATTGTCCAGCAGCGTTTCCGCCGTCGTGCCGAGCGCCCCGCGCCATCCCGCGACCGTTCCATCCTCAGTGGCAAAGATGAAGAGATCACTATTGAAACTCGACGAACTGTTGAAGATTTGCCCGGTCGGCGTGCTCGCATTTCCCATGACCCCGGGGATCGTCACAATCAAAGACTGCGGAGTGCCGGCAGTATTGTAGAGCGTCGAAACCCCCGTGCCATTATCCGAAACCCAAAAAGGACTGGATGCGCTCGATGCAATCCCCCAGGGATTGACCAAATTCGGATCCGTTTGCGCCGCAGTTCCTGGCATATTCGAAACCAGGTTAGTTTGATTGAAGCCATCGATCGTCGCCGGCCACACAGTCGTGGCCGTCGCCATAACGATAACGATTCCGACTAAATGCTTACTTTTGATGATCATAGGGTGCTTCCTCCGTGCCGTGATGGCACAAGCTCCCTTGAGTATAGGAATGGTCCTAAAGGTGGTCAATGGGCGGCGTCTTGAATTTACAAGACGCCGACAATAGATTTACAAGCCGATTTACGACGAATATTACGGAAAATCGATGAACTACAGACCGTTAATCGGGGCGGGCGGCACAAGCTTATCGGAGGTGGGCGCTGCCGATTCCTCGGGGTTCACCAGATCCTTCAACTCCTTGCTGGGCTTGAAGTAAGGAATGCGTTTAGCGGGTACTTCGACCCGTGTGCCGGTCTTCGGATTACGTCCAATCCTCGGCTGGCGCTGACGGGTACGGAAACTGCCGAACCCACGGATTTCAATTTTATCTCCGCTACGTAAGGCGCGTACCACGCTGTCAAAGATTGATTCCACGATGACCTCGGAATCCTTCCGGGTCATTTCAATCACGCGGGAGACTTCCTCGATCAATTCAGCCTTTGTCATGACTTATGATTGGCGTTCGCCTTTTCCTTTCTGCTGTTGCATCACCTGCTCGATACTCTGCGTTGCAGCCGTGGCCTGCCGGTTATATCCTTCAAGCCGCGTTCGCTCCTGGGCCTCCGCGGCACCCCGGAGACTCAAACCAATTTTCTTGTCCGCTTCGCTCATCTTAATGATCTTGAAATCGAGCTCGTCGCCTAATGGTATCACTGGCTCGTCCGGTCTTCGCTCGTTCGCGCCCGGAACTTCACTTCGATGACATAGCCCTTCCACCCCAGGCGCCAATTCCACGAATACGCCGAAGCTCACTGCACGGCATACACGTCCGTGGACGATGTCCCCCTCCACATGATCGCGGAAGAACGTCTCCCATGCGTCGGGCTGCAGTTGCTTCACACCGAGCGACAGCCTGCGATTCTGCGCGTCGATCTTCAAAATCACAGTCTGCACCATCTGCCCTTTTTTCAGGATCTCAGATGGATTCTTTACGCGCTTGGTCCACGATAAATCGGACACGTGCACGAGGCCGTCGACGCCTTCTTCGATTTCAATAAATGCCCCGAAATCGCTCAATTTCCTGACCCGGCCCTCGACCACGGAGCCCACACTATAACGCTCCGACACCGTTGTCCAGGGATCCGCTTCGAGCTGCTTGATGCCGAGCGAAATCCGACGGTCTTTCGGCTTCACTTCTAAGACCACTGTCTCTACCTGGTCATTGACCTTCACCACCTTTGACGGATGCTTCATCCGCCTACTCCAAGTCATCTCGGAGATATGAATCAGCCCCTCGACGCCGGGCTCCAATTCCACAAACGAGCCATAATCCGTGATACTCACTACACGGCCGATGACTTTCGCCCCAATAGGATACCGCTCGTGGATCGTCTCCCACGGATCCGGGGCCAATTGCTTCAGCCCCAGCGAAATCCGTTCTTTAGCCTTATCGAACTTCAGGACCTTGACCGTGAGTTGATCGCCGGCGCTGACCATCTCCGACGGATGGGCTACACGTCCATAAGACATGTCGCTCACATGGAGTAGTCCGTCGATGCCGCCCAAGTCGATGAACGCCCCGTACTCAGTGAGCGTCTTGACGGTTCCTGTAACGACCGCACCCTCCGACAGCGTGTCCAGCACCGAGGACTTCCGCGTCGTTACGTCTTCTTCGATCACGACCTTGCGCGACACCACAATGTTGCCGCGCTTGCGATTGAGCTTTAGAATCTTGACCGGAACGTCCTGCCCCACCCAACTATCCAGGTTATGAACGGGACGTACATCCACCTGCGAGCCAGGCATAAACGCGAGGCCGCCGACGTCCACCGTAAGACCGCCCTTAGTCCTGCTGACGACGCGGCCGCTTACGACCAGACCTTCCCGGTGAGCCTTCTCGAGGATATCCCAGGACTTCATCCGGTTCGCACGATCGTACGAAAGAAGGATGTAGCCTTCGGGATGCTCGCCGTGCTTGTCGATGACGACCATGATGACGTCGTCGACCTTCACCGACACCGATCCATCCGGAGCCTTCACTTGCGCGATCGGGATCAGGCCCTCGAGCTTGTAGCCAATATCGACAATGACTTCCTTGTCGGTAACTGACAGGACGCGCCCTTCGATCACCTCACCGTCTGAGGGCGGGGCAAGGTGGCTGTAGTCCTCGATCAGGTGGCTGTATTCGTCCGCCGCTTCGTCGGCGGAAAGAGCGGCCAGTTCCGCTTCCCAATCGGCCGCATCAGAGGTTTCGATTCCCTCGCTAGGAGCGGGTTGACCGGGAACGCCTGGAGCGGACGGCTTGCCTGGCTGACGCGGCGCAGCATGCGCAGCATCGCTGGGGACTTTAGGGTCGAGGTTGCGATCATCCGGAGTGCCGGGCATGGTTTATAGTCTCCCAAGCTTACCAAAGTCTGGGCCAACGACGTAAGCAGTAGAGGGAACCGGGATGCTCGGCGAATCCGACGGGGAAGGCGCTCGAAACGAACATCAGAGAACTCAGACTCTACCGACAAATCGTTGATAGATCAGTACTTCAGCATTATGACGGAGCTTCCCTCCGATGTCAACCACTCATCCGGCGGGCGTCTGAAAGCGATCATCAATATCTACTTGATATCCGCTGGCTAAGCGATTGGATTCATTGGCCATACCTACGATGGACATGAGCTCCGCGAACTGCTTTTCTGTCATCCCCGCCTTCCTTGCGGCAGCAGTGTGAGAGGCGATGCAATAGCCACATTGGTTGGTAACGCTTACCGCGACATACAGCATTTCTTTGATCAAAGGATCAATTGCGCCACCGGGCGCCATAATCTCCTTCAGCGTCGTCCAAGTCCGGCGGAGCAGTGCCGGATCGTGCCCGATCGCCTTCCAGAAGTTATTGATAGAGTCCGTGTTACGGGTCAGCATGATATCGTCGTAGATCGCCTTCACCTCGGCGGGCGCATCTGCATACTCGACGTAGCCATAGGTTGCCATGTCACTATTCTGAACCATTTTTGAAATCTGTGGAACTTTCCGGGGGCGGTTCGGCAATGTAATACTTGAAACTGGTCGCGCACGTTTTGGAACACGGCATACAAGAGGGTCCGGCTGAACTCGATCTGCTGCGCCGGATCTCGCGTGGAGATCAGGCGGCATTCACGACGGTATACCGCCAGTGGAAGAGCCCGATCTATCGCTTCGCCTGGCACATGACCGCCAGCGTCCCATTGGCGGAAGAAGTCATGCAGGATACATTCCTCGCGTTGATGGATAAGCCGGGACGATTCGATCCGGCTAAGGGAAGCCTGGGATCGTATCTGTTTGGGATCGCCAGGAACATTGTTTCCAAGCGCATCCGCACAGATAGTTCGCGCGATACTTCAGATCTTGCGCATGAAGACGGTGAGATTGCCGCTGGCGGACTGGATCCATGGGCTGCGTTGTCGCACCAGGAACTGGTCGAGACGGTACGTACCGCAGTTGTAAGTCTACCCCTGCCTTACAGGGAAGCGGTCGCATTGTGTGACCTCGAGGAGCTGTCCTACGAGGCTGCTGCGCGGGCGCTCGATTGTCCCGTAGGGACTGTTCGATCCCGTCTGAGCCGTGGGCGATTGTTGCTCGCGATGAAGTTAAAGGAATTTGCGAGGGTTAATGTCTAATCTAATTAGTGACAAAGGCTTTCCGGATGATCGTCCGATCTGGCTGACGACTCTCGCCGATGCCGATCGGGACGCCTCCGCGCCTGAGGGACTCGAATCCAATTTCCAACTGGCATTGCGCCGCCGCCGCACTGCGACTTGGGCGAAGCGGGCCAGCATGGCGGGAATTACCTTTACCTTGGCGGCGAGCTTGTGGGTGATGCCGAAGCATCTGACCGTGCCGGCCGCTATTGATGATGTGGCGGATGAAACTCTTTCCGATCTCATCGCGGACGCGGGCAGTCTTCCCGCCGATGATGACTCGATGGCCGATTTCGTCCCGACGACGCTCGCTTCCGAGCAGCCTCTTGAATCTGTGAGAGTAGTTCGTGTTTCAGTACCGGGTGGTGCGCTGGCCCGGTATGGTGTTCCCTCAGAAGTGTCCTCAGCGCCTGAAGTGACCGCTGATCTCCTCGTTGGCCAGGATGGAATACCTCGCGCTATACGAGTGGTCGACAACGGTACGAAGTAATTTGATCTCTTATCTGAAGAATTAGGAAGGAACGTTATGAATCGCCATTGGTTAACTATCGCGCTGGCCTGCACCGGTACAGTTGCTTTGATCGCTCAACCGCCTCCTCCGGGACCGGGCGGACGCATGATGCACGGCGGACCGGGCGGCCCCGGCATGATGGGTTTCGGCCGCGACACCAAAGTCGTCAAGGGTCAACCCTACACCGCCGAGGTCGTCAGCGAGACGTCGCAAGTCCTTAGCGACGGGACTAAGATCTCGAAGAAAGTCAGCGGAACGGTCTATCGCGACGTCGATGGCCGGACTCGCCGGGAAGAGACGACCGCCCAGGGGCGTCAGTTTGTGAACATCTTCGATCCCGTGGCCGGAGTCTCGATGAGCTTGAATCCGACAGCCAAGACCGCGTCCCGGCAACAGATCCACATTCGGACTGCGGGTGCCACCGGACATCAAGGTACCCAATGGGCGAACCACACCGAGCGAGCGAACCACCCGAACCGGGTGATTGAGGACCTCGGTAATCAGGCGATCGAAGGCGTTCAGGTGCAAGGCCGCCGGACGACTACCACAATCGCCGCAGGCACAATGGGTAACGACAAGGAAATTAAAGTGATCGACGAAGTGTGGACGTCGCCGGATCTACAGGTTGTCGTGCAGTCGCACCACTCCGATCCGTGGACGGGCGATGTGACCTACAAGCTCGCCAATGTCCGCCGGGGCGATCAGCCTTCGACTCTGTTCACGGCGCCAGCCGACTACCAGGTGAAGGACATGCAGTTCAATCACCGTGGTGGACCGCCTGCCAC
>DASXZC010000496.1:0-30024 GCA_036502165.1 Bryobacteraceae bacterium
TCCAGATTGGATTACAAGGCTCTGAAACGGCTGATGGTGCAGGGCCGCGCCACCTGGGCGGAACTGGCCGCCGACATGGGACTCTCCGCCCCCGCCGCCGCCGAACGCGTCCGCAAGCTCGAGCAACAGATGATCATCAAAGGATATGCGGCGCTCGTCGACCCCGCCGCCGCCGGATATCCACTCACGGCTTTCATCACCGTCACACTCGACCGCCCCAAACATCGCGCCGGCTTCATCACCGCGATCAGCAAGATGACCGAGACAGTCGAGTGCTTTCACATTGCCGGCGATGGCGACTACTTATTGAAAGTCCGGTGCCGGGGTACAGCGGATCTCGATCGTCTGCTGACTTCCGGCATCAAAGGCGTGCCGGGCATCGCGCAGACTCGCACGACCATTGTGCTGTCGACATTGAAAGAGACTGTGGTCACGCCGATTGTCGTTGAACCGGGCATGCTATAAGAAAAAGTGACTTTGATCGTCAGTCTCGACGTAGGCACCTCATCGGTGCGCGCGCTTCTGTTTGACCAGGACGGCGTCGAGCAGCCGCACTTCGGAAAACAAATCGCTTACGAACCTTCGACCACTCCGGATGGCGGAGTCGAAGTCGATCCCGATCACCTGCTCGATCTGTGCGGCCAGTGCATCGACGAACTCCATGGACAACTGCAATCGAAAGGGATCCGCCCCGCGGGAGTGTCGTTCTCGCTCTTCTGGCACAGCTTCCTGGGATCGGATGGCGAAGGCAAGCCGACGACGCCGATTATTCATTTGCTCGACACGCGCAGCACGGCTCAAGTCGAATGGCTCCGCGCGCGGATCAATGTCGTCGAGGCGCATCGGCGCACCGGTTGCATTCTGCACACGAGCTACTGGCCGTCCAAGCTGTTATGGCTCTCCGAAGCACGCGCGGATGCCTTTAAGAAGACCCAATGGTGGATCTCGTTCGGCGAGTATCTGCACTGGCGTTTGTTTGGAACGCCTCGCTCCTCGACTTCCATGGCCTCCGGTTCCGGGCTCTGGAATCAGGCCGAAAACGTTTACGACGACGAGATGTTGAGCTTCCTTCCGATCAAGAAATCCCAACTCCTGGACCCGGCGACATTCGATGAGCCGAACACGAAGCTCAAGCCCGAATATGCGTCGCGCTGGCCCGCGCTCGACGGCATTCCCTGGTACCCGGCCCTGGGCGACGGCGCCTGCAACAATTTAGGGTCCGGCTGCGCAGGACCCGATCGCTACGCTCTCATGGTCGGCACCACCGGAGCGATGCGAGTCGTCCTTCCTCATCAGCAATTGATCCCTCCCGATGGACTGTGGAGCTATCGCGCCGATCGCGATCGCCAGGTCTTCGGAGGCGCGATTTCAAACGGCGGCGAAGTCTTCCGCTGGATGTCGCAGACCCTGCAAGTGCCGCACGGCGCGGAACTCGAAACGCAACTCGGCGCCATCGCACCTGGATCGCACGGCCTCACCGTTCTCCCGTTTCTCGCCGGTGAACGCGCGCCGTATTGGCGAGCTGATCTGCGCGCCGCGATCATCGGAATGGGACTCTCGACCAAGGCCGTAGACATCTTGCGCGCGTCGCTTGAGTCGGTCGCGCTGCGATTCCGGCAAATCTACCGCATGATGACTGCGCATGCGCCCGAGCCCAAAGAAGTGATGGCCTCCGGCGGAGCGTTGCTCAAGAGCGAAGTGTGGACGCAGATGATGGCGGACGCACTGGGGCGCCCCGTCGTCAGGTGCGCGGAACCTGAAGCCTCGAGCCGCGGCGCCGCGTTGTGGGTGCTCGAACGGATCGGCGCGATCCCCTCGATTGAGGCCGCACCGGTCCGCACATCCGGTGTCGTCGAGCCGCGCAAAGAATACACTGAAGTCTACGATCGGTTGCTCGCCGAGCAGACCGATCTGTTCAATCGCCTGTACCCATGAACGCACCTAAAACTGAAGGAGAGATCCACGCGCTGGCCGCGCGGACGCGACTTTTATTGATGGACGTCGACGGCGTCCTCACCGATGGCCATCTTTATAATGTCCCTGGCCCGGATGGAAAAATGGTCGAAACCAAGGGGTTCGACTCGCAGGACGGCATCGCTCTGCAGTGGCTGAGCTGGCACGGCGTCAAGACCGGCGTCATCAGCGGACGCGTGTCGCCGGCCACTGAGGAACGCGCCCGGCAAACGAAGATGTCCTACGTCTATCAGGGCCACATTGAGAAGATCCCGATTCTCGAGGAGATCATGAAAGATGCGGGAGTGACGAAGGACGAAGTCGCCTACGCGGGCGACGATCTGACCGACATCGTCGTCATGCGCCGCGTCGGATTGGCCATCGCGGTCGCCAATGCACGGCCTGAAGTGAAGCGTGCTGCACACTACATTACGAAGGGCTCCGGGGGCCGCGGCGCGATCCGCGAAGTGGTGGAGCTTATCATGCAAGCCCAAGGCAAATGGCCCGAAATCATGAAGAAATACGAGATCGACGTCTAAATCTCATGCAGACCATCGGCATTGTTGTGCGGGCTGATTCGGGCCCCGGCATCCTACATCAATTGACCGGCGTGATCGCTCAACTTCAGGGCGACATCGGACTCGTCGAAATCATCGAGCAGAAACCGCCCGAGACGCGCGTCTATTTCGAAATCGATTTGCCGGATGACGCCGACAAGTTACAAGCCGCACTGGGCAAGCTTGCGATCGTCCGCGATGTGCAAGTCGTGAACACGATGCAGACCATCTACGGCAAGCGCATCATCATTGTGGGCGGAGGCGCGCAAGTTGGCCAGGTCGCCATCGGAGCCATCTCCGAAGCCGATCGCCACAACATCCGCGGCGAACACATCTCGGTCGATACGATCCCGCTCGTCGGCGAGAAGCAGCTTGCGGAAGCCGTCCGCGCGTGTGCGCGTTTGCCGCGCGCGAAGGCCGTTGTATTGGCGGGTTCGATCATGGGCGGCGACATCGAAAATGCCGTGCGTGAGATTCGCGCGCAGGGCTTGCTCGTCGTGAGCCTCAACATGGCCGGATCCGTCCCCGCCGCCGCGGATCTCGTCGTAACTGATCCCGTCCAAGCCGGAGTCATGACGGTCATGGCCGTCGCCGACACGGCGAAGTTTACTGTCGATCGCCTGAAGCGCCGCGAGTTTTAAAATGATCCGAACCCAACTCTATCTCAAGGTCGAATACGAACACGAAGAGGCCAAGGAGGCGCAGAAAATCGCCACGGAAATCAGCCGTGTCGTGCGGCGCTTGTATGGAGTCCGCCACGTCGAGATCCAGAATTCGATGTCCGAAGATCTCCCAAAGGAAGAGGATGTACCATGATCAGCGAACGGAAGAATCATGAAATCTCTCTTTGCGATCCCTGTCCTCGTATTTACGCTCTCCGCGCCGCACGCTGTCGCCGCTAACTATCACGTCACCGGCAAAATTGTGATCGGTGGCGAGGGCGGATGGGATTACCTTCTGGCTGACGCCGAGGGCCGCCGCGTCTACGTGTCGCATGCGACGAAGGTGGTCGTGGCCGATCTCGACTCAGGCAAGGTGGTCGGTGAAATCGCCGATACGCAAGGCGTCCACGGCATCGCCATCGCATCCAAATTGAATCGCGGATTCACGAGCAATGGCCGCAGCAATGACGTGACGATCTTCGATCTCAAGACGCTGGCTCCGATCGGACGCATCAAGACGGGCGAGAATCCCGACTGCATTATCTTCGAGCCGCAGACGGGACGCGTGTTCACGTTCAATGGAAAGTCGCATGACTCGACTGTGATCGATGCGGCGTCGGGTAAGGTGCTCGGTACGATTCCGTTGGCCGGTAAGCCCGAGTTCGCGACCGTCGACGGCAAGGGCCACATCTGGGTCAACATCGAAGATACGCATCAGATCACCGAGATCGATGCGGCGGCGATGAAGGCGATCCACACGTTTACGCTCGAGGGCTGTGAGGAACCTTCGGGCATGGCGATCGATCCGAAAGAAATGCGTCTGTTCTCGGTCTGCGACAACAAGGTGATGGTGATCTCTGACGCCAAGGCCAACAAGGTGATCACGACTGTGCCGATCGGTGAAGGCGCCGATGGCGTCGCGTTCGACCCCGGCACCGGGCTCGCGTTCAGTTCGAACGGCCACGACGGGACGCTGACTGTTGTCTCAACCAAAGGCGGGAAGTTCACGCCGACGACCGTCACTACGCAGGCTGGTGCGCGGACGATTACGATCGATACGAAGACGCACAAGATCTATTTGCCGACCGCTGACTTCGCCGCGCCGCCGGCCGCGGCTGGTCAGAAGGCGGGACGTCCGCGCATCGTGCCGGGCAGCTTCCGCTTGCTCATCGTCTCCGAATAATTCGTCCGCTCACCGCTGCACCCTGATCTTAGATAGAATTTTGTTCGAGTATCGAACATGAATTCTATCCCGCGCGTCAGCATCGCTGCCATCTTCGCTTGTTGTATTTCTCTTGGACAACAAGCCGCCGCTCCTAACAACTGGACTGCCGCTCAAGACCACCAGAACATGATGGAGCAGCTCGGAATCAAGGCCCTGCGGCCCGGTCCGAGCGGTAATGAGAAGGCTCCGAATCACGCCAACTACGATGAGTCGCTGGCGAATCCTTTCCCTGATTTTCCGGACGCACTCACGTTGAAGAACGGCCGGAAGGTCACGACCGCCGCGCAGTGGTGGCACGAGCGGCGTCCCGAAATCGTTGAGGATTTCGAGCGGGAAGTGCTCGGCCGCATTCCGCGGAATGTTCCCAAGGTCACTTGGACAGTGGCCTCGACGACGAACACGAAGTCCGGAGCGTTCCCTGTTATCGAAAGGCAGTTGGTTGGAAAGGTCGACAACTCCGCGAGTCCGTCGATCAGCGTCGATATCCAGATGACGCTCGTCACGCCGGTGCTCGCGAAGGGTCCTGTGCCCGTAATGATCATGTTCGGAAGCGCGGCGTTCATGAAGCGCATGAAGGAGATGATCGCGGCGAGGCCCGAAATGAAAGGGATGCTCGGCACGGATCCGCCCGCGGCTGAACAACTGATCGCCGCCGGATGGGGCTACGCTCTTCTCGATCCAGGCAGCGTGCAACCGGACAACGGCGCGGGTCTCACGAAAGGAATCATTGGTCTCACCAACAAAGGCGAGCCGCGCAAACCGGACGACTGGGGCGCGCTGCGGGCCTGGGGATGGGGAGCGTCGCGCGCACTCGACTATCTCGAGACCGATCATGCAGTCGACGCCCATCACGTCGGCATCGAAGGAGTTTCGCGCTACGGCAAAGCCGCGCTGGTGACGATGGCATTCGACTCGCGGTTCGCGGTGGTGTTGGTGGGATCCTCAGGAGAAGGCGGCGCGAAGCCGCACCGGCGCAATTTCGGCGAAGCGGTTGAGAATCTCACTGGCTCCGGCGAATATCACTGGATGGCGGGCAACTTCCTCAAGTACGGCACGGCTGAGTCCTCGTTTGGAAGCAAGAATCCCAGCGATCTGCCAGTCGATTCGAACGAGCTGATCGCGCTGTGCGCTCCGCGTCTGACGTTCATCAGCTATGGAGTCCCTGAGAAGGGCGATGCGAAATGGCTCGATCAGGAAGGCAGCTACATGGCGACGGTCGCCGCCGAGCCTGTGTTCCGCTTGCTCGGCGCTAAGGATCTCGGTGTCACCGACGACTATCACACGGCGAAGATGCCGCCGGTTAATCACGGGCTCCTCGACGGTCAACTCGCGTGGCGCCAGCATGACGCCGGTCACACCGATGCGCCGAACTGGAAATATTTCATCCCCTGGGCCGACAAGGCTTTTGATTATCACGCTGCGCACCATCCGCCATTTCCCGCGGATCAGGCGGTGTTCCGCACCGATCCGAATTCGATGATCGCGCACCAGCAACTCGTCGCCAAGGCGAAGAAGGGCGGAGTCGACGTCTACTTCGAAGGCGATTCGATCACGCGCCGCTGGGATGCGACTGACTATCCGGCGCTGATGGAAAATTGGAAACAGAACTTCTTCGGCTGGAATGCGGGCGACTTCGGATGGGGCGCGGATCAGACGCAGAACATCCTCTGGCGGCTCGAGAACGGCGAATTGGATGGAGTCAATCCGAAAGTGGTCGTGCTGCTGGCGGGCACGAACAACGTGAGCAGCAAGTCGTTTCAAGGCGGTCCGGATGCGATGGCCGAAGACGTCACACGCGGCATTCAGGCGATCGTTCACTTGATCCAGGAGAAGGCGCCGTCGGCGACGATCATCGTCACCGGCATCTTTCCGAGAAACGACAACATGGCGTTCATGCCGGTCATCGACAAAATTAATGCGAACCTCGCGAAGTTCTCGGATGGCGGCAAGGTTCGGTTCCTGAACGTCAATGACAAGCTTGCGTCGAGCGACGGCAAGCTGTTCGAAGGGATGATGAACGCGCGGGACAAGCTGCATCCGGTTGAGAAGGGCTATCAGGTCTGGGCCGATGGATTGAAGCCCGTGCTGACCGAACTGCTTGGGGCCCGCGCTGCGGAAGATCACGCTCCGCCGCCAACTGGCGATCCCAGCGCCAAACATTGAAATGCGCGCCACGCTGTTCCTGATCGCCGCCGCCCTTGCATTCGGAGCGACACCGCCGCATGTGAACGACGGTCAGCTCATCATAGAAGGCAAGCCGTTTCTGATTCGCGGAGGCGAACTGGGCAACTCCTCTGCCGGAACTGCGGCGCAGGCGGAGAAGATTCTTCCGGAACTCGCGCGCATGCACCTTAATACGGTGCTCGTGCCTGTCGCGTGGGATCAACTGGAACCGCGCGAGGGATCCTTCGACTTCAGCATCCTCGATCACTGGATCGACACCGCTCGCGCGCAGAATCTGCATCTCGTGCTGTTGTGGTTCGGAAGCTGGAAGAACGCGTTCTCCGAATACGCGCCGAGTTGGGTCAAGGCCGATACGAAGCGGTTTCCACGCGCGCAGTCGACGCACGGCGAGCCGCTCGAGATCCTCTCGACGTTCGGCGCTGAGACGCTGCGCCTCGACAGTCGAGCGTTCGCGGCACTCATGGCTCATGTGCGGGAGAAGGATCAACAGCAGCAGACCGTGCTGATGGTGCAAATCGAGAACGAGATGGGATATCTCGGGCCTGGACGTGATCGCTCGAAGGAGGCCAACCGCCAATTCGAAGCGCCGGTTCCTCAGGAATTCGTTCGCAGCTTGCTCACACGGCGCGCAGAGTTTTCACTGGAGCTTGCCGCTCACTTCAACGCGCAAGGCCGCACGTGGCGTGAGATGTTCGGTGATGCCGCGAACGAAGTCTTCATGGCCTCAAAATACGCAAGCTGGGTGGAGTCGGTCGCGCAGGCCGGTAAGAAAGAATACGCGCTGCCGATGTATGTGAATGCGCAGCTTCCGGCGCTGATGGAACGTCCTGGAGAATATCCGAGCGGCGGTCCGCATCCTTACTATCTGGCGGTCTATCGTGCACTCGCGCCTGCGATCGACTTCTATTCACCTGATATTTATTGGCCCGAATTTGAGTATTGGGTGAAGCGATACGAGATCCCGGGAAATCCGATATTCGTTCCGGAAGCCAGAATCGACAGCGCGCCGTTCAATGCGCTGTACGCCTATGGCGCGGCGAAGGCGTTCGGCTTTTGTCCATTCGCCATCGAGAGTCAGCACGCCGCCGCCGAGCCCGTCATCATGCAGTTGTATGCGGCCATCGAGAGCCTCGAGGACGTGCTGCCTGCCGCGCAACAGGCCGGACGTACGCGGGGAATTGTGTTGCATGCGGCGAGTCCGCGTAAGACGCAGACGGTCGCGCTTGGCGGATATTTGTTCGAAGCTTCATTGTCGCGAGCCTGGTCGACGAACGCACTGCTCGCAGAGGACGGCGGCATGCTTCTCATCGAATCCCAACCAAACGAATTCCTCGTCACCGGCGCGGGACTTACTGTGAGGATCAGCCGTGACCCTGACACCGATGCGAGAATCGCTGGTATCGCGAGTATTGAAGAGGTGACGAAATCCGGCGGCAGTTGGGTTGTATCGGCGCGCCTCAACGGCGATCAGAGTAATCAGGGAAGGCAACTCTCGATGGACTCTAAAAGGATCCGCACATATCGGCTGCGGCTATTGAGCGCGCCCCAATAGCGAGCATGAGTGGTTTCGAACGAGCTAGTGTAAAGGGTAGATCCTGTAATAAAAAACGAAGCCCTAAAAGGAGATCGAATGACCAAAGCAACAAAGAAAGACAATCTCAAGCATCGGCAGGAAGCACCACTCAACACACCCACCGATCTGAAAGCCTCTGCCACGAAAGACATCGCCGGAGCTCTCAACGCGATCCTCGCGGACGTGTTCGCCCTCTACATGAAGACCAAGAATTTTCATTGGCACATGAGCGGACCGCACTTCCGCGACTATCATCTGCTGCTCGACGAGCATGCCGATCAGATATTCGCGATGACGGATCCGATCGCCGAGCGCGTCCGGAAGGTTGGCGGCACGACCCTCAGGTCCATCGGGAACATCGCACGCAACCAGAGAATCCTCGACAACGATGCCGATTATGTCGAACCCGAGGACATGTTGAAGGAATTGCGCGAGGACAACACGGCCCTCACGGCGCGGCTGCGGGAAGCTCACGATGTCTGCGATGACCACAAGGACATCGCGAGCGCCAGTCTGATCGAAGTCTGGATCGACGAAACCGAACGCCGCGCATGGTTCCTCTTCGAGGCCAGCCGCCAGGCGGATTCGACCGGGCATTAGTCGAGGCAGGGGTGACACGGTTCGCCGTGTCATCCCGCTTCTTTGTGGAGTTGGCAATGATTTGCGCCATTGCTCCGCGCGGTAAAATGATGATGAGATGCTCGCCCCTCCCGCGATCACGAAGCAAGCCCAAATCGAATCGGCCATCGAGCGCGTCCAGCAGTCGATCGGACCGGACGTGGTGCGGATTCGCTATGAGATTGGTGAAGATTGGACCGGTCAGTGGGCGATTTTCTTCCGCGTCGTCCTCACCGATGAGGCCGCCAGGCGTCGACTCCGTGACATGCGCACGAAGGTTGTGTGGGGGCTTGCCCGCGAGCTCGACTTCCCCGGTTTGGGCGTAATACCGTATCACAATTTCAGGAGCGCTTCCGAGCAAGCGATGCTGCAGGAACCAGCGTGGGCTTAGCTGACGATCTCATCGAAGACGCCAGACATCTTGCCGTGAAGGGTGAACCGATAATTGCCATTCGTGTATCACCGCGTAGTGGATATTAGAACCGCACTCAGGCAGCTTCGGAACGACCGCCATAGCGTCCATTACGACTTGGCGTTGGAACATTGTTTCTACTGATGTCGCCGACGCTATACTTTCCATGTTCCCTTCGAGGCGATTGCCGGACCCACTTATATTTGTAAAGAACCACGATCCCTTGCCGATGCTAAGTACATGCCCGGCGATGGACAGACTGCCTCGTCTCTGAGCGACTCGCGGCGCGAGGAGCAGATCCGTGCCGGCACGAACATCGTCGTCCGCGATAGCCTCGTCACCGTCAGCGGATGGGCCGCGTTCATCATTGGGATCAATACGCTCGCGGACGCCATCATTCGTCCGCCGGAAGTTACCTTAGTCACGCTCGAGAGCGAATTCGGTTTTGTCGCGGCGATGATCGCGCTCCATCTGGCTCTGCGGCGATGGCGGCTGCAGGCGCACTGGGCGAATGCGGTAGTGGTTCTGATCGGCGGCCTCGCCCTGATCGACTGCTTTTTTCCGCCCTTGTTTGTCAGAGATCAGATGGAAGGATGGAACGTCGCGATCGTCATGATCGGCGTGGGATGCTTCGTCCTCTCCTATCGCTGGCTGATCGCATTCCTCGCGATGGCTCTCGGATCATGGGCCATCATCACGGCCGCCATGGCGATCGCTCCGGATTGGATGACTGGCCTCTACATGCAATTTTCGGCGGTATCCATGTCGCTCATGGTTCACTCCGCACGGCTGAGCGCGCAGCGCCGCGTTGAGGCGATGCGTCTTGAAGACGACCGGCGCAATCTCGAACTCGAACACGCCAAGGATGCCGCCGAGGCCGCGAATCGGGCGAAGTCCGAGTTCCTCGCCAACATGAGCCACGAGATCCGGACGCCGATGAACGGCATCCTCGGAATGACGGAGCTCACGCTCGACACGGAGCTCGATCCGACGCAGCGGGAATACCTGAATGCCGTGAAACTTTCGACGGACTCGCTGCTGATCGTCCTCAACGACATCCTGGATTTTTCGAAGATCGAGGCCGGCAAGCTCAGCCTCGACCCAATCGAATTCAACCTGCGCGACCATCTCGGCAAGGCAATGAAGGCGCTCGCGGTACGGGCTCACGAGAAGAATTTGGAAGTCGCGTTCTTCTTCCCGCCCGAGCTTCCGGATTTCTTCGTCGGAGATCCGGTTCGCTTGCGGCAGGTGATCCTGAACCTGGTGGGGAACGCTATCAAGTTCACCGACCGTGGCGAAGTGGTGCTGCGCGTCGACGCGGAGCCGCCGGATGAAGACGGCATCACTCTTCACTGCGCCATTGCGGATACGGGCATCGGCATTCCTCTCGAGAAGCAGCGCCTCATCTTCGAGCCGTTCAGCCAGGCCGACACATCGACGACCCGCAAGTACGGAGGCACGGGACTGGGACTCACCATCTCGATCCGCCTCATTGAAATGATGGGCGGTCGAATCTGGCTCGAGAGCGAAGAGGGCAAGGGCACGACTTTCCACTTCACGGCGCGGCTGCGGCATGCGACCGGACCCATGTCCACAGCGGGCGTTCTCGATCCGGCTGTGCTCGAGAATGTGCGGACGCTGGTCGTCGACGACAATGCCACCAATCGGCAGATCCTCGAGACGACGTTCAAGTATTGGCGCATGAATGCATCCTCCGCGAGTGGAGGCGAAGAGGCGATCCGTCTTTTGCGGGATGCGAAGGTAGCAGGCGCGCCATTCGGGCTGATGATTGTCGATTGCCACATGCCGGATGTCGACGGATTCATGCTGGTCGAGCAAGTGAACCGGATGCCGGAACTCGAGGACGTTGTCATCGTGATGCTGACCTCCGGCGGACAACATGGCGATGCTGCGCGCTGCAAGGAGACGGGGATTGCCGCTTACCTGATCAAACCTGTGCTGCAGTCGGATCTACTCGAGACGCTGCTGAACGTCTTCGGATCGCGCGCAGGCGCATGTGCGGCGCCTGTCAAACTCGAGCGGACGCTCAAGGAGACCAGGCCTCGGCTGCGCATATTGCTCACGGAAGACAATGCGGTCAATCAGCGGCTGGCATTGAGGCTCCTCGAGAAAGAAGGACACACGATCGTCGTGGCGGACGACGGGGCCAAGGCTTTGAGGGCCTGCGAGGAAAGCACTTTCGATCTGATCCTCATGGACGTTCAGATGCCGGTCATGGACGGCCTCGAGGCAACTGCCGCGATCAGGAAAATCGAGCAAATCACCGGGCAGCACGTCCCGATCATCGCGATGACCGCGCATGCGATGGCAGGCGACAGAATGCGCTTCCTGCAAGCAGGGATGGACGGATACGTGTCGAAGCCCATCCGCTTGCAGGAATTGCTAAAGGCCATTGACGCGGCATTCTCTGTTCCCGACGCCTGGACGAATTGAGTGATCCTCAGTGCGCTGGCGCTGGCGCAGGCGGCGCCACCGGCTTCGGCGGCACAATCACGAACGGACTGTTGACGCCGCCTTGCAGCGTTCCGATCGGCTGCGACTGCATTTGGATCGCCCTCTGCAATGCCGGCTGGGCGGTCTCCATATTCACGGCCAGACTGAACTGCTCGACCGAAGTCGGGAAGTAGAACGCAAACCATCCCGGATACGCGAGCCGCAAGTCCTCGATCGCGGCATGCGTCGCGGAGTAGGCCGCCTGGAACGCCCCGATCGGGCCGGTAACGGCCTCCTGGGCCGCTAAGATCAGGCCCGCCTCTGCCTCGCTGCCGTATTGGGCGAACGCATTGAACGCTTCGCTCGCCGGTTCCAATAACTTCTCCTGCAGGTTCTCACCGAGCCACTCGAGGACTCCCTTGGCCTGCTCCTCCAATTGATCAATGAGTTCGCACAGACCCAGCGGATCGGCCGCCGCCAGCGGATTGGCGTTCACATATCCGTAGGTGTTCAATCCGCCAGCCAAGCCGATCGGATCGGTCTCGAGATAGCGTCCCCATTCGGGCACGTAATCGCGGAACCCGTTGTGATAAAGGCCGGTCTCGGCGTCGTACTCCTGGCCGGGCAGGCGCAGGTTTTGGATGATTCCCGAAGGAACGGAACTCATCTCGCCGAAGGGTCCATAGTTCGCGGCCCAGACGACGTTCTGATTGATGTCGGTCGCTAGCTGCGGCGTGCCAAGACGGTCATCGAGGAGGAAATAGACCTGCCCGGACGAAATCGTCGCGACGGGCATGCTGCCCACGTAAATGTAGTCGACCAGCGCATTGCCATCGCCGTCGGTTTCTTCGATCAGACGTCCGCGGCTGTCGTATTGATAGAGCGTCGTCGAAGTGATCGCGCCGACGCGCATCAGCCGGTGGCCGAAACCGTCGTAGGTGTACTGCGCGGCCATGTTGTTGCCGGCCCTCACGGAGGCGAGGCGTCCGGCTTGATTGTAAGTAGTGCCGGTGATGCCACCTGCAGGCGCGGGATTGAAGCTGTTGATGTTGCCGGCATTGTCGTAGCCGATCGCATCCGTTGCGCCGTTCGCCGCGATCGAAGAGAGCTGGTTGCTCTTCGCCGCATAGACGTAGGTCATCGGGGATGCCGCGCCGACCGACGCGCTCAAGCGATTGCCGGCGCTGTCGTAGGTGTAGCCGAGGTTCCCATACGTTCCCGCCGCGGCGGTGAGGCGATTGAGCGCGTCGTATCCGAAACTCTGGCTATTCGCAACGGTGACGCCATCGGCGATCGAGGAAACATTGTTCGAGGCGTCGTAAACGTAGGTCAGATTCTGCATCGCCGCGTCTGTACGGTTCGAGAGGCGATAGTCGAGGTCGAACGTGTTCGACTCGGTGATGCCGTTGCCATACGCCATCGCATTGATCGGGCCGAAGGGTTGATATCCAACGTTCAATAACACGGGGATCGCTGACGATCCGGGCGCCTGCGCGGACACCGCCGTCGTGCGTCCCATCGTGTCTCGCGTGTAAGTGACGGTCCATCCGGAAGGATACGTGATCGATGCGACGCGGCTCGCGGCATCGTAGCTGTAGGACGTCGCGAGCGTCACGCTTCCGTTGACGCGCGTCTCATTCAGCAGATTGCCGCGTTCGTCGTATGTCCGCGTGAGTGTGCCGATGGCGTCCGTGAGACCGGTCAGCCTGCCGATGCCAAAGCTTCCCTGATCGTAAGTGAACACGACATTCTCGGCGGGATCAGCCGGATACGTTGCGCCGCTCACGCGATCGAGCGCGTCGTACGAGTAGTTCACGGTCGCGCCCGCGCCATCGACGCGTTGCGCGAGATTGCCGTCGAGGTCGTAATGATAGATCGTCGTTCCGGAATCCGGACTCACACGCTGGATGACATCGCCGAAGCCGTCATAGACATAAGTGGTGACGCCGCCGTTGGTGTCCGTCACGCTGATTGGCCGATTGTAGGCGTCATAGGTGGCCTTGGCGATTCCTTTCGCCGCATTGGTCACCATCACCACGCGATTGAGAGCATCGTAAGTCTGACCGAGGGCGTGGTTCAACGGATCCGTGATCGTCAGCGGATTGCCGTTTGCATCATAGACGTAAGCGGTGATCTGGCCGGCGGCTCCGGAGTCCTGCTGTATACGTCCCAACGCATCGAAGATGCTGGAGTGCGTCATTTGCAGAGTGCTATTCGCGTCCGTCACGTTGGTCTGCGTCCGGTCGCCTTGCGCGTCGAGCGTATAAGACACGCTCTGGCCGAGCAAATCGGTGACGCCCGTCAAGCGGTGCGCGCCATCAAAGGTCTTCGAAAGTCCGGATCCATCGGGCAGCGTGAAGCTCACCTGTTGCTCGACGGCGTCGTAGCCGAAGCTGGTCGTCAGCGGACCCGCCGCGGTCGAGATCGTCCTCGACAACAATCGTAGGCGCGGATCGTAGGCGAACGTGAAGGTGACTCCGTTGGGATCGATGACGGTCTGCGGCAATCCTCCTGGAAGATGTGCCGTGACTTGCGTGACCTGGCCGAGCGCGTTGGTGATCGCGGTCAGCGCGCCGCTCGAATCATAAGTGAACGACGTGAGTCCGCTGACATCGGTGCGCGGAGTTTGGATGGACGCGACGAGGAAGTTCGACCATGTGTACGTCCATGTGCGCGTCTGTCCCGCAGTAGCGTAAGGCAGCGAAGTGGTCGTCGTGTCGGTGAGAGTGCGGGTGAGGATTTCGCCGCTGCCGTCATAGATGAAATTCGTCGTCAGCCCCGGCGTCACGATCTTCGTCGCGAGATGGAACGTCGGATCATACACGGTGGTCGTCGTCCGCGCCTGCGCCGTTCCCGAAGCCTCGACCATCGTGGTCGGCTGGCCGTGCGAATCGTTCGTGTACTTGGTGAGGTTGCCGTTCCAATCCGTTTTGCTGGCCATGTAGCCGTTCGCGTCATAGGTGAACGTACGCGTCGCGGCGGACACTCCGGCGGTGGTCAGGCGATCGGCTTCGGTCACTTTGGGCACGTTCTGCATCGTCGTGAACTTATACAGTTCCTGCTCGCCCAAGGCATTCGTCACCGTGCGGCTGCCATCGGTATCGTTGTAGGCGACCTGAACCAGATCGGCTCCTCCGGCATGTTGATTCGACAACGCGCGCCCCGTCGAGTCGTAGGTCCACGACGCGTAAAGATTGCCATTCTCGTCGATGAGACTCGTCAGCGCGTTCGGGAACGAGGAGTTCTCGTATAGATAAGTCTGGCTGGTTACTGGCGAAGTCGGGTAACTGATCGACGTCAGATTGTTGCCCGTGAACGCGAAGGTCAGCACTTCGCCGTCCGGAGTGGTCACGGTCTGCAGCAATCCGTTCGTGTAAACGAAGGTCAACTGTCGGCCAAAGGAGTCGGTGACCGCCGTCAGCAGATTGTTCGAGTCGTACTGCATCGTCTGCGTATATCCGTTGCGCGATTGGATCGTTTGAAGGATCCCCTCGCTGTCGCCCACAACCGTATACGTTTCGATCGTGTCGTTGCGATCGGTGAGCGTCCATGTCGATCCGGAATTGATCAGCTTGACGTCGATATCCGTGTCGGTGGTCCACACGCCGCCGGTCAGCGTGAACGGGATTTGCTGGCCGTCCGCACGTTCAGCAGTGACGGATGTCGCAGACGCGATCCTCAAATAGCGGTCGTAGTTCGATCGCCAATTCGTACCGAGTGTCGACGCATAAGTCGTCGAGCTGGCGAGGCTGTTGTAGTAACGAATATAGGCAAGAGGATTCGCTCCCGACGTCTTATAGTCGACGAGATACTCGAAAACATTGCCGTTTCCGAGGTTGATAGGATCCCCGCTACTCACCTCGCCGCAAAACACGCACCCCGGAAGATTCGCCGGACTGCCTAACGCTTGCGCGGCGAAACTGCCTCCGCCTGACCCGGCGCATGCCAGATAATATTGCGGGATCGCCAGATTGCCCACCTCCGAAATGTAATCCTCCGTCGGACTGTCCCATGCGGAGAGCGGAGGCAGAACCGCCGGCCAGACTCCGGGCGTCAGCAGTGTCCCGAACCCTTGCAGTTGCACGCCCCATCCCGGCATGGTGGTGATCACATTCGGATTGGG
Source organism: Bryobacteraceae bacterium (assembly GCA_036502165.1). GTDB lineage: Bacteria > Acidobacteriota > Terriglobia > Bryobacterales > Bryobacteraceae > F-183. The sequence continues at coordinate 15,762 of DASXZC010000496.1, forward strand.
CGAGGCCGTCTGGATCGCCAACGACGTCGAGGGCGGCGCGAACGAGTTGCCGGCGAAGAAGGTGACCGCGGCGGAGCCAAATCCGCTGGTCGATTGGGTGATTCCTCCAGCGGAGAGACTGTAGTTTCCCGTGAAGGTCCAGTTGTAAGTCGCATAGGGCCCGACAATGATCGGATCGTGCGCCGTGAGATTGCCGGTGACGCTCACGGTCGCCGTGACGCCGGTGCAGGACACAAACGTGAATGTCTGGGCACTGGCGGCGCCGGCTGCGGAGATCAGCAAGGCGGCAAGCAGGACGCTCGATCGAAGCTTCTGGAGCGACATCCCTCTATGATATACGCGGCAGCCAGATTAAGTGCTTTCCCCAGGTCCTTCGGACGCGCAACGGTGCTACACTTACGAACAGTGTCGAGCCCGAGTAACATCGTGCGCCACGGCACTTGTATCTGGCTCTCCCCCGCGTCCAATCGGCGAGCAGTTCTATAAGGAACTGTCGCGTGTTTACAGAGAGGATTCGCTCGTGAGACGCACCCTACCAATCCTGATCGCTCCCATCCTGCTAGGAAGCATTGCTGCTACCAGTGCTTTCTCCCAATCACTGACCGTCTTCTCCGGCAACGGCCAGGTCGTTCTGGAACAATTTCTCACGAGCTCTCCACTGACCGTGGCGGCCATCGATGCGCAAGGCAACCCCATCACTGGACTTCCCATCACCTGGTCGACCTCGCAAGGCGCGGGAACGATCGTCAATCCGAAGGCGATGACGGATTCGAACGGATACGCCACTGCGAACTTCCTCGGCACCGATGTGCCGGGAGGATTGAGCTATACGCAGGCGACGGTCACCGCGTCGTCCTCTATCGGATCGGCGTCGTTCTACGTCACGACTACGGTTTTGCGACTGCAAGGCGGAGGAACGGGCGCGCTGCCGCTGCTCGAGTTGGTCAGTCCGGCGGCATCCAACCGGACCCTGAGTGGCGCCGCTGGATCGGTGCTGCCGGGTGCGGTGAAGGTGCGCATGTCGATTCAATCGGGTCCGCAAGTGGGAACGCTGCTGCCGAACATCGGCGTGCGGATCTACAACTATAACGATCCCGGCTCGACTCCTTCGGGCGTATGCCGGGGTGGAACCGTGCTGACGGATGCGACCGGCGTTGCGACCTGCGACCTGGTCCTCAACAACAATTTGGGCGAAGGGCAGTTGTCGGCGATCGCCGGTGATGCTGAGATCACGCCGTCCTTCATTTTGACTATCACGCCCGGAACGCCGTGCACGTATGCGCTGACTCCGCAGGGACAGTCGTTCAGCGGCGCGGGTGGAACTGGAATGGTGAGCCTGACGACCGCCAACGGATGTCCATGGGCGGCGGCGAGCAATGCAAGTTGGGTCGTGCTGACGGGTTACGTTGCGGGCAGCGGGAATTCGAACCTTGGATTCGCGGTGGCGACCAATTCCGGCCCCGCGCGTACGGCCGCCATTACGGTCGGAAGCCAGGTGTTCACGATCAGCCAAGCCGCAGCCGGCGCATCGACTCCGTTGACGATTCTGACCAGTTCGCCGTTGACCGGCGGCTCGGCGAGTTCCCCCTATTCGCTGCAGTTCCAGGTCACGGGAGGAACGCCGCCGTATCGCTGGACCGGCTCCTCGCTGCCGAATGGTTTGACGATGAGCACGTCCGGACTTCTGAGCGGAGCTCCCACCTCGGCTGGAACCTATACGTCCAGCGTGACGGTCACGGATGCCATGGGCGTGGTCGCGACCCAAAGCTACACACTGACGGTGTCGTCGGCGCCATCGACTACCAATCCACAAATCACCAATTCATCATTCGCGGGCGGATCCGTCGGGCAGGCTTACAAACAGGCGGTGACGTTCACGACATCTTGTACGTCGCCGTTTTCGCCGCCTCCTACGATTACGGTCGCCTCGGGCGGATTGCCTCCGGGCTTGACGCTGACTTCCCCAGTCGCCGAGAGCTGGCTGATTACCGGATCTCCGACCACGGCGGGGGCGTTCACGTTCACGCTGACCATTACGGAAGTCTGCGGACGCACGGCGAGCGGGACGTACACACTCGTGATCGGCGGCTCGGGAGGTACCACGGGCGGCGGCGGTGGTGGAACGGGCGGCCAGAGCGGCGCGATCCTGACCAATCCGCAAGCGGTCAGCTTCACGGTCGGTGCGGGGACGGCGATCGCTCCTCCGGCGGCGTTGATCAACGTGAGTTCGTCGACGGGCTCGCCGGTTTCCTACACGGCGTCCGTGATCAACGGCACCGGCGGAGTGTGGCTGTTCGTCAGCGGCGGAGCGTCGGGAACGACGCCGGCTTCGGTAACTCTCTCGCTCGGCGGATTCCAGAATCTGCCGGCCACGTCCTATACGGCGCAGTTGGCGATCTCGTCTGTGGGCAATCCGACAGTGTTTGTGCCGGTCACGCTGAACGTGTCGAGCGCGCCGCCGGTGACGGTTACGCCCGCGGCCCTCGTGTTCACGACGCCGGTCCTGCAGGCTCCTGCGAGTTTGCAGCAGATCGTGCAAGTGGCGTCGGCAACGTCGGTGCATTTTAATGCCGGATTCGGCACAGATTCGCAGGCCAATTGGCTCGGCGTGACGCCTGGCGCGGGCGATACTCCGACGCAAATGACGATCGTGGTGAATCCGGTTGGACTGGGCCCGGGAACTTATACGGGCCACGTGCTGATCGCTCCGGCAGGAGGTGTCCCCGTGACCGTTCCGGTGACGCTGGTTGTGACAACGCCGCCCGTACTCTCGTGGAGCCTTCCTTCGGTCAATGCGAGTTATGTGACTGGCGGGCCGACTCCGCCGGATGTGACGGTCAACCTCGCCAGTTCGAGCTCAGCCATCAACTTCCTCGTCACTGTGCCGCAGGACGCTGGTTGGCTCTCGGTGACTCCGAATACGGGAACGACGCCCGCGAACATTACGTTCACGTTCGATCCGACGGGGCTTACTCCCGGCGTGTATCAGGCGATCGTAACCGCCAATTCCGTTGGAACGTCGACGCAGCCGGTGACGATTCCGGTATCCTTCGCAGTGCAACAGGCGGCGCCGACTATCAGTGCGATCCTCAATGGCGCCAGCTACCTTCCGGGGGCGCTCGCTCCCGGGTTAGAAGTACAGATCGTAGGAGCCGGGCTCGGCCCGGTGACGCAAGCTGATGCCGTGCCGGATGACAACGGGTTGTTCGAAACCTCGCTCGCCGGTGCGACCGTGCTGTTCAATGGGACGGCGGCGCCGGTGCTGCACGCATCCGACGGTGCGATCACGGTATTGGTGCCTTACGAAGTCGCCGGCCTCGACAGTGTCACCGTCATCGCTGAGTACCGCTTCGCGCAGTCCGCGCCGCAGGATTTCGTAGTGTCGGACGCGAATCCGGGACTGTTCACGGCCGCCGGATCGCAAGCGGTCATTCTCAACGAGGACGGCACGTACAACGGGTCGACCAACGGAGCGAATCCTGGATCTGTGATCGGGATCCTCGGCACGGGGGAAGGGCAGACCAATCCTCCAGGGATCGACGGCCTGATCATGCAGACCGGCGCACTCGCCTCGCCGCTCGATGCGGTGACGGTGCAGATCAACGGTGAGCCGGCGACATTGGTTTCGGCAACGTCGGCGCCGGGGCAACCGGCAGGCGTTTTCCTGATCCAGGTTCAAGTTCCGGGGGACATCCAGCCTGGATCGACAGTACCGGTCAGCGTAACGATCGGCAGCGCGACCAGCCAGGCGGGAGTGACGATGGTAGTCGCTCAACCGCAGGCGCCACCGCCGCAGCAGTGAACGTCCAAGTCGACTTAGCGTCCGCTATCGTGTACATTATTAGGTGTAAGGACCAGGATAATGGACTCTATACGGATGCCCATACCCGTCACTCGGGCCCTCCGCAAGCTGGGCCGCGATATTGGTGACGCCAGGAAGCGGCGCAGAATTCCAACGGCGATCATGGCCGAGCGCGCCTCGATGAGCCGGACGACGCTGAGCAAAATCGAGAAGGGCGAGCCTGGGGTTTCGTTAGGCAATTTTGCAAGCGTGTTGTTCGCGCTGGGCATGATTGAAAGACTGGCCGATCTGGCTGACATCCGAAACGATTCCCTGGGCTTGGAGCTCGAAGAGGAGCATTTGCCGCAGCGGGTCCGTCTTCGAAGTGCGCGGAAATAATCAGGTCGAAGATGGACAAAGAAGTCTTCGTATATCTCGATCTGGAGGAAGTCCCTCATCTCGTGGGCAGGCTTTGGGCCCGCACGCGCAGGGATCGGGATTCCGCCAGTTTCGAATATGACAAGAGCTGGCTCGCGCGTGCGGATCGCTTCGCGCTGGAGCCGGCCCTTCATCTCGGGCCGGGCCCATTTCATTCGCCCGCCGGTACCCCTTTATTCGGTGCATTTGGAGATTCGGCTCCTGACCGGTGGGGACGGGTTCTGATGCGTCGTGCTGAGCGGCGGCGTGCCGAGCGGGAAAGCCGGACGCCCCGCGGGTTACGTGAAATCGACTACCTCCTCATGGTCGATGATGAATCCCGCCAGGGAGCCTTGCGCCTTGCTGAAAGAGAAGGCGGTCCGTTCCTCGCCGAGCGTGGACCGGCTCCCATTCCTCCTCTGATCGAGTTGCCGCGTCTTCTCTCGGCAGCGGAGCGGGTCATGGACGATTCCGACACTGAGGAGGATTTGCGTCTGCTTCTGGCGCCAGGCTCCTCACTCGGCGGTGCGCGGCCCAAGGCATCCGTTCGGGACCGCGACGGGCGCCTCTTAATCGCAAAATTCCCGAACAAAGGCGACGAGTACAACGCCGTGCGTTGGGAGGCGCTGGCCCTAACACTTGCGGCGAAAGCTGGAATTCAAACGGCCAGATGGCGGCTCGAGACGATCGCGGATAAACAGGCGCTGCTCTTGCACAGGTTTGACCGGGACAACCGTGCGCGGGTTCCATTCCTGTCTGCGATGAGCATGCTCGGCGCCAGAGATAATGAACGTCACAGCTATCTGGAATTCGCGGATGTTCTGCGGCAGCATGGCGCGGCTCCGAAAGAGGACATCCGAGCCTTGTGGAGGCGCATCGTTTTTAGCGTCTTGATTTCGAACACGGACGATCATCTCCGAAATCACGGATTTCTCTATTCGGCCAGCGGCTGGCGGCTCGCTCCGGCGTATGATCTCAACCCTATGCCCACGGATATTCGGCCGAGGATTCTGTCGACGAATATCAGTCTGGATGATGGAACGGCATCCCTGAGCCTTGCCCTCGAAGTGGCCGAATATTTTGAACTCAGCCCAAAAGAAGCACGAGACATCGCGCGCGAAGTTGGAAAGGCCGTCTCTACCTGGCGCGTGGAGTCCGCGAAGCTCGGCCTCTCCAAAGCGGAGATCGATCGCATGGCCTCGGCTTTCGAACATCAGGACCTGAAAGCGTCGCAGCAGTGAGCGATCCCGGACGTTCCGGTGCCACTGGCGGACACATTCGCGGAAGGACTTCGCGATAGATCAGGTCTATTGCGGTGGCCCTCCGGTTGCTTGCAGATTCCGGTTATGAAGACCTGGCACCTGGATCTCACGCATTCCCTGCGTTCGCTTTTGAAGAATCCCGGCTATGCGGGAATCGCGATCCTGCTGTTCGCCCTGGGCATCGGGGCGAACACGGCCATCTTCAGCGTCGCCGACGCCGTGCTGTTGCGCCCGCTGCCGTATGCGGATCCGGATCGGCTGGTCGTGACGCTTCACGACAGGAACGCGCCGGTGTCGCCCGCGGATTATCACGACTATCAAAAGAGCGTGCAGGCCTTCGAGAAAATGGGAGCCGCGCAGATGTGGGGCGCGACTTTGACTGCCGACGACCGGCGTGAGCAGATCCCCGGGTTGCAAGTCACGGCCAGCCTCATGGACTTGCTCGGCGTTCCACCGATGCTCGGGCGGACGTTTTCGGAAGAGAATGAACACGAGGGACACTCGCATGTTCTGCTGCTCTCCCATGGATTGTGGAAGAGCCGGTTCGGCGCCGATCCTGGGATCGTGGGACGCACGGTTGTCCTCGACCGGATTTCCTACACGGTGACCGGTGTCATGCCTGCGAGTTTCCGCTTCGCTCCGTTCTGGGCGACTCGTGCGCAGATGTGGGCTCCCCTCGATCTCGATAAGCGAGTCGGCGATCGCGACGGACGTTCACTGCGCGTCTTCGCCCGGTTGAAGCCCGGCGTCAACGTCAAGCAGGCGCAGGCCGAGATGGACGCCGTCGCCGCGCATCTTGCCGAGCAATATCCACAGACCAACGCGAAGCTCGGGATCAGCGTAATCCCGCTGCATGAGAAGGTCGTCACCGCGGTTCGCCCCACGCTGCTGGTGCTGCTGGGGACAGTGGGCTTCGTACTGTTGATTGCATGCGCGACCGTCGGCAATCTGATGCTCGCCCGTTCCGTAGGGCGCCGCAAAGAGATGGCCCTTCGGCTCGCCGTTGGCGCGCAGCGATCGGACTTGGTGCGGCTGACTTTGGTCGAGGCGCTGGTGCTCGCTTTCCTGGGCGCGGCTGGTGGAATCCTGCTGGGAAGCTGGGCGATCGATCTTTTGGCGGCGATGCTGCCTCCGGGAAGCGTTCCGCGACAGGCGGAACTGGGCTTCGATCGCACGGCATTGCTGTTTGGCGCGGCGGTGTCGATCGCGAGCGCCATGCTGGCCGGGATCCTGCCTTCGATTCAGGCGATGCGCGCGAATCTCAATTCGGATCTGAAGGACGGCGGCCGGGGAACCAGCCAGGGTTCGCGTCGCATGCGTTCGCAATCCGCACTGGTCGCGGCGGAGGTTGCGTTGTCGCTGCTGCTGTTAGCCGGCGCGGGGCTCATGATGCGGACGATGGTGGCGCTTTCGCAGGTCGACGGCGGCTTCGATCCTCATCATTTGCTGACCATGCAGATCTCGGTCAGCGGGACCGATTACGATCAGCCGGGCAAGCGCGAGAATCTGTTCCGGCAAGTCCGCGATCATCTGGCGGCGCTGCCGGAGGTCGAGGCGGTCAGTGCGGTCAATCATTTGCCCATCGGCGGCGACATGTGGCGTCTGGGATATCGGATTGAAGGCCGCCCGGCGCCGCCTCCGGGTGAGAATTGGGGCGCGGTTTATCGCGTGATGATGCCGGGCTACCTGGGCACGATGCGTATCCACCTGATCGAAGGCCGCGATTTCACGGAGTTCGACAACCGCACTTCGATGGCTGTCGCGATCATCAATGAGACGCTGGCCAAGCGGCATTGGCCGGGCGAGAGTGCGATCGGCAAGGTGATCCATTATGGAATTTCCGCTGAGGATCAGAAGGCACCCCGCACCATCGTGGGAGTGGTCCGCGACGTCCGCCAGGGCGATTGGATCGCGCCTCTGGACAACGAGATTTACGTTCCGTATTTGCAGAATCCGGATTCGATGGGGCTGTCGTATCTGACGTTCGCGCTGCGCACGCGGACGATGACGGCAACCGCCGATGCCGCCGCCGCCGAACGGATCGTGCGCGAAGTGAGGACGTTCGCGAAGAGCCTGCCCATTTCCGAAGTCGCCCGCATGGATCGGATCATCGCGGATGAACTCTGGCGCCAGCGTTTGGCGGCGATCCTGATGGGCGCCTTCGCCCTGGTGGCGCTACTGCTGGCGGCAGCGGGGATTTATGGAGTCATCTCGCATTCCATGCGCCAAAGGGCGCAGGAAATCGGGATTCGCATGGCACTCGGCGCGCGTACCGGCGACGTGATCGGCCTCGCGCTGTGGGAAGGAATGAAGCCGGTGCTGTCCGGAATGACGCTGGGGCTGCTGGGCGCGCTGATGCTGACCCGATTCCTTGCGACGCTACTCTATGGAGTCGAGGCGCATGATACGACGGCCTTCGCGGGCGCGGTGGTCTTGTTGATTACGGTCTGTGCGGCGGCAAATCTGATTCCGGCGGTGCGGGCGACGAGGGTCGACCCGGTGATTGCGCTTCGGCAGGACTAAGAGGCCAGCCTTACGGCTGAGGGACTCTCCAGGCGGTTCCGAGATTCGCGGTCGCGGGACGCCTGGCGGGTTTGCGGTTCTTGGCGGCCTCGACGCGGGCAGCGGCACTGTCGGCGTATTGACCCATATCGGCTTCCGTGTAAGTGAAAGTCCGCATTGCCGTATCGCCCTCATGCTTGCGCTCGAGGATGGCTTTGCACAGCAGTGGCAATTCCTGCAGACGGATCCCATAACGCCTTGCCAGCGCGAGATCAGTCTTTACGGTGAAGTCCGTTCGCGAACGGTCCGCATTCACGCCTTCAAACGCGAAGATGCGGCATCCCGTTACTTCGCTAAATCCTTTGAGAACGAACTGTATCTTTGGATTTTCCACTCTTGGTCTCGCTTCTAACTAGCGGGCGGCTCGCGCCGAAGCCGGCGTCGAGGATGCGGACGTTTTGCTGACAAAACCGGGATTCAGGATGGAGCGCAGCTTCGATACGAGAGCCTTGCCCAATTGAATTTCGCCGGAATTCCCTTTGTAGCCAGGCATCTTCGGATCGATGAACTCGCGCCGGAATAGCTGATCGGACGCCAAAGCGGCCAGCAATTCAATTTCCTTGGGAGTCAATTTTACGTTGATCGTGGGAGTCATGCGTTACATTACCTCAGCTTGCCGGACAGCGCTTCAAGAGCATCGAACAATTGTTTGGCAACCTCCCTGATTGTCCGGAGTGCCTAAGAGGAAAGGAAGTGAACTGGACGGTCACCTATTAACTAGTATTAGTTAATCTCCCATTGATTGTCAAGTACGACTCGTGCCACACTTGGCTAGCGGTTCACTCATGTCAGTTAACTTTTCGGAGCTTATGTGGACGTTTCTCTTCTCATCAAGAATCGCTTAAGCGAGTTAGCGCTTGATCAGAAAGATCTTGCGGCCGCGGTGCAAGTGACGGAATCCTACATCTCGCAACTGCTGGCGAGGAAGAAGGCTCCGCCTGCGCCGGCGCGTACGGATCTGTATGAGAAGATCGGGCTCTACCTGAGGTTGCCGGCCGGAGAATTGTCGAAGTTGGCGGATCTGCAGCGGCAGTTCGAACTGAAGAAGAAAGTCACCGAGATGCCGGCGCCGCTGTTCAAGGACTGCCGGGATCTGATCCTGCGCAAGTGCCGGATCGAGGCGAGGGACGAGGTCCGGCAGATTTTCCAAAAGGAACCCTTTGGAGAATTCGAGCGGCTGATTACACAGAAGATCCTCGATGTGGCGCAGACCGTCGCGCGGGACGAGCTCAAGAGCGATCTGTGGCTGCGGCGGATGGCGCAGGTCAATGGCGAGAGCTTCGAACAGATGCGGGTCGCGGTGCTCGAGTTCCTGGATACCGACGTGTTCCACATCTCGATCGAAGGCTGCGTGACGTTCCTCGATCCGATGATCGAGTCCTGGAACATCGACGTGAAGTCGTTCCGGATGGAGATCGCTCTCAATCGGCGGCTTGCGCCGGGCGGCGTAAAGCGGTTCGAGTTCGTAGAAAAAGCGACGGCGGGATCCCTCGAGGGTTCGAACGAACCGGGATTCGAGTCGTTCCTCAAAGATAAATCGCTGAGCGGCGATGCGACCAGTGAGGAGATCGAGTTTCTTAGAGCCTTGCAATTCCGAGGCCGGCGGCCGTTGCCGCTGTATTATTACCGTGAGTTACAGAACTTACGGGATCCGCTGCACTTCCCGCCTGCCTGAGAATCGCGCGTCGATAACAAATCCTAACAAACCTCTACGTTCTGGGTTTCGTCCTTAGGACCAATCGGTTCCGTGAACGGACTCGTGAGGAGGATCCGACGAAGAAGAGCCTGCTGCGCGATATTGGCGTGCTTGCCCTATTGACGGTGCTCGGCGTGCTGATCGCGGGCTATCATCCGGGTGGCGAGGACGACGGCGTCTACCTGTCGGCCATCAAGCGCGACCTGAATCCGGCGCTGTATCCGCACGACGCGGACTTCTTCGCGCTGCAGTTGCAGGCCACGGTGTTCGACAAGGCGGTCGCGGGTCTGGTCCGTGCGACGCGAATTCCTGCGGATGTCGTGATCCTGACGCTGCACGTGTTGACGATCTTCTTCGTTCTGTGGGGATGCCTGCGGATCGCACGGCGCTGTTTTACGGAGCCGGCTGCGCAGTGGTTGGGCGTGGCGTTGGTCGCCGCATTGCTGACGTTGCCGGTGGCGGGGACCGCGTTATATCTGATCGATCAGAATCTGCATCCACGCGCGATGGCCACGGCCGCTATCTTGGCCGCGATCGCGGCGGTCCTTGATCGCAAGTGGATATTCGCGGGCGCGCTGCTGATACTGGCGACAGTGTTCCATCCGATGATGGGCGCGTATGGAATTTCCTTCTGCATCTTTCTCGCGTGGAAGCCAACCGACGCGCGCGTGGCTGCGGAATCGAGAGCGGTACTGGTCTATGCGGCGATGCCTTTGGGCTGGATCTTTGAGCCGACCTCGAAGGCTTGGCACCTTGCCGCTAATACGCGCGGCTATTATTTTCTTTCCCGTTGGGAGTGGTATGAGTGGTTGGGCGTGTTTGCTCCTCTGGTGATCCTCTGGTGGTTTCGATGGATCGGGCGGCGCGCGCGAAATGAGCCGTTGGAGCGGTTATCGACGAGGCTGGTGTTCTACGCGATCCTGCAGTTCGCAGTCGCCGTCGTGATTTTGAACGTGCCCAGCTTCGCGCGTTTGCGATCGTTCCAGCCGATGCGATTCCTCCATTTGCTGTATCTATTGATGGCGCTGCTCGGCGGCGGATTATTGGGACAGTGGCTGCAGCGCAGACGCCAGTTGCGTTGGGCGGCTCTGCTTGTGCCGCTCGCCGCCGTTATGTTCTTCGCACAGCGGCAGACGTACGCGGCGACTGCACATCTCGAACTTCCCGCAGCGGCGCCATCGAATTCGTGGCTCGCGGCGTTCGATTGGATCCGGTTGAATACGCCCGTCGACAGCTTCTTCGCGGTCGGTCCGCATTACATGGAACGCCCAGGCGAGGACTATCACAGCTTCCGCGCGCTTGCCGAGCGCAGCAGCCTCGCAGACATTACTAAAGATGCCTCCGTCGCGACCCAGGTGCCGAGTCTCGCCCCCGTATGGCTCGAGCAGGTGGAGGCGCAAAAAGGTTGGGACCATTTCGGTCTCAACGAGTTCGAACACTTGCACGCGCAATTCGGAGTAGACTGGTTGGTCATTGAGAAGCCCGGCGTGGCCGGTCTCGATTGTCCCTATGAAAACGCCGCGCTGCGGGTCTGCCGCATCGGCGCGATCAGGAAAGATTGAAGTTTCAGACGCTATGCCCGAATTTGCCATTGTGATTCCGACGTTCAATGAACGAGGGAACGTACGGACGATCACGCGCGCGGTGGCGTCCGCGCTCGAGGGCATGGACTTTGAGTTGATCTTCGTCGACGACGATTCTCCGGATGGCACCGCGAGCGAAGTGCTTGAATTGTCGCGTACCGATCCGCGCGTGCGGCTCGTGCATCGCATCCGCCGCCGTGGATTGTCTTCGGCCGTGATCGAAGGAATGATGGCGACGAACGCGCCCTACGTCGCCGTGATGGACGGCGATATGCAGCACGACGAGACCGTGCTGCCGGCGATGTTCCGCAAGTTGCGAAGGGACGGTGTCGATGTCGTCGTGGGTACGAGGCATTGCGCGGGCGGCAGCATGGGCGAGTTCCCTTCCGAGCGCGTGAAGTTGAGCCAGTGGGGACGCCGGCTGAGCGCGCTGGTCTGCCACGCCGACGTCTCGGATCCGATGAGCGGATTCTTTGCAGTGCGGCGCGAATACTTAGAGGAAGTCGTTCGCAACCTGAGCTGTGTCGGCTTCAAGATCCTCGTCGATCTGCTGGCATCCGCGACTCGGCCCGTGCACGTCGAGGAAGTTGGATACGTCTTTCGCAACCGCGCGTGCGGCGAGACCAAGCTCGATCTGCAGGTTGGTTTTGAATATCTTGAGCTGCTGCTCGATAAACTGCTCGGCGGATGGATTCCGGTTCGCTACGCGCTGTTCGGGATGGTCGGCGCGGCGGGCGTAGTGGCGCAATTGGCGCTGATGCGGCTGCTGCTGTTCTTCGGACAAGTGACATTCGACACGGCGCAAATCATCTCGAGCCTGCTCGTAATCGGCCTGAATTTCGCCGCCAACAATCGCATCACGTTCCGCCAACGCCGCCTGCGCGGATGGTCATGGCTCAGCGGACTCGCGGCCTTCGCAGTCGCGTGTTCGCTGGGGCTGTACTTGAACCTGCGCGTTGCGGACGGGCTGTTCGGCATGGGCGTCCAATGGCCGCTCGCATCATTGGCGGGGATCCTGATCGCGTCCGTGTGGAACTACAGCATGGGGGCGATTCTGGTGTGGCGGATCAACCGTCCGCGGCGCTGGGTTCCGGCGGTCGCCGTACCCGTGTTGCCGATCGAGCCCATGCCGCTCGCGTCGCAGCCCGATCCTGGTGTGGTAGGCTCGTAACACTCGTTTCGATTGACCGCACTGGACCGACGTGACGCAACGCTACCGCTGGTGGATCCTCACACTCCTGACGCTCGCCACCACGATTAATTACCTGGACCGTATCGCTCTCGGATTCCTGGCGCAGCCCATACGCACTGAACTCGGGCTTGATGATGCGGGCTACTCGCACGTAGTGGCCGCTTTTCAATCCGCCTACACGATCGGCTTCCTCATCATGGGTAAGTTGATCGACCGGTATGGCGTGCGCATCGGCTATTCGTTCGCGGCATTCTGGTGGGGGCTCGCGTCGATGCTGCACACGGTCGCGCGGACGCCGTTGCAGCTCGAGACATTCCGGGCACTCTTGGGACTCGGCGAATCCGGCAACTTTCCTTCGGCCATCAAAGCCGTCGCCGAATGGTTCCCCGCCAAGGATCGCGCGTTCGCCACCGGAATTTTCAATGCGGGAACGAACATGGCGAACGTCGTCGGCCCGCAATTGTTCGCGTGGATCTTCGCGAGCTATGGCTGGCGCGCCTGCTTCTTTGTGACATCGACGCTCGCGTTGATCTTCTCGGTCACCTGGTTCTTCACGTATTACACGCCTCGCACGGTCGATAGCGCGGGCGTCGAAGTTCCGCCGGAACCGCCCATGCCGTGGATGGAAGCTTTGCGCCACCGGCAGACCTGGGGATTTGCGGCGGCGAAATTCTTCTCTGACCCCGTGTGGTGGTTCTATCTGTTCTGGATGCCGATTTACTTTTACGACGTCCGCGGATGGAGTCCTGACCAACTCAAGTGGGCGCTCCCATTCATCTACATCGTTGCCGATCTCGGCAGCGTCGCCGGCGGATGGCTGTCGGGATTCTTCCTGCGGCGCGGTTGGACGGTTCCGCGGGCAAGGAAGACGGCGATGTTGATCTGCGCGTTGTGTCCGCCGCTGGCGGCGTTCGGCGTGCTCGCGCCGGATCCCGTGGTGGCGGTCGTATTGTTCAGCCTCGCGACCGCCGCGCACCAGGGATGGTCCGCGAACCTGTTCACGACCACATCGGATGTGTTCCCCAAGCGCGCCGTCGCTTCGGTAACGGGAATCGGCGGCGCGGCCGGCGGAGTTTCGGGAGTGCTGTTCTCAGCTCTCGTGCCCGGGTATATCGTGCCGTGGCTCGGCTACAAGCCTCTGTTCCTCGGCATGGGTTGCTTCTATCTGATCGGACTGTTCCTGCTCGATCGGTTCATGGGCGACATGAAGCCGATCGAGTCCTAGTCTTATTTCTCGATCCGCATGCCGTAGAACGACCGGTACACGAAGAACGCGGAGATCAGGAAGAACACTCCGGCGAGAACGTTCGTAAATGTGCTCCCTTGCGATTCGCTCAATGAAACCGCGAGTTCGACGGCAAGCAATCCGAACAGCGTGGTGAATTTGATGATCGGATTCAGCGCGACTGACGACGTATCCTTGAACGGATCACCGACCGTATCGCCCACGACCGTCGCATCATGCAGCGGCGTCCCTTTGGCTTTCAATTCCGTCTCGACGATCTTCTTGGCGTTATCCCATGCGCCGCCGGCGTTGGCCATAAAGATGGCTTGATAGAGGCCGAACAGCGCGATCGAAATCAGATATCCGATGAAGAAGAACGGCTCGACGAACGCGAACGCGAGCGTCGCGAAGAATACCGTGAGGAAGATGTTGAACATTCCCTTTTGCGCGTATTGCGTACAGATCTCGACGACCTTCTTCGAATCCGTGACGGACGCCTTGGTCACGCCCTCGAGCTTGATGTTGGCTTTGATGAATTCGACCGC
>DASXZC010000497.1:0-1667 GCA_036502165.1 Bryobacteraceae bacterium
TGATCAGTCCGGATATCTGGCGCAAGCAGCTCCTGGACTACACAGCCCTCGGTGCAGCCTATAAGTATGCGGGTGCGTTCACCGCGGAGGAACTGCAGATCGTCGATCGAAAGCTCGATCGCTACATGGCGCGAAAGCATGCGGTCGGCAATATGTCCCACCTGCTCATCGACCGCTTTCGATTCGACAGCTTCGCGCCGGATTCGGATGAGGAGGGGAGCAACCTGCTCACCCGTTTCGGCCAGACCGTATTCCTATTCTTCATGATCACGCCGCCGGAACAGCTCGTGGAGCGCGCCTGGAAGCGCGGCCTCGAGTTCGGCCGCTACAAGGCGGTCGACGATACGCTCGCGCATGCGATCGACGCCTACACAGGCATCCCCAACGTGTTCTTCACCTGGGTTCATCGCAACGACAAGTGCATCCGGTTCGAATTTCTGGACAATTCGGTGGCGCTGGGGGAACGCCCGCGAACCGCTGTTTTCGGCGACAACGATACGGTGAACATATTGGACGTGAAGCGGATGCTGGACATCGATCGCTACGGGCGAGTATTCGTCGATGCCGTGTCGCCCGAAGGGCTTTACTGCGAGCGGAGCTCGCTCGCGGCCGAGCACAACGTCGGATTTCTGAAGCGTTGCGTCGAGGGATTTCGGGTCGCTAACTTCGCTTCGCAGCAGAGCGGCAGGATCTACTTGCGGATCGAATCAGGGGCCATTGACTGGGTCGATCCGGATGTGTTGCAGGCCGCGCTCGAGGACCCGGATACACGTGCCGGCCTACTCGCGGTGGCTGCGGCCGCCGTGGAGGGCAGGATTCGCGCCGTCGGCAGCCCGCAATATCTCAGGCCTTATCAGACGGATCCGGCTCGAGAAGAGGGCCTCACCAGTGGGGAGATCACCGTTCCCGGCGAGGGTGTGGTGCCGACCTTGGGGATATGGGGCGATGCACCGACGGAGGCGGGCTCCGCACGCACGCCTTGAGGCCTGCCGCCTCTTCAGCCCAGAAAATCGCAATGCCGATTGACGTGCTCGGCGAGGTCCAGCGTGTGTTGGCGCGTGAGACGCTCCGCCGACTCGGTGTCGCGTTTCTCCAGCGCCTCGATGATTTTCAGATGATCGACGATCGAACGTGCGGCGCGATTGTCCTGCGCTATCGTCGCGCGGCGAATCGCGCGCACATGAATCAGAAGGTTCCTCGTGGCATCCACCAAGGCCTGGGATCCGCCCAAAGCGATGACGGCCGTGTGGAACGCGATGTTCGCGTCCGAGTATTCGCACAAGTGCTCCGACGGCGGCGAATTTTGAAATTCGTCGAACAGATGTCTGAGCGTGGCAATCTCTGCGTCCGTCGCGTGCAAGGTTGCAAGCCGGGCCGCCATCGATTCGAGCGCCGCCCACATCTGGATCATTTCGATGATCTCGCGCTTCGACTTTCGAATGATGTAAATGCCGCGCCTCGGTACGGTCTTGATGAAGCCCTCTTGCTCGAGCAGCGAGAGTGCTTCCCGGATAGGGGTGCGGCTCACCCCCAGCGCGGCCGTCAACTGCCGCTCATCGAGGCGCAGCTCCTGGGCGGGGTCGTAGATATCGGTTTCGGCGATGGCGTTCTTCAACAGCGCGTAGGCCTGGTCACGCAAGCTCGTGGCGTTCAAGGGACTTAGGCTG
>DASXZC010000498.1:0-1681 GCA_036502165.1 Bryobacteraceae bacterium
GGACACACGCCATCAGCTTCTGCGAGGCCGTCACGCATTCCGACCCCGGCAATCACGTCCTGCATTACGGCGGCGGAGGCGCTCCCACAACGATCATTGTTGGTCTGATTTGTTTCGAGAAGGCCAGCCTCAAACCCGTCACTCAACTCCTCCCCGACCTCATACTTGTTCGCGCTGAACAGGCGCGCAGCGTAGCCTTGCACACGACCTTCCAGCTTCTCGCCGGCGAAATGACCGAACTGACACCCGGCTCCGAGGTCGTTTCCACCCGCCTTGCCGAAGTCCTCTTCATCCAGGCACTCCGTGCGCACATCTCAAACTCCCCGCAGACCTGTGATCCCGGTTGGCTCCGCGCTATCTTCGACCCCAACATCGGTGCCGCCCTGCAGGGATTCCACGCTGCCGTCGCTGACCCATGGACTGTCGAATCGCTTGCCTTTGCAGCTGGCATGTCGCGGTCGGCCTTTGCTCTCCGATTCAAGCAGGTACTCGGGCAGTCTCCTTTGGAATACGTCACAGAATGGCGAATGCAAAAGGCCATTCAGCTCCTCGGAGACGACAATCGGAAGCTCTCCGATATCGCACAGGAGATCGGCTATGAGTCCGACGCCGCCTTCAACAAAGCCTTCAAGCGAGTGGTAGGCAACACTCCGCGCGAATACGTCCGCCAGGCCAGCTTGCATCCCTGACGTTCCGTTTTCCTGTCTCCTCGAAATCTGAAATGGGAGGGGTACCCCCTCCCCCCGCCACTTTTTGCGCAAAGTCTTCCAATGAAACACTTTAGGGGTGGACCTAATGTGTTTTGGGTTTCAAAAACGAACGCCCGGACTAGCCGGGCGGGAGAGTGGTCTCCTTAAGCTAAGTATATCGTGCGCGTCAAGGGGCTTTGCTTTTGAACGATGGGATGCTCAGGCTGCGACGGCGGCCCCTGCAGCGGCTCTTGCGGCTGCGCGGATTACATCGATCACCACGTCGGGGTGGGAGAGCATGGGAACGTGGCTGCTATCGATCTCTGTCGTCGTGGCGCCCATCCGTTTGGCGACGAACCGTTCCATATCGGGATGAACGGTGTGGTCGTTCTTGCCGACGATGTACCAGCTTGGTTTCGACCTCCAGGCAGTCCCTCCAACCTTCGCGTTGAACAGGCCGGCATCCGGCACGCATTGTGTCGCCCAAACGAGCTTCTTTTCCTGCTCGGACAGATCACCTGCGAAATAGTCGATCCCTTCTGGAAGCAACCAGATACGCCCGTCTGCGACTTCGATGTAGGAGAAGACGTCCGTCTTCGGGAAATTAGACTGCTGAGTCTGGGATGTCTCATCGGCGTCCGGAGCGAGCGCACAGATGTAGACCAGTCCCGCAACGCGGCCGTCAGTTCCGGCGCCGGTGATGACGCTTCCGCCGTAAGAGTGACCGACGAGGATGGCCGGGCTGCTGACGCGGCTCAGCGCACTTTTTACTGTGGCGACGTCGTCCGCCGTTGTGTTGAGCGCGTACTGGGCTGCTATCACCTGGTGACCTTCCGCCTGAAGTGCGGGAATCACTTTGCTGAAGCACGAGCCGTCGGCCCAGAGGCCGTGGCAGAACACGATGCTGGGTTTTCCTTGCGTAGATTTCATTTGTTGGTCTCCTTTCATGCACTTCTGTTTCGATATGTTGTAACGGCTCGGCCAACCTGCAC
>DASXZC010000499.1:0-8711 GCA_036502165.1 Bryobacteraceae bacterium
CGCTGGTCGGGCAGTTCGGCGACACCGGCGATGGGAAGAAGCTGGCGTTCACCAGCCAGCGTCCGGGTTGTACGCAGGTCATCAATTTTTTTCAAATGGGGGACGACCTGATTCTGGTCGATCTTCCCGGTTATGGGTACGCCAAGGTCCCGGTCGAAATTCAAAAACGCTGGAAACAGTTGATCGAGAGTTATCTCGTCCATCGCGCCAGTTTGCGATTGTGCGTGTTGCTGCTCGATGCCCGGCGGGGTTGGATGGAGAAGGACCTGGAACTCAAGAAGTGGCTCGAGAGCCGTGACCGCCGCTATCTGGTAGCGGCCACGAAGAGCGACAAACTCACCCAGCGTGAGTTGCAGCAAGCAGTAACCGCAATCCGCGCACAAGCGGATGGCGTAGAAATCATGCCGATCTCGGCCACCAATGGCCGGGGAGTGAGGGAACTTTGGCAAACGATCTGGAAAATCCACAATCAGTAGGGGCGCAACCTTCCGACGCGGAGGCGCCTAAGCCGTCAAACACGGAGACGGCTGTCAAGCCTGATGCTGCTCCCAAAGCAGCAGAGGCGGCCCCGGCTGCGGAATCCGCTCCTCCTAAAGGGGACGCTCCGAAACCAACAGAAACAATGTCCGCGGCGCCGGTGGCGGCGGCCACGAAGGCGAACGGAGGCACCGGAGCGACGAAGCGCGCGACGAAGTCGGCTTCCTCATCCGCGAGTGCGGCTGCCGCAGCCGCACCGCCGCCGCCCGCCGCAGCCGCTGAGGCGAAGACGGAAAACAAGCCCGCGGCCGTAGCCGAGGCGAAGACGCCTGAGGCGAAACAGCCGGAACCGAAAGTCGACGCGAAGCCCGCCGCTACTGCTGCCGCCGCGCCTCCCGCCGCGGCTACAGCTCCGCCCGCCGCGACGCCTCCGCCGTCCGCCGCAGCGAGGCCAGTGGCTGCTCCTCCTCCGCAACAACAACCGCAGCAGCAGCATCCTCCGAGGACCGCGGATGGTGGCGGTGGCAACAACAAGCCGCCGCAACAGCAGCAGGTGAATCGGCCTCCGCAGCAGCAGCAACCGCAACAAACTCCACCAGCCGCTGCGCCGCCGCCGCAACAACAAGCGCAGCCGCCTCAGGCTCAGCAGCAGCCGGCGACTCAGCAACAACAGCCGCCGCCGCAACAGCAGCAGGGCGGTGGACACGGGCAACATCATCATCAGCGTCCGCAGCAGCAGCAAGGCAAGAATCAGCCGCCTCTTCTCGACTTAGTCGAGCTCAAGGATATGAATATCCAGAAGCTCAACATCGTCGCGAAAGACATGGGCCTCACCGCTTTCGCCGGACTCCGCAAGCAAGAGCTGATCTTCAAAATCCTCCAAAGCCAAGCCGAAAAGAGTGGACTCATCTTCTCAGCCGGCGTCCTCGAATGCCTGCCCGACGGCTTCGGATTCCTGCGCGCCCCCGAGTACAACTACCTTCCCGGCCCTGACGACGTTTACGTCTCGCCCTCGCAAATCCGCCGCTTCGATCTGCGCACCGGTGACACAGTGTCCGGCCAAATCCGGCCTCCCAAGGAAGGCGAGCGATACTTCGCGCTCATCAAGGTCGACGCGATCAACTTCGAGCCGCCCGAAGAAGCCCGCAACAAAATCTTCTTCGACAACCTCACGCCGCTCTATCCGTCGAACCGGCTGAAGCTCGAAACGGCCAAGGATAATTATTCCGGCCGCGTGATGGATCTCATCACTCCGATCGGCAAGGGCCAACGCGGATTGATCGTCGCCGCGCCCCGCACCGGCAAGACGATGCTTCTGCAGAACATCGCGAATTCGATTACGGCGAATCATCCGGAAGTCGACCTCATCGTGCTACTGATCGACGAGCGTCCTGAGGAAGTCACCGACATGCAGCGTTCGGTGAAGGGCGAAGTGATCAGTTCGACGTTCGATGAACCCGCCGCCCGCCACGTGCAGGTCGCCGAGATGGTGATCGAAAAGGCCAAGCGGCTGATCGAGCACCGGCGCGATGTTGTCATTCTTTTGGATTCGATTACGCGCCTCGCGCGCGCTTACAATACAGTCGTTCCTCCGTCGGGCAAAGTTCTCTCGGGCGGCGTCGATTCGAATGCCCTGCAGCGTCCGAAGCGGTTCTTCGGCGCGGCGCGCAATATCGAAGAAGGCGGATCGCTGACCATCATCGCCTCGGCGCTGATCGACACTGGCAGCCGTATGGATGACGTGATCTTTGAGGAATTCAAGGGCACGGGCAACATGGAAGTCCATCTGGATCGGAAGCTGATGGACAAGCGCGTGTTCCCCGCGATCGACATCACGCGATCGGGCACTCGTAAGGAAGAGTTGCTTCGCTCACCCGAAGAACTCAACCGTATTTGGGTCCTGCGCAAAGTGCTAACGCCGCTGTCGCCGGTCGAGAGTATGGAACTGCTGCTCGACAAGCTGAACCGGACGCGGTCGAATGCGGAGTTCCTCGCCGCGATGAGTGGCTGAGGGGCCTGCGCGAAGGAAAATCAGCGGGCGATCGAATTGAGGCTAGTAAGGCTGCTCGAATTTATGAAGAACATATTGACACGTCTGCTACCTGCGCTCTCGCTCACATTTATGTGCGCCGCATCGGGTGTTGCGACCGCGGCGCCAATCTCGTACACTATCGCGTTCACGCTCAATCCGGCTTCCGCGGGCCCTCTGCCGTCCGCGGGCTCCTTTTCATATGACGCAAGTGCCGCCCCGGGTGCAGCCTTCAGCAATTTCACTGTTAACTGGGATGGCATTCTATTCGATTTGACGAATGTTATGAATTCGGCGAACGGCCTTGAAGAAAATTTCGGACCTTGTCCAGTGCCTGGGGTTATGGTCGTTTTGCTCGGAGGATGCGGCGGAACCCGTGGTTGGATCTCACTTGCCAACGAATCCGGATCCATGTTTTTGATCGGCGATTCCAATGGTGCCAGCTTTCATACCAGCGGACCGGCCGTCAGCGATGCAACCGGAGGAACAGGCAACTATTCGTTGATAACGCCTGAACCGTCCTCGGCCGTTCTCCTGCTGCTCGGGGGCGCGTGGATGGCTTTTCAATTTCGACGCCGCCGCAGTCTCGCGTCTTAAAATCGTAATGCGCGCCGAAGGGTAAATCGGGACGGCCGCCGCTCTTACTTCTTCAACGGCTCCGGCGGATCAATTCGCGGCATCATCTCCGCGCGATTCGCCGTGTTGTACACAAACCACGCCATAATCGCCGACGATTGCATCAAGTCGCCCGGCTGTACGCGATCGTACACATCCATATTCGAATGGTGCGTGCGCGTTCCGTACTCCATCGGATCCTGCACGAATCCGAAGCCGGGCAGGCCGATCCACGTGAATGATGTATGATCCGTTCCGCCCGGCTGCTGCGTGCGGCGCGAAGTCGCACCCAAGACAGCCGTCGCGCCGAGATCGTGAAACGGCTCGAGCCACGCCTCGAAAATCGGCTTCGCCATGTCGTTGCCGCCGAGGCTGATGCCCCGGAAACGTCCCGTTCCTGAGTCGTCGTTGTAGTAAGCCGAGAGCTTGTTGTACTCCGGACCCAACTGCATCGTGTCGCGCCTCGCGAATCGCTCCTGCACATACGCCTTCGATCCGAGGAGCCCTTCTTCTTCGCCGCTCCACAACGCAATGCGAACAGTGCGATCGAGGGGCAACTTCAGCGCCGTCAGAATGCGGATCGCTTCAATCGCTACTGAACAACCGGTCGCATTGTCGGTCGCGCCCGTGCCGCCGTGCCAGGAATCGAGGTGACCGCCGAGCATCACGATCTCGTCTTTCTTCGATCCCGCGCCGGTCCCCGGAATCTCGCCGATCACGTTGAACGAATCTTCGGAACCCGTCAGGAACTCGGCTTGAATATCGAATTGCAGCTTCACCGGAATATTGTGCTCGAGCAGCCGCACGATCCGGTTGTAGTGCTCAGGAGTGATCGCGACCATCGGCGGCGGAATCGGATCCTTCGGATCCCGTGACCCACCCGCCGTCGCAAATACTGTGCCGCCATCGCCGTTGGTGCCGTACTGCAGAACGACCAGCACACCCTCGTCCTTCAGAAACTGGCTCACCTTCTTGCGGAACTTCGCGGCGGCTTCCCGCATCGCAGGCGTCGGCGGAGCCGCTGCCGTCGCGGGCGGGACCGGAAGTCCAGGCGGGCCAAACGGTCGCGACGGATCCACATTGGTCGCGCGCAATTGTAAGTCCTCGTCGGTCAAGCGGCGGGCCATCGGCGCGGTGATCATGGCGATCGGCTTCGGATCCTCAGACATCACGATCTTGCCCTTCAGCTTGCCTTTGAATTTATCGAAGTCAGCCTCAGTCTTGATTATCGCCATGACCGGCTCTCCGGTGACCACACCGTTCGTGCCGGGAGTCCATGCAAGAGGGAATCCGATCAACGGCTGATACTGAGGCTCGATCAGGTGCGCCGAGAAGTGCGTGTAGCGCCAGCTCTGTCCAAACGGACCCCATTTTTCCAGATGAACATTCTTCATCCCATAGGACTCGAGCGTCTTCATCACCCACGCCGCCGCCGACCGGTGGCCTGGAGAATTCGTCAACCGGGGGCCGTTCACATCGGCGAGATAGAAGATATCCTCCATCGCCTGCGAATGTTCAAAAGCCTCGTATTTAATGCGATTGACGACGCCGAGATCGATTTTCTCTTCCGCTGAAAGAACCACCAGCCCGGTCAGCAGTATAGTCACGAAACGTTTCATGTTGGATCAAACCTCGAATGTTCTTGACGCGTAAGGGCGACTGAGCCTGATCGATCATTGTACGTTAGTCCCCGCGCGGGGACCAAATCTGGCGGCGGTACAATCGACTCGAATGCCTCTCACACGCCGCGAACTGCTCGCCCTCGCCGCTGCCGCTGCTCCCGCCTTCGCCCGCTCCCGCGGACCTAAGCTCGGCGTCACCGATTGGAACCTCAAGATGACCGGCCGCATCGGCGCGCTTGCGTTCGCCAAGAAAATCGGATTCTCCGGTGTGCAGATCTCGCTCGGCATGCAACCGGTCAATGGACATCTTCCGCTCAGCGATCACAAGGCGCAGTTGAACTATTCATCCGAATCGGAGAAGCTGGATTTCCCGATCGCCAGCACATGCCTCGACATCCTGCACGTCAATTATTTGAAGAACGACAAGCTGGGCCAGCAGTGGGTGCGCGAGGGAATCGCCGCCACTTCGGCGATGGGCGTCGAAGTGATGCTGCTTCCGTTCTTTGGAAAAGGTGCCATCGAGGCTCGCGATGAACAGAACGCCGTCGCGGATATCCTGGGCGAGATTGGACCGGAAGCGGTCAAGGCGAAAGTGATTCTCGGGATCGAGAACACGATCAGCGCCGAGGACAACATCCGCATCCTGGAGCGCGCCAATTCAAAGGCGGTGCGCGTGTTCTACGACACTGGCAACTCGTTCGAAAAAGGATTCGACATCTATCGCGAGATCCGCACGCTGACTGCGAAGCGGATTTGCCAAATCCATTTGAAGGACAATCCGCACTACCTCGGTGAAGGGAAGATCGACTTCGACAAAGTGCTGCGTTCGATCGCCGATGCCGGGTTCAAACAGTGGGCCGTTCTCGAGACGGACTCACCTTCGGGCAACATCGAGGGCGACATGAAGCGTAACCTCACGTTCCTCGATCGCCTGTTACTCACGACACCAAAAGGTTAGTGGCCGTCGCTGGTGCCATTGAGCGCCTGTAGCGCCGCGTGGCTCAATTGCACGGTATCCTGCGCCTGCTGAGATTGCTGATTCTGCTGTGCCTCTTGCGCCTGTTGTTGCTGTTGCAAGAGAGCCGCCGCCTGTTGCGCCTGGTAGAGTTGTTGAACGCTGCTCGAACTGCTGACATTGCCAACTGACATATGTTTGGTACCTCTGAAAATACTCATCGGAGGCGAAGCAAGGAATATCAGAACAATCGGTACTTAGTACGTTCCGTCCAATTCGATATTCAGGATCGCACCGACTGATTGGCGCAAGTGGTCGATCAGATCCGGATCCATGAACTTGTATTCGTCTGGAATGTCGAGGACGTGAACCGGTTTGTGCTCGAGCAACGTTCCGAAATCCGCGAGCAGGCGCGACCGGTGTTTCTTCTCCATCACGACAATTACTTCAGCCCACTCGCAATCGGCCTCGGACACCGTGCGCCGCGCGTTCGGACTTGTCCCTGCAGAACGTACATGAAGAGCCGGATGATTGCGGAAGATCCGCTCGGCCGTAGGACTGCGCCACTGATTGCGGCTGCAGACGAAGAGTACGTTCGTTCGTTCTCTCGAATTCATTCGGCTCGCAACGCCGTCATCGGATCGACTCGCGACGCACGCAGCGCCGGAACAAATCCAGCGAGCGCGGCCACGAATACCAGGAACAACGAAGATGCAATGAGCACTCCCGGATCGCTTGCGCCGACGCCATACACGAGGCCTGCAATCAAACGCGAGGCCGCCAGAGTCGCAGGGATGCCCACGGCGAGTCCAGCCGCGGCCATCCACAGGACCTGTTGTAAGATGAGGCCCACCACTTCTCGAGGCCGCGCGCCGAGCGCCATGCGCAAGCCGATTTCAGGAGTGCGGCGCGAAACGGTTTGCGACATCAGCCCGTAAATGCCGATCGAGGCGAGCAGCAGAGCGAGTCCGCCGAAGAATCCGCCGAGCATCGCGACCATGCGCTCGGTGAGCAGGAAGCGATCGGCGCGATGATTGAGCGTCTCCGCGTCGAGGACGACGTCGCGCCCGAGACTCACGATCGACTCGCGCACTGCCGGCAACACAGCGGAAGCGTCCCCACGGATTCTGATATCGACAAGCGGCCCATTGTAGGCGGGCATCTGTAGATACGCAAGGTAAACGGCGAGCGGCTCACGCGAGCGCGGAATCCACAAGCTCGCGCTGTTGACGACGCCGACGATCTCGAGATTCTTGCGTTCAAAGAAATCGATGTGCTGCCCGATCGCGCGTCCATCAGGAAACAGGCGCCGCGCCAGGCTCTCGCTGATGATCGCAACCGGCGGAGCGGTTTCGCCATCACGCCACTCGAACTCGCGGCCCGCGATGACGCGCATCCCGATCATGTGGAAGAATTGCGGCCCTACCAATTCAAAGATGGCATCGGCGTGGGCGGAAGCCGGCGCATCCGAAATCGCCACAGGAGATTTGAACTCATAACCCGTTACTGGACCCATGTGCGAGTAGCTGACGGACTCGACTCCGGGGATCGACTCAATACGTTCGGCGAGCTGCCGGTAATAGGCATCGCGATCGTTCATCTTGCGATTCTGAGCGCCTGTTGCCGGGAATAATTGCGCCAGCAAAATCCCGTCGCGTTTGAAGCCAACGTCGATCGACCGCAGTTTTCCCAGGCTTTCCACAAACACGACTGCGCCGATCACGAGCACCAGCGACAACGCGATCTGTCCGGCGATCAGCATGCGTCCGGCCGCGCTTCCCCGGACGCCACCGCCGCGTCCGCTGTGTTGGCGGATCGAGAGCGCCGGGTCGGAGCGAAAGACGCTCCACGCAGGGGAGGCGCCGAACAAGAGTCCGGTGACGATTGAGACGCCGGCCGTGAACGCAATCACGCGCCAATCGGGCGAGCCGTCGAGCGCAAGCGGCACGAATCCAGTCCACATGGTCGCGAGCAGCGGACGACTGATCGCGTACGCGGCGGCCAATCCCAGCGCGGCTCCGGCGACGGTCAGCGTCAGCGATTCAGTCAGCATCAGTCGCAGGATGCGCCAGCGTCCGGCGCCGAGCGCCACGCGAATTCCGAACTCTCCACGACGCCCGGCTGCGCGTGCAAGCATGAGGTTCGCCAAGTTCGCGCAGGCAATCAACAGCAGCAGGCCGACTATCGCCATCAACATCTTCAGCGGACGCTCGAATCGCCCGCGTATGTACGAACGCCCCGTCGAAAATCCCTCAACTACGATCCGCTTCTTGAGGAATGCTTCACGACGCTGCGGCGACAGGGTGGCCGGAACTACCTGCTCGCGGATCGCGGACCACACACTCCCGAGTTCCGCTTGGGCGTGCGCGATCGAGACTCCCGGTTTCAGGCGGCCGCAGACGTCAAATGGATACGTGTTCACATCGCCCATCGTGAATCCTATTGGCACCGTCGCGTCGGGCGCCGCATCAATGATCAGGCCGGAGAAGGAATCTGGCGTAACGCCGACAATCGTGAGCGGCACGCCCTCCACGCGAATCATTTTTCCAATGACAGCGGGGTCGCCGTGGTATCGCACACGCCAACATACATAGCTGATCACCGCCAGCGGAGCCGACTTTCCCGCGGCGGGGCTCACATCATCGCGTGTGAGGAACCGCCCCAGAGCGGGCTTCACTCCGAGCGTCTCGAAGTATTCGCCGGTAACCGTCGAAAGGCTCGCCGCGTACTTCACGCCGTCCGCTTCGAAGTTGGCCATGCCTCCTTCGGATGTCGCGAACATCCCTTCGAAGACGTCCTGCCTTTGGCTGAGTTCCTCAAAGGCGGCAAGAGTGATTCCCGACAGCTCTGACGCATCGCTCTGCGTCGTCGTCGCGACCCGCACCACTTGCCGCGGCTCGACGATCGGCAGTGGCCGCAGAATGAGAGCGTTCATCAAACTGAAGATCACCGAGTTCGCGCCGATGCCCAGCGCGAGCGATAGAATCGCCACCGCCGTCGTCACCGGACTCTT
>DASXZC010000500.1:0-5284 GCA_036502165.1 Bryobacteraceae bacterium
GTACGGCAAGCCTTCGACGCCGGGTCACTGCATCCACGAGGTCGGAACGGCGCGGATGAGCGACGATCCGAAGAAGGGTGTGCTGAACCGGTTCGCGCAATCGCACGATGTCAAGAATCTGTTCGTGACTGACGGCTCGGCGTTCGTGTCGAGTGGGAATCAGAATCCGACGCTGACGATGATGGCGATCACGGTGCGGGCGTGCGATTACATCGTGAAGGAATACAAAAAAGACCTCGCGTGAGGTTAGGCGTGAACGTCCACCGGCGGCTTCAATGTCGGTAACGCCTGGATCGATTTCCCCAGCTTCTTCTGCGCAAGCCTCAGCTCATAGAGGCTCTGGAGATTCAGCCAGAACTCCGCACTGGTTCCAAAAAAATGGCCCAAGCGCAGTGCCGAGTCGCCCGTCACCGCGCGTTGGCCGTTGAGGATCCCCGTGATTCGATTCGTTGGCACGTCGAGCTTGCGCGCCAACTCCGCGGCGCTCATGTTCAGCTCACGCAGTTCTTCGGCCAAGTGTTCTCCAGGATGAATCGCGATCGCTCTCACAGGGCACCTCACTTAGTGATAGTCAACAATCTCAACGTCGCTCGGTCCGGATGCTCCAGCAGGCCAATGAAAACAGATCCGCCACTGATCGTTGATCCGGATGCTGAATTGGCCCTTCCGGGCGCCCTTCAATGCTTCAAATCGATTGCCGGGCAGAGCAACCAGATCTTGAATGGAGGCGGCCGCCTCCAGGCGATCCAGCTTCAGACGCCCTGCACGATCAATTCCCGAAAACGCCCTTACGAGTGCACCCGTCGCAAAATCCCGCGTTCGCTTGTCCCGGTAGCCGAGGATCATCCTCGATCCTAGCGCGCATTATGCGTTACGTCAAGCATAATTCTCCGGCACAGCGGCGCTGCGGCCGCCTCGACATCCCGCTAAAAGTGCGACGATATCAAGATGAAGTTGCACCGCCTACGGCTCCTCATTCCGCTGACTGCGATCGCGACCCTCACTGCCGCTACCATGTTCCCTCCCGTTCGTGGACTTAAGGAGATGGTCGGAGCCGCCAATAATCAGGAAGTCGAGGCCGGTTACCGCCTCCTTACTCAGGGCGGCAATGCCGTCGATGCCGGAGTCGCCGCTACTTTCGCGGCCACGGTCACCGAGCAGTCGCGCGTCGGACTCGGGGGCGAGATTCCGATCCTCATCAAATTCGCAGGTAAGCCCGCAGTCGCGGTTTCGGGCATCGGAGTGGCGCCGAAGAAGGCCACCGTCGAGTTCTATAAATCACGCACCGCTGAGCCGTTCGAGGATCCGCGCAATCTGCCGCTCGTTCCTTCAGCGGGCATCAAGGCCGCAATCACGCCGGGATTGGTCGACGGGCTTCTGCTCGCGCTACAGCAGTATGGAACGAAGAGCTTCAGCCAGGTGATCGCTCCCGCTATCGAGGATGCGGACGCATTTCCGATCGGCGAGGAAGTTGCTGGCATGCTCACGAGCTTCCGACGCATGATCGACCTCTGGCCGGATTCGCACAAGTTCTTTTATCCCGATGAGCATGTCACCTTGCGCGGCGAGATCATGCATATGCCGCCGCTCGCTCGCACACTGCGCGAGATGGCGGCTGTCGAGAAGAGGGCGCATGGCAACCGCGCGAAGAAGATTCAGGCCGTGCGCGATTACTGGGCCAAGGGCTCAATCGCCCATCGCATCGCGGACTTCTCGGAATCGCATGGCGGGCTCATCTCCTATGAAGATCTCGCGAATTTCAAGGCGGAGACTGATACGCCGCGCACGACCACTTATCGCGGCTATGAAGTATTGAAGCCCGGCTTTTGGACGCAAGGCCCGGTGATGCTCGAGGCGTTGAATTTGCTCGAGGGCTACGACTTGAAGTCGATGGGCCACAACAGTCCGCAGTATTTGCATATCGTCATCGAGGCCGTCAAGCTCGCGTTCGCCGATCGCGACCGGTATTATGGGGATCCGAAATTCTCGAAGATTCCTGAGGAAATTTTGCTTTCGAAGTCCTATGCGGCGGAGCGGCGCAAGCTCATCGATCCGGCGAAGGCTTCGATGGAGAGCCGGCCCGGCGATCTCGGCGTTGGCGCGCCGATGACGAACGTCACGCCTGGTGAGGCGATCGTCCACGACACGACTTGCGTCAACGTCGTCGACCAGTGGGGCGGGGCTTTTTCTGCGACGCCCAGCGGAGCATGGCTGCCTTCGGTCATCGCCGGGGACACGGGAGTTCCCTTCAGTTCGCGGCTGCAATCGTTCATTGGGACGCCGGGGCACGCGAACATGATGGCTCCCGGCAAACGTCCGCGGGTCACGCTGAGTCCGACGATGGTGACGAAGGATGGCGAGTTCGCACTCGAGCTGTCGACACCAGGCGGAGACAATCAGGATCAGGCGCTGCTGCAGGTATTTCTCAACATCGTTGAATTTGGAATGTCTCCGCAGGAAGCGGTTGAGGCTCCGCGGTTCCAGACCGAACACTTCTATAGTTCGTTCGCTTTTCACGAATTCGTGCCGGGCAAAGTGAACCTCGAGAATCGAATTCCCAAGGCGGTCGCCGATCAGCTTTCCGCACTCGGACACCATGTGACGCTCACCGGGGAGTGGAGCAATAGCAGCGCCCCCACCGTGATTTTGAAGCAGGGCGGAGTGCTGAATGGCGCCGCGGATCCTCGCCGGTCGCGCTACATTTTCGGCCGTTAGGCTACACTCAACACGATGAAGATCGCCGCTTTCCTGAGCCTTGCCTCCTTCGCGTTCGCCGCTGAACCGTACGTCAAAACCGATTACATGATCCCGATGCGGGATGGGATCAAACTGCACACGGAGGTCTGGCGGCCCTCGAATGAGATCCGCGGCGAGAAGCTCCCCTTCCTGTTGCAGCGCTCGCCTTACGGCTGGGGGCAGGCGAAGGCCAGGCTCGAAACATCCTTAGAGGATCTGACCAAGGAACGCTACCTGTTCGTCTTTCAGGACATCCGCGGACGTTATCAATCCGAAGGCGAATTCGTCATGCTGCGACCGCTGCGCGATAAATCGAAGCCCAATTCGATCGACGAGGGTACGGATACTTATGACACGATCGACTGGCTGCTGAAGAATGTCCCGGGGAATAACGGGCGTGCCGGAATCTTTGGAGTTTCGTACGGAGGATGGCTCACGGCGATGGCGCTCCTCGAGCCGCATCCCGCGCTGAAGGCCGCTTCTGAACAAGCCTCGCCGTCGGATATGTATCTCGGCGATGACTTCCATCACAACGGTGCGTTCCGCTTGAGCTATGGGTTCGAGTACGCGTCGATGATGGAGACCGGTAAGGAAAACGCGCCGTTCAATTTCCACGAGTACGACACTTACGATTGGTATCTGCGGCTCGGCCCGTTGCGCGAAGCGAACCGGCGTTACCTCGATGGTGCGCGTCCCACGTGGAACAATTTCGTCACCCATCCCGATTACGATTCGTTCTGGAAACAGCAGGAAGTTTCGCACTACATGAAGAACATCACGGTGCCGAATCTGAATGTTTCCGGGTGGTTCGATCAGGAGGATTTCTATGGGCCCTGGAAGATTTATCGCGAGGCTGAGAAGACTGATCGTGGCTTGAACTCGATCGTCGTCGGACCGTGGAATCACGGCGGATGGACGCGCGGGCCCGGCCGAATGCTCGCGAAGATGGACTTTGGATCCGATACCGCGCACTACTTCCGCGAGCAGGTGCAGGCGCCCTGGTTCGCTTATTGGCTCAAGGATAAAGGCAAGCTCGATGAGCCGGAGGTGCTGTCGTTCGAGACCGGTTCGAATGAATGGCGCCGCTATGATTCGTGGCCGCCGAAGAACGTCCAGCCGAAGAACCTGTATTTCCGCGGAGGCGGCAAGCTTTCCTTTGATGCGCCTGACGGTGAGGACGCGTTCGATGAGTTCGTGTCTGATCCGGCGCGTCCGGTGCCTTATCGGAATCGTCCCATTCCTCCGACGTTCACGGTCGCTGGATGGTCGACGTGGCTACTCGACGATCAGCGCTTCGCCGACAGCCGTCCGGACGTTCTGGTCTGGCAGACTGAGCCTCTCACTGATGACGTCACGATCACTGGAGACGTGGCGGCGAGCTTCTTCGCATCCACCTCTCAGAGCGATGCCGATTGGATTGTGAAAGTGATCGACGTTCTGCCGGAGACGTCCGATGCGACGGCGCCTGAGTTGAGCGGCTATGAACTTATGATCGCCGCCGACGTTTTACGTGGACGGTTTCGCGACGGATTCGATCATCCGAAGCCGATGACCCCGGGCAAGCCGGAGGCGTTCCTGCTTCCGCTGTTGGCGCACGACCACTGTTTTAAGAAGGGCCATCGCATCATGGTCCAATTGCAAAGCACCTGGTTTCCGCTGATCGACCGCAATCCGCAAAAGTTCGTGCCTAATATATTCGCGGCTTCGCCCGAGGACTTTAAGCGCGCCGAACATCGTATCTATCGGTCCCACGCAATGCCGTCGCATTTGGTTCTGCCGGTTGCAAGCCGATAGCGTCCTGAATGGAATATCTTTAATTGTGGACTCAGAGAACCTCGGCTAATAACCTGTGTTCTAACAGTTGAGTCCTTCGGGACAAAAGGAGAAACAAAAATGAAGAAAATACTGCTGGCGCTGGTTTTGGGAACGGCCACGCTGATGAATGCGCAAGTAATCGGCATTCGAATTGGACCGCCTCCTCCGCCCCGCGTCGTCCGACGTCCGCGCATGCCGGGACCCGGTTACGTTTGGGTCGATGGTTATTGGTATGCCGCCAACAACCGTTACGCCTGGCACGGCGGCTATTGGACGCGCGCGCCTTATGAGGGAGCCTCCTGGGTCGGTCCGCGGTATGAAGGCGGGATGTTCTACGCCGGATACTGGAACGGGCCGCGTGGAAGAATGGAACACGATCATGCCTGGGATCATGATCGTCACGTCCGCGACTACCGCCACTAGAGTTTCGCTTGAACGGCCCGGTGGGATCAGTGTCCCGCCGGGCCGTTCACGCGTCTGGAGCCAGAACACATGACCGGCGTACGCATGGATAAATGGCTGTGGGCCGCGCGTTTCTTCAAGACGCGCTCGCTTGCATCGCATGCCTGCGACCTGGGCAGAGTGCAATCGAACGGCATCCCCTCGAAGCCGGCGCGTGAAGTGAAAGTCGGAGATCTGTTGCAGGTGAAGAACGAGGCAGGCGAGTTCCAGATCGAAGTCCTCGAGTTGAGCGAGATGCGCGGACCGGCCGCGGTCGCGCAGACGCTCTATC
>DASXZC010000501.1:0-18132 GCA_036502165.1 Bryobacteraceae bacterium
GCTGTCATTGATCGGAGGACCGGAAATTTCAGTCCGGCTGAGATCCGCTGTGACGCCCGAGAACTTCGGAGCATCCGCATTCATCCGCTCGAGGATCTCTTGAATCGTGTCCGCCCGCAGGCAAAGTGAGGCGAGGAGAAAGGTGGTCGCTATGCGCATCGCATTCCTGATGAGAAGGAGCCTCCGCGGTAGGCCGCGTCAGTGCCCGCTACCGCCGGCCGCAGGAGCGCCGCCGCCGGATTGCGCGGTCAGCACCTTATAGCCAATCAATTCCTGTTCTCCGTCGTAGATAGGTTCGACTTTGGTGATATTCGGCAATTTCCCCCACCGCCCTTTCACCAACTGTGATGCCCGCTGTGTCCGCTCGGTTTCCGGGACCTCCTCGAGCAGCCTTGGTTCAAGCAGGTACACGGCCGGATCGGTGGACAGCAACTCAATCTGATTCTCCCTCGGCTGATCCCGGAACCAAGTCCTGGGAGTCGCAAAGATGAACAGAAGAATAAGCACCGCCATCACGTCGTATTGCCAGCTCCCGCGCTGGTAATCCCACAGAATGAATCGTTTCAGCCCTTCCACGTCTCTACCAGTCTATCGCAATCCCGTCAATCTCAATCCGTCCGCCGTCGCAAGCGCGGGCCACAATCGACCTAAAATCCGCGATCGCCCGCTCGACTCCCAACTCGCCACGTTTATAGTGCGTCTCGACCCCCACCACAATCATCCCCGCCGCCCTCGCCGCCTCAATCCCTGCCGGAGCATCCTCAAATGCCACGCACTTCTTCGGATCGACGCCCAACAACTCCGCCGCCCGCAAAAATCCCTCCGGATGCGGCTTCCCTTTCCCGACCATATCCGCGCTCACCAGCACTCGCGGATCCGGCAGCCCCGCCGCACGGATCCGTCCTCGCGCCATGCCCTGCACGGCCGATGTCACCACTCCCCAACGCGCCGCTGGCAATGCGGAAATGAACGCCCCCGCCCCGGGTATCTCAATGATCCCCTCGAAATCCAGCAGTTCTTTTTCGAGGAACCGCTCGACCGTCTCCGGCTGCGGCAAATGAGGAGCCAGCATCTCCATCGTCTCGATCGCCCGCCGCCCATGCATCACGGCAATCACCTGACCAAAATCGACGTCGTGCGACTCCGCCCAAACCCGCCACGCTTTCTCAACCGGAATCGACGAATCCACGATCGTGCCATCCATGTCGAACAGCACCGCCTCCACACACACCGCCTTACCGGACGACATCTTTTTTCTTCAATCTCAATTGTTGGAACTCCTCATTAGTAATCACGTAATACCAGTCCGCAAACCGCGCGGATAAATCCTTCGCTTGCCGCTCGCCCGCCGCTGCGTCGCCGCCATACTTCGCCGCCCGCGCCGGATCGAACACGGCCATCACGAACAGATACCGATTCCCCCCCGGCTTCGCTTCTCCCGGAGTCGTCGCCACTTCGCCAAACCGCAGTTGATACACGACGCCATTCACCGTATCGACGGACATCTCGCCTTCAGCCGCCATCAGACGTCCGCTCTGCGTCACGAAGAATCCCTTCTGTCGCAGCGACAACGCCGATTCCATCGTCACTTCCATCTGCCCGCCTCGCAGCGACTGCGCCAGCGCATCCGGCTTCGGCCGCGCATCGACGATCGTCAAATTGCCGAGCGTCCGCGCCATCGCCTGAATCGGTGGCAAGTTCAATTGCTCCGCGCCCGCCATCGCCCATTTATCGCCATCGCGCGTCAACGCGAACTGCTCGGGATTCGAGACGGTCCCAGAGGACTCATCCAACTGATAGCTCACAATCGACACGCGACGGATCGCCGCCAGCGGAATGCGCGCGATCCCCGAATTCACCCAATCGGAAAACTTCGTCGACGGATCCGCATCGGTTTTCACCGCATAAATCCGCTTCTCGCCCGGCACCCGCACATACCGGTAGCCCTTCATCCCCTCGACCGGCCTTCCCAAAATGAAATCCGCCAGCACGTCTTTATGCGCATCGCGCAAAGTCACTCGCCGCCCGCGTCCGGTCAGCCCCGCGGATGTCTGATCAAGCGGATCGACCACCCCGTACTTCGCCTGATCCTGCACACTGTCGGACTTCACCAGATCCTTCTTCAAATCCATGAGCGCCGCCGAAGTCTTCACGAGCCGGTCGCCGATATCGACCGGATAATCATTGTTCGACGACAGCACCCACCGCCCCTTCACCTGCGCAACTTGAAATGGACGCGCGGTCGCCGTCGACTCGTCATAGTCCATGACTTCAATCGTCTTCACCGCCTGCGGATCCCGGAAATTCGGATAAAACGCCTGCCCCTGATCGCTCATCAGTTTCGGCGTAGCATTCTCGGGCTCAACGACCGACGCCATAATCGCAAGCGTCGCCGCGACGGCCACGAACAGCACAGTCTTGACGGATTCCGTCATGGCGCACTCACCGTCGGCGACTCGACCAGCCGGTCATCCGGAACGCCAATCCGCTCCCGCCGCATCCTACGCACTGACATGAACACGAACAACACCAGAGCCGGAATCGGAGGCAGCGCCACCGCCAGCAGTTTGATCGTATTCTCGATCCCGCGGATCCCACTTTCCATATCGGATCGCGCCGCCTCGATCTGCCGCTGCTTCTCATCCTCGATGGTCGTGCGCGAAACCTTCAAGCGCCGATTTTCGACCGCCTGCAGATTCGAAATCATCACTTCCTTTGCCGAATCGTCGAGATCCGTGCGCGCCTCGACTTCTTTCACCGCCTTGTCCAAACGCGTCTGCGCCTCTTGCAAACGATCCTCGGCGACTGTCTCAGCTTGCGCCGTCTGTTTGATTCGTTGCGCTTCGAAATCCTTGGTGCGCGCCTCAACAGCCTCGAGCGTCCGATACCGCGGACGCCTCTTGCGCAACGCAATAAACGCCTCATCGCCCGACAACTGATCGACCGCGTTCAGCACAAACGTCACGTTGTCGAAGTTCAGATTCTCAATCCCACGTCGCCGCAGATCGAAGAACTGCTCGCTCATCAGATCCGCATCGGCGACGACGATCGCATTCGCCTTCCCGGTCACACGCATCGCGAGCGTACGCTTCATCCCATCCGGCTTGTGCGGCAAATCCTGATTGATTTGCTCGCCTAGCGCCGAACGATCGATGAGGTCCTCGTATTTTTCAACGCCCGACTCGACCGTCGTCTCGACCAGCGGCGTCAGCGTATTCGGCGTATCGCTCCGCGTCGACAGAGCGCCCGGATAGAGGAACACGACCTCCTGCAGCCCCGACGTCACAACTTCCTTCGGAGCGAAACTCTTGGGCCCCGCAAACACAAACTCCTTCGGCAGCGACTTCAACTGCGGATGCGGATTATAGTTGTCCCACACCACCTGATTCGACTGCCACGTCACGCCCAAAACCTTCAGCAGCGCCGACAAATTCGCCGTCGGCGCGAGTTCCAGATTGAACGCCGGCAACGGATCGAGCAGCAGCAGCACCGCCTTGCCAGACTTCACATATTCAGTCAGCCGCTCGACCTGCGCCGCCTCGAGCGACCCCGGCAGCGCCACGACCAACGCATCGAGATCCGCCGGATAATCACCGTCCGGCGATACCTCCGTGACCTGATACTGCTTCTTCAACTCCGACACGATTGACCATTCCTGCGCCTGCGATTTCGTCTGAAAATCGAAGCCGCCGAACAATCGCGCAGGCGTCGAAAGGATGCCGACCTTCCTCCGCTTCGCTCGCGACACCACGCGAATTGACCGCATGATTTCGTACTCCGGCGGCAATCCGCGATCGAATGCCGGAATCACGAACTCCTCGCTGCCGCTAGTGAACGCGACTCCCATGAAGATCTCGTTGATCGACTGCGCACCTTCCTCCGACGCCGGAACTTTGAAAGGACGGATCCCCCACCGGTCTTCCGCCTCGCGCGCCTGCGGCGTATATTTCAACGTCTCAGTGATCTTCGCGACGATCGCCGATCCGCCGTCCGCCGCAATCTCGCGAAGCGTCCCCGCCAGATTATTCCGCGCATCGACATAACTCTTCGGAACCTCAGGACTCAAATACGCCTGTATAAACACCGGATTCTTCGCGTCGAGCCCATGCAACAGCCGCACCGTCTCCGGACTCAGCGAGTGGATCTTCTCAGACGTCCCATCCCATCGCGCCCGCGACTGTCCGGCCAGCGACGTCACCGCGACCAGCGCAACAAACGCCGCAATCGCGCGGATCCCATAGTGCAATCCATACGGCGGAGCCCCCTCGCCCGTCGCCCACCGCCTCTTACTCAAAATCACGATGTTCAAATAAATCGCGAGTGCTGCGAGCGCGACGAAGTACACGAGTGCATGCAGCGTCACGACTCCAGTCGCGAGGTCGCGGAACTGCGCGACTACCGAAATCCGCTCGGCGAGCTTCTGCCAGCCTCCGGTGAGAATCGCACCCGCCTGATTGAGGAACACGAAGAATCCGCAGAACACCGCGCCCAATATGAACGCGACCGTCAGAGTCTCAGTCAACAACGACGCCACCATCGCTACCGCCAACAGCGCCGCTCCCATCAACCAATACCCGAAGTACGTCGTGACCATCAACCCCGGATCAGGCCTGCCGAGCCAACTCAACACGACCACATGGCTCAAGGAAAACAGCAGCGCCACCGAATAAATGCACCCCGCCGCGAAGTACTTCCCCACGACGATTTCCCAATCCGCCGCCGGCAGCGTCATCAGCAAGTCTTCCGTGCCGAGCTTCTTCTCCTCCGCCCACAAACTCATCGCAATCGCCGGAATGAAGAACACCAGCAAATACGGGAAGTACGCGTTCAACTGATCGAGATTCGCGAGATTCGTGACGAAGAACTTCTCCTGCCAGAACGCCGCAATCGCCGACAAGAACACGAACAGCGATATGAACACATACCCTGTCGGAGTGCTGAAGTATCCGGCAATCTCCCTCTGCACAATCGCGAAGACAGTCCTCATGAGGATGCCTCCGCAAGCGCCGTTTTCGGATTCGTCATCGCCCGGAACGCCTCATCAAGCGACGCATGTTCGCCCTTCATCTCCGCCGGAGTTCCATCAAAAATGATGCGCCCCTGATTGATGAAAATCACGCGATCCGCCATCGCATCGACTTCCTGCAGAATGTGCGTCGACAGCAGCACCGTCTTACTCGCGCCCAACTCGCGGATCGTCGTCCGCACCTGATGAATCTGATTCGGATCAAGCCCTGTTGTCGGCTCATCGAGGATCAGCACGTCCGGCTCATGCAGCAGCACCTGCGCCATCCCCACGCGCTGCCTGTAGCCCTTCGACAACTTGTGAATCGGCTTCTCGATCACCGCCTCGAGCGCGCATTTTTTAACGACGACGCCGACGCGCTCATCAAGCAAAGCCGCACTCATCCCTCGCGCCTTCCCAAAAAATCGCAACAACCCCAACGGAGTCATATCCGGATACAAAGGCCCATTCTCAGGCAAGTATCCAAGGTGCCGCGCAGCTTCGATCCGCTCCGTCCGCACATCGACGCCCGCGATTTTCGCCGTGCCGGAAGAAGGCGACATAAGTCCCGTGAGGATCTTCATCGTCGTCGACTTCCCCGCTCCATTCGGACCGAGGAACGCTGCCACTTGCCCCTGTGGAACGGCAAACGTGACATCCCGGATCGCTGCAAAATCCCGATAGAATTTCGAGAGGCCGCTCGCCTCGATCATCGGTTTTGTAGCAGGCTGCATCGCTTCTGACAATAGAAAATTTTAGCGCGACTTCCGGACCCGATAGTCCTCGACCGTAGGCATCCGAATCACTTTGCACATCTCGAACAACCGCGATCGCGCTCGCATCCCGATCCGCTCCGCCAGCGTGATCCTCTGCGAATATCCGCCCGGAGCGCTCGCCGACTTCTCAACCACACCACCACCCGCATCCGGATCCGGCAAATTAGTTGTGGCGATCAGCGCCTTGCGATTGTTACATCGGTACGTGATCAGCGACGTGACGGTGTCCTCCACCCAATCG
The DNA here is from genome assembly GCA_036502165.1 of Bryobacteraceae bacterium. GTDB lineage: Bacteria > Acidobacteriota > Terriglobia > Bryobacterales > Bryobacteraceae > F-183. Next base: position 6,023 of record DASXZC010000501.1, read on the forward strand.
GTGACACGATGCGCGCCCAGATCATCGAGCAGCAAAATGTCCGTGTCGAGTGCCGACCTATACGCCTCGCGATCAATGATTTCGGACGTTTTATCGTACCCGGAGCGTATTCGATCGAGCAAATTCTGGTAGTCGAAAAAGGTCCCCTCGAACCCACGCGCAATCAACGCCCGCAACGCCGCCGCGGCGAGATGCGTCTTTCCCGTGCCCGGATCTCCAATGAAAAGCAGCCCCGGCCGATCGTCCCTCGGATACTCGCGCACATACGCTTTTACCGTGAGCAACACCGAACCGAGCGCCGTCCTGCCAATCGGATTATCAGCCGGCAGCACGAAGTTCTCGAGCGACGCGTTTTGATAAAGGAGTGGAATCGCCGCTTTTGCTGCAACCCGGTCCGCGCGCCCGATCAACTGACAGCCGCACCTCTCAGCGGCCGAGATCCCATCGCGCTCGATGATCTTCCAACCGCTGCCGCCGCAAAACTCGCAGGTCGCCGTTGTATTCACGATACTCAGTGTAACGTCAGACGCCAATCGGATCCCAAACAGAACGTAGTTCCAGCGTGAACCCTTCGACCGGACCCTCGCCCTTCACAGAATCCGCGCCAGTCACGACTTCGACATCGCGCCCCGGCCGAAAAATCTCGACCGTCTTCGTCTCCGGATCGATGAGCCACGCAAGTTGCGCCCCGTTAGCGATCCACTCGTTCATCTTCTCGCGGAGGACGCGCAGCCGATCGGTTTTCGATTTGAGTTCGATGATGAAATCAGGGCACAAATGCCAATACCCTTCGAGATTTTCTGAACTGAGCCGCTGTATGTTTTCCTTTGAAGTCCACGCCGCGTCAGGCGACCGGCGCGCACCATTTGGCAATACGAATCCGTCCGACGAACCACTCGCGACTCCCCGTCCGTCTTGTTCGGACCAGGCTTCCAATTGCCGCAAGATCTTCGTATTTCGGATGCCCGTCAGCGTGTACGTCGGAGGCATGACAATGAGTTCCCCCTCAGCAGTCATCTCAAAGAACAGATCCGGATGCTCCGCGCAGAACGCCGCGAACTCCTGATCCGTCATCGGACGCGCCGTCAACGTCGCGGGAAGAAACGCTTCGTCGATCAGAAATGCCATAACGAGATTTTAACGTACAGACCGCAATCGTTCATCACCACACGCCTCAGTGTGACGTCAGACTCGCGTGCCGCGAGCAACCTGCCCGGCCATCAGGAACGTGCTCGGATACTTCCCTTGCCACACAGTTTAAAAGTCCCGAAGTCCTTGTACCACTCGCCATCCGGAACATCAGGGTCCGAGGCCTTCCATTTCTTCAGCTCTAGTAGGTCTGTTTCAGAGATCCGCCGTTCCCGGGCACGATCTAGCAAGTGGGCCCACTTCTCGAGCGGAAGCTGTTCCCACTGGATCCTTGGCATTTTCGATCAATTCTAGCAGCCGAGGTCCAGCACTCTCACTGGCCCAAGATCAAATCGCGGAACTCTTCTACCATTCGATCGCGGTGCTCGGGAGTGTCATCATCCAGAATCCCCTTTAATTTGTCGAAGAATTCCCGCTTCCGCCGTTCCTGACTCTCGAGGCCCAGCCGCACCAGAGCGGCGATCGCCTTACTCATGCTGAGCTTGGCGCTATCGGCGTAGTTCTCGACGCTATGCGCCAGCGGAGCAACGAGTCCGACCGTGTAACGGCTTGGCTTTGCGTTGGCGGAATTCTTAGAAACCCGTTTCGTAGTTTTGCGCCGTGCTGCAGTGTGAGGCATACATCCTCAGTATGCAGCACTTTGCAGCTTTGTACAACTTTGCATCGATGCTTGCTGCCACTGCCGCCACCGTGAAATCATAATTAAACATGCCCCTCCGCTCCCGCCAATGGTTCGCAAAGCCCGAGTACTATAGCTTCGCCCGCAAAGCCTGGCTCCGCTCCGAAGGCTTCGACTCGAGCATCTTCGACGACAACAAACCAATGATCGGCATCTGCAACTCCTGGAGCGAACTCAACCCCTGCAACGCCCACCTCCGCCACGTCGCAGAAGGAGTCAAGCGCGGAGTCTGGGCCGCCGGCGGCACTCCTCTCGAATTCCCCACCATCAGCCTCGGCGAAATGCTCATGAAGCCCACCGCCATGCTGTTCCGCAACCTCATGGCCATGGACGTTGAGGAGTCCATCCGCGCCTATCCGCTCGACGGAGTCGTCCTCCTTTGCGGATGCGACAAGACGACGCCCGCGCAAATCATGGGCGCCGCCAGCGCGGACCTCCCGTCGATCATTTTCCCCGGAGGACCCATGATGGCCGGCGAGTGGCGCGGCCGCAAACTCGGCTCTGGCACCGACGGACGCAAGCTCTACGACCTCCGCCGCACCGGCCAAATCTCCGACGAACAGTGGTGCGAAATCGAATCCTGCCTCGCCCGCACTGCCGGACATTGCACCGTCATGGGCACCGCCTCGACCATGACGAGCCTCGCCGAAGCCTTAGGATTGGCGCTCCCCGGTAGCGCCAACATTCCCGCTGTCGACGCCCGCCGCATGGCCGCCGCCGAACGCGCGGGGCGCCGCGTTGTGGAACTCGTCGCCGAAGACCTGAAACCTTCGCAAATCCTCACGAAACCGGCGTTCGAGAACGCCATCGCGACCCTCATGGCGCTCGGCGGATCGACGAACGCCGTGATCCACCTTCTCGCCATCGCCCGCCGCGTCGCAGTCGATCTCACCCTCAACGACTTCGATCGGATCTCCCGCACGACCCCGATGCTCGTCAACTTAAAACCGTCCGGCGAATTCCTCATGGAAGATTTATTCGAAGCCGGTGGCGTCCCGGCTGTCATGAAAGAAATTCTTCCGCTGCTTCATAAAGACGCTATCACCGTCACCGGCCGCACGATCGAATCAAACATAACGACAGCGGAATGTTTAAATCAAAAGGTGATCTTTCCGTTGGCGCAGCCGATTCACAAGGAAGGCGGAATCGTCGTCCTCCGCGGCAACCTCGCCCCCGACGGAGCGGTCCTAAAACAAACGGCTGCGTCGCCCCATCTGCTCACCCATAAAGGACGCGCTGTCGTCTTCGAGAACTACGACGACATGCACGCCCGCATCAATGACCCCGATCTCCCCGTCGACGCGAACTCCGTCCTCGTCCTCAAAAACGCCGGACCTATCGGAGGCCCCGGCTTCCCCGAATGGGGCCAAATCCCACTCCCTGAAAAGCTGATCCGCGCCGGCATTAAGGACGTCGTCCGCATCTCCGACGCCCGCATGAGCGGCACTAGCTTCGGCACCGTGGTCCTTCACATCGCCCCTGAATCCGCCATCGGAGGACCGCTCGCCGCCGTCGAAAATGGCGACGAAATCTCCCTCGACGTTCCCAATCGCACAATCGATCTCTGCATTACCGGGGAGGAATTCGCCAGACGCCTGTCGAACTTCAAACGGCCCGCGCCGCACTACGAGCGAGGCTACGGCAAGCTCTTCCTCGACCACGTCACCCAAGCCAACCACGGCTGCGATTTCGATTTCCTCGAAGCCCGATCTGCGAAATGAAAACGATCGCCGCGTTCCTGCTCTTCGGGTTCTTCTTCTGGCTCGCCAACCGCGGAGCCTACAAAGGCTACTTCGATGGCGACGATCTCGACAACCTCTGCATGACGAACGCGATCGGCGCCGACATCTTCGTCAACAGCTTCTTCTCACCCAAGCTCGATCAAGCGAATTTCCGCCCTGTCGGCCACGCCTTCTACCGCTACTTCGGAAGCGCCGCCCAGCTCAACTACCCGCGCTACATCGCGTGCATTCACGCCGTCCATTTGATCAACGTGATCCTCTTGTGGCTCCTCTTGCGAGCCCTCGGATTCGAACCGCTCAACGCCGCATTTGGACTGCTCTTCTATGCCTTCAACATGGGGACCTTCGAAATTTATTGGAAGCCCATGTACGTCTTCGATCTGTTCTGCGCGACCTTCACGCTCGCGAGCATCCTACTCTGGATCCGCGACCGCTGGATCCTCAGTTTTCTCGCCTTCTGGTGCGCATTCAAAGCGAAGGAAGTCGCCATCGCGATCCCCGTCGTCCTCGCGTTGCTCGACTATACGCTCCGCAAACGCCGCTGGAAACAGCTCCTCCCGTTCCTCGCCGTCTCGCTCAGCTTCGGTCTGCAAGCCGTCCTCGCGAATCATGGACCCGAAACCGCCTACACGTTCCACTTCACCTTCGACGCTCTCAAAACCTGCCTGATGTTTTACGGCAACCGCATCCTGATCGTCCCCTACGGAGCCTTCATCGTCGCCGCGATGTTCTTCATCCCCGATCGCCGCGCCCGTTTCGGAGTCGCCGCCATTCTCCTCTTCATGGCCCCCATGCTCTTCCTCCCCGGCCGCCTTTTCGGAGCGTATCTATACGTCCCCCTCATCGGACTCTCGATCGCCGCAGCAGCCTTCAGCCATAAAACCGGACGCATCGCCTCGATCGTTCTCGCCCTGATCTGGCTCCCGCTCAACTATCGCGACATGCAGCATCGCCGCAGTGAACAACTCGCCATCGCCGATCAAAACCACGTCTACGTCAATCAGGTCCTCGATCTCGTGAAAGCGCACCCACAGACCCGCGCTTTCATCTTCGACAAGTCACCGGAAGGCCTGCATTCCTGGGGCGTCCGCTCAGGCGCGCGTTGGGCGATCGGGCTCATGAATCCACTCAAGGAAGCGGAAATCCGCTCGAAGGAAGCTCTCGACCTCTCGGCTCATGAAGCCAATCTCGCCTACCTGATCTGGACGCCCGAAACGAAGAAACTCTCAACGGTAACCCGCGACGCAGCCACACAGGACATTCCCTACATCGCCATGAATAACGCTGCCCCTCTATGGCAACTCGGCGACGGCTGGCACGGCGTCGAAGGCAACTTTGAGTGGACGAATCTCGAAGCCTTCGCCCACATCGCTCGCCCCGCCGGCGCGATGCACTTCGAAGTACTCATCAACGTCGGACCGCTCCTGATCCAGACTCTGAAGCAAGTGAAATTAGAAGTCCTAATCGACGGTTCGAAAGTCGGCGAGCAACAATTCTCCACCGCCGGCTGGCGCACTTTATCGTTCGAAGTCCCCCCTTCAAAGTCCCCCACCGCGCAAGTGGAATTCAAAGCCAGCCCCGGATATTTCTATGAGGATCACAATCCCGCCGACGCCCTCGGCATCGCCATCGGAGGCTTCGGATTTCCGACGACCCAGTACCCGTCCGTCCCAACTCCAACCCGGTAAATTCGCTCAACCCTTGAGATTATTTCCGTCGTCGCCGCACTATCCTGATGGATGCATTACGATCTGCTCCTCAAGCTGATCTTTCAGGAAGCCATGCCAGGATTGCTACGCGTCCTCGGACTCCCGCCCCTCGTCGACTACCTCAGCGTCGAATTCCCCAAGCGAACGAAAGCCCAGCCAGACCTCGTCGTCCGGCTCGCCGACGGCCGGATCCTGCACATCGAGCTGCAATCGAAGAACGATCCCAGAATGGAGTGGCGCTGTCTCGAATACTGGCAGGTGATCTCCGAGCAGTGGCCCGGCGTCGAACTCGTGCAGGTAGTGATCTATCTCGGCGACAGTCCCCTGACGATGGCCACCGGAATCAGCCGCGGAGGCATGCAGTACCGCTTCGAAGTCCTCAACCTTCGCGACATCGAAGCAACCGCATTTCTCGAATCTGCAAGTGACAACGAACGTATGTTAGCGGTTCTATGCCAGAGCGCTGATCCGCGAGCGACCATCGCCGCCATCCTGGGATCCTGGAAGCACCTGCCCGCCAAAGAGCTTCGCCAAAACATTAAGAACTTGTTCGTCTTGTCACAGCTACGGAAAAGGGACACAATAGTAAAGGAGGAATCGACGCACGTGCCTGTTGACCTTGATATCAGAGACAACGCGCTCTACAAGATGGCGGCGATCGAGACCGAACGGAGCGTGCTGATCAGATTCCTGAAGCTTCGTTTCGGGCCGGTACCCGCTCCCATCCTGGCAACGATTTCGAATGCCGATATCGCGGCCGTCGACGAATGGATCGATCGCACTCCCACCGCCACAACCCTCGAAGAAATATTCGGCACGGGCGCCTAGAAAGAAAGCGCATACCGAAACCCTCTTGATCGCGCAACGGAAGCCGTCGAAAATAGCGGCATGGGACGAACCTCCAAGCGACCTACTGAACAGATCGGGCGATTACTCAGCGGCTTCCAGAACGGCGGACTCACCCACCGGCAGTCAATGTCGGACCGGTCCTGATCGAGACTCTGGAGCAAGTGAATTGGATGTCCTGGTAGATGGCTCGAAAGTCAGCGAGCAGCAATTCTCGACCGCCGGCTGGCGTACCGTCTCGTTCAAATCCTGACTGGGATAATTTCCCACGTCAACTGAGATTATTTCCGGCGTCGCCGCACTATCCTGATGGATGCATTACGATCTGCTCCTCAAGCTGATCTTTCAGGAAGCGATGCCAGGATTGCTGCGCGTCCTCGGACTCCCGCCCGTCGTCGACTACCTCAGCGTCGAATTCCCCAAGCGGACGAAAGCCCAGCCAGACCTCGTCGTCCGCCTCGCCGACGGCCGGATCCTCCACATCGAACTGCAATCGAAGAACGATCCCAGAATGGAGTGGCGTTGTCTCGAATACTGCCAGGTCATCTCCGAGCAGTGGCCCGGCGTCGAGCTTGTGCAGGTGGTAATCTATCTCGGCGACAGTCCCCTCACGATGGCCTCCGGAATCAGCCGTGGAGGCATGCATTTCCACTTCGAAGTTCTCAACCTGCGCGATATCGAAGCAACCGCATTTCTCGAATCCGCCAGCGACACCGAACGTATGTTAGCCGTTCTTTGTCAAAGCCCTGATCCCCGAGCGACCATTGCCGCCATCCTGGGATCCTGGAAGCACCTGCCTGCCAAAGAGCTTCGCCAAAACATCAAGAATCTGTTCATCTTGTCACAGCTTCGGAAAAGGGACACAATGGTAAAGGAGGAATCGACACACGTGCCTGTTGACCTTGATATCAGAGACAACGCGCTCTACAAGATGGCTTTGGTCGACGGCGAAGGCCGGGTTCTCATTAAATTCTTGGAACGCAGCTTCGGGCCTCTGCCGACTTCGATCCGCGATAGGATCCGGAAGGCCGACATCAATAGCATCGACGCCTGGGTCGACCATTCGGCCACCGCCACCAGCCTCGAAGAAATCTTCGGCAGCCCCGATATCGACGCCTAATCAGCCCAGCAGCCCGCGCACAGTTTCAACCAGCGCATCCAAACCGACCGTCACCTGCGCCGTCTTCCCCGCCTGCCGGAACGCCTCCCGATCCTGGACGCTCGCGCGCGCCTCGAGTCCTTTCCTTAAATCCTTGACCGACGCCTGCCCCGCCGTCATCTCATCCGGACCGACGATCACAGCCACCGGCACGCGCCGCAAATTCGCGAGCGACAATTGATCCTTCATCTTCGCCTTCGGATCCCCAAAGTACACTTCCGTCCGCACCCCCGCCTCTCGCAACAACCGTGCGATTTTCAGCAAGTACGAAGCCGGAACGCCCGGGAACGAGATCACCATCGCCTGCGTCAACGACGCCGCCGAATCGACCGCCTTCAACTTCCGCAACGCCGCCGTAAATCGATCGAGCCCAAACGAGGCACCCGTCGCCGCAATGGACTTCTCCAGAAACCGGTCGACCAAATGGTTGTATCGCCCGCCGCCAATCACCGCCCCCATCTCCGGAGCCTCCGCCAGGTACGCCTCAAAAATCGGACCCGTATAGTACGCAAGCCCGCGCGCCAGCGAAGGATCGAACACAGCATCCGTCTCCGACACGCCCACCGCCGTCAAATCGGAATCGAGATCCCGCATCTCCGCGAGCGCAGCCTTCGATAAATCCGTATCCGGCAGACTCGCCGTCATCGTCTCAACGACCGCGGCGCGCGTCGAACCCGTCACCGCAATCAACTCGAGCAGCTTGTCGATCGACGCCGCCGCCAACCCGACGCCGCGAATCGTATCGCCCGAAACATCGACGCGTCCCGCACCCAACTCGAGCCGTACACCACTGACGCCGATCTTCGAAAGTTTATCGACGACGCGCAGCGCGTGCCTTTGCAAGTCCGCATCCGCAATCCCCGCCGCCACCAGCATCGCCTCCAGCAATTTCCGATTGTTCACGTGAATCGCGAACGGTTTTCGCTCAGCCGTATTCGCCAATCCTACGGCCGCGAAAATATCAGCCATCACCGCCACGATCTCCGCATCGACCGCCGCCGTATCCGATCCCGCCGCGTCGAAGTCGAATTGCCGGAACTGCCTATATCGCCCCTCGCCCGGCTTATCGTTCCGAAACACCGGAGCCAACTGATACCTTCGGAACGGCAGCCGCAACTGCTCCGGATACTGTGCCAGCAGGCGCGCGAACGGCACTGTCAAGTCGTATCGCAGACCGACGTTCTCACCCTCTTTGCTTTTGAAACGGATGAGATCCTTGTCCGCTTCCTCGCCGCCCGTGCCGACCAGCGTCGTCAAGTACTCGACGCAGGGCGTATCGAGCGGCACAAATCCATAGCGCTCCAGCACCGCGCGGATCTTCTCGATCATCGCCGTCTGAAAAATCAATTCGTCCGGCAGAATATCGCGATATCCCTTTAAAGTCTGCGGCTCGACCAACGCCCGGGTAGGTGCGGATTCTGAAGAAGAAGACATTACGACCTCACGTTTCGAAACAGACAAAGGGGAAATGGTTGAAAAAAGGCGGAAGGATGGTACCGGGAATGGGGCTCGAACCCATGACCTCCTGTTCCACAGACAGGCGCTCTAGCCAACTGAGCTATCCCGGCAAACGAATGGCGACGGCTACTCATACAGTATACCAACAGGACTCGTCGTAATTCGAGTCGCGCCCTTTCCCGCAAGCTTCGGAATCAAATCGCGCGCCTCGACTTTGCCGATCACGAGATCAATGGTCCCGCCGCCATCCGCACTCGGAGTCACCGTAAACCGCACGTCCGGCGGAATCAGCGCGACCAGCTCCGGCAACTCTGTCGGACCCCCAAACACGCGCAGACTTTCTTTGGTATCTGCCTGCAGACAGCTCTTCAACAACAGCGCGATCCCATCGAGTTTCGCGCGCCGCCAGTCGTTCTGGCGATAAACTTTGCGATTGGTAAAAAACCTCGTGGACGACGTAAACACCGTCTCCAAAATCTTCAATCCGTTCGCCGCCAGCGACGCTCCCGTCTCGGTCGCCTCGACAATCGCATCGGCGAACTCGCCGACCTTCGCCTCGGTCGCGCCCCAGGAAAACGATACCTTCGCGTTGACGCCCTGCTCCGCCAGCCAGCGCTCCGTGATACTCACGAGCTCCGTCGAAATCCGCTTCCCATTCAAATCGCGGACCTGCTGAAACGGCCCGTCTTTCTTCACCGCCAGCACCCATCGGATATTTCGGAACGTCCGCTTCGAATACACCAGATCCGCCAGCATCACGAAGTCTTCCTCGGTGACGCCATTCTCGTGATTCTCCACCGATTCGCTGATCCAATCCCATCCGGAAAGCCCGCAATCGAGGCTTCCGTCCGAGACATAAAACGGAATCTCCTGCGGCCTCAGCAGCACCGGCTTCAACTGCACATCGTTCGAGCTCAGCCACAGTGAACGCTCCGAGCCATGAAACGTATAACCGGCTCGTGCGAACAAGGCGAGAGTGGATTCTTCGAGGCTCCCCTTCGGGATGCCTATCCTGATTTGATCACTCATTGGGGGAAAGAACCAGTATACCGTAGGGCCCATTTATTATAATGAAACCTTGGAATCGCGTTACCTGATTCTGGTCCTTGCCGCGGCCGCAACGCTGTCCGCGCAAGTCACACCGGCCCCCGGAAACATCGGAGTATTTCGAGCCGGCCAATGGTGGCTCGACATCAATGGCGACCACCGTTGGACCTGCGACCCTCTTCTCGGCCCCTGCGAAGGCACCAGCGGCAACGACGTTCTCTTTAACCTCAACGCCTTCTTCGGCGGCCCACAGGCGGCCGACATCGCGGTCCTCGGAGACTGGGACAACACTGGCACCCAAAGATCCGGCGTGTTCCGCAACGGCCAATGGTTCGTCGACGTCAACAACGACCATCAGTGGACCTCCGATCGCGACGCCGTCTACACGTTCGGACAAGCCGGCGACATTCCCGTCGTCGGCGATTGGGACAACACCGGAGTCCAGCGAATCGGCGTCTTCCGCAACGGCCAATGGTTCGTGAACTTGAACAACGACCATTCGACCGCCACGGAAATCGACTTCGGGCAGCCCGGCGACCTTCCCGTCGTGGGCGATTGGGACAACACCGGCATCCAAAGGATTGGCGTCTTTCGCGCCGGCCAGTGGATCCTCGACCTCAACAACGATCATCAATTCACCGCCGATCAGGATCTGACATTTCAGTTTGGGCAACCCGGCGACATTCCAATCGTCGGCGATTGGACACATACCTCAGGCGTCCAACGCATCGGCGTATTCCGCAACGGCAGTTGGCTGCTCGACATCAACAACGATCATCAGTGGACCCAGGATCAAGACGCCTTGTTCCTCTACGGCAACGCCGGTGACCAGCCCCTCGTCTACGGACCCACCCGCTGGATCGCCGCCTGGGGCGCGAGCATTTCGTACGTCGAATCCGCTACCACTGCCTTCCCCGCTCTCACCGCAATCGCCGGCCCCGACGCGACGCTGAATGAAGTGACCATCCGCCAAATCGTGCACCTGACTCCGACCGCCACCAGTTGGCTGCGCCTGAAATTTTCAAACGCCCTCGCGGATCCCGCGACCAGCGTGACGATCGATGATGTCCACATCGCCGCCTCGGCAGGAGGCGGCAAGATCACCACCGGCACTGATCAAGCCGTGACCTTCAACGGCGGCTCGCCCTCAGTCACCCTCGCAGGAACCTCCGAAATCAACACCGATCCCGTGTCGTTCCCCGCCGGCCTCCCCGCCGACATGACCGTCAGCATCCACGTCCTCAATGGCGGCAATAACGGCTTCAGCGTCCATCCCGTGGCGAGCAGCACTGTGTATTTCGCGCCCGCAACCGATGCCACCGCCGCCTGCACCGATCAGGATCCTGACACCACCGGATGCGCCCCCTACCAGCCAGCCTGCACGGCCGCGAACAACAATTGCACAAGGCCATTGCTGACCGCGGTCGAACTCTACGCGCCCGGCCCCGCCTCGAATACAGTAGTGACCATCGGCGACTCGATCACCGACGGAGTCGGTTCCAGCCAGGACGGAAATCACCGTTGGCCCGACTACCTGGCCACCGCTCTCGCCAACGCCGGATCGAATACGAAGGTGGTCAACTCAGGAATCGGCGCCGACTGCCTGCTGACAAACTGCGGCGGAGGTCCCACGCCAAAAGATCGCTTCCAACGCGACGTTCTATCGGTGCCCGGAGTGAAATACTTGGTTGTTCTAATCGGCGTAAACGACATCCTTTTCGTCGAATCGACCGCCGCCGAAATCATCGCCGGATATCAGGATCTCATTGCCCGCGCCCACGCCGAAGGACTTTTGATCTATGCCGGAACCGTCACACCCTTCGGCGGATTTTGGAACGATGACCCGAACGCTCAATCGCACGAGCAAGTGCGAACAGACGTCAATCAATTCATCCGCGGCGCGACCTGTGCGTCCCCAGCCGTCTGCTTCGACGGATTCATCGACTTCGATCAAGCGGTCGCGGACCCGTCGAATCCTTCGTTCATGTTGTGGCAATACACATGGATGTTCGCCGATCCCACCCACGGCGACCGCCTGCATCCGAACGACAATGGCTATCAAGCCATGGCCGGAGCGATCGATCTAAGCCTGTTCAGCCGCTAACTCGACTAGGCATCACCAACCGGAGTTTGCAGCACGACGCCGCTCACTCCGCATCATGTCCTAAATGCCTTGCTGGATTGAACGACTCGTTCGCGCTCATCCCGGCCGCCCCAAAACAAGCGCCCCAGTCGATAGATTCGTCGATTTCGATGAGCCACGGCGCCTGCCTGCATCCGAGATGGCAATGCTTTGAGGCCGACGTCCGGAGTGATGGATT
>DASXZC010000502.1:0-11070 GCA_036502165.1 Bryobacteraceae bacterium
ATTCCGTTCGGCAACAATCTCACCCGGAAGCAAATTGATGAATCTCGCGTCGCGGGAGTACCGAACTCCTTCTTCGCGATGAGCGCGAGTATCGGCGACGCCTCACGCCGACAGTCCGCTGATGATGGACACTCCGCACGCGGCACCGCCGACATTCTGCTCGCTGTCAACGGCGTCGAAGTCGAGCAACACGCGAGCCCCCTCGCGAGAAGCATCCAGGTCGCCTTCGCCCCGAAGGGCGGCCGATGGCAAATCGACGGTCCACCGACAGGGCACGACCAAACTCAGTTGCACGAACGAATCCGCGCCGGGGAAACAAAAATTCCGCTGCGGTTTCAGCGACGAATACCAAGCAGTGGCTTTCGCCAGCGACCGGATTGGTGATGTGCGTACGGCATGCCGTTTCGGGACATCTTGCTAGATGTTTCGGGCGCGTAGTCGAGCAATACGCGCGCACGCCTAGAAGAAGCATCCCCCCCGTGGCTTCGCCACGTAGAGAGTGCACTGCCAAAACAGGAAGCGTTCATCAACAGCTGCCGTCGCAAGACGGAAGCCCGGTCGTGCGCAACAATAGAACCGCTCCAGAGGTGTCGATGCGGGTCCCAATATCGCCTCTTGGCAGCGGGCATGCCCGAGCCGCTCAAATACAAATAAAGGTTGCGCTCACGCTTAGACGTCTATATACTAAGACCACTGAGTATGCCGAAACCCGACTCGCTCCAAGGTTCACTCGACCTCCTCGTCCTCAAGATCCTTTCTCGCAGGCCGAAGCTCCACGGCTACGCCATCATGACCGCCATCAAAGATCACTCCGAGGACGTCCTGCGCGCCGAAGAAGGATCCCTCTATCCGGCCCTGCATCGCATGGAGGAAGCCGGCTGGATCTCCGCCGAGTGGATCACGAAAGACACCGGCCGCCGTGCACGTGCCTATGAGCTCACCACCCTCGGCAAACGCCAACTCGCCACCGAGGAGTCCCGCTGGGAGGCCGTCACCGCCGCAGTCAACCGCGTCTTGAGGACAGTCTGACATGTCAGTTTGGTCGAAGATCGCCAACGTCTTTCGCTCCAGCGAACGCCGGAATGCGGAACTCGATGAAGAGGCCGAGTCGCACATCGATGAGGCAATCGCGCGCGGACGCTCGAGCTCCGAAGCGCGTCGCGCATTCGGTTCCCCCCTACTGATGCGCGAGCGCAGCGGCGATCTTCGAGTAGTCGTGTGGCTCGATTCGCTCCGCGCCGACGCCATATTCGGATGGCGTCAGCTATTAAAAACCAAGGTAACCACGGCCGCGGCGATCATGACACTTGCGCTCGCCCTCGGCTCCTGCGCATCCGCTTTCCGCCTCATTGACGCTCTTCTACTGAGGCCGTTGCCGATAAAGAATTCCGGAAGCCTCTACTCGGTCATTCGCCAAATGGACTTCGGCGCAGTCGACGGCAAGACGCACTACTCCGACGGTTGGACCTATCCGCTCTATCAAAGGATGCGAGCGAACGTCGCCGACCACGCGCAGGTGATCGCCACCGCAACTGATATATCAGATCTTACCTACACTTCCGCCCAGGAATCCGAAAAAGCCCGCGTCCAATACGTCTCCGGCAGCCTGTTCCATGCCTTCAGACTCAAACCCGCCGCCGGCCGACTCCTCGATGAGTCCGATGATCGCGAGCAATCCGCGCGGCCGGTCGCGGTCCTCTCCTACGCCTATTGGTCCAGCCGATTCGACAGGAATCCCTCCGTTGTAGGACGTTCATTCCGCCTGGGAAACCGCATCTACGAAATCATCGGCGTGTGCGAGCCACCATTCACTGGCACCGAACCCGGCTTCGTGAGCGGCATCTTCGTTCCGATCTCAATGCATGCCGGAGTCAACCGCACCGACTCGACATGGCTCGAGATGTTCGCCCTTCTCCAGCCGGGCATCGCGCCCGAACCCGCGCGAGAGAAGCTGAACGCGATGTCGCTCGCATTCGAGCAGGAACGTGCCAAAGCGTTCCTCGGAATGTCGAAACAAAGCATCGACGCCTATCTCCGCCAGAACCTCTTGCTCGAACCCGCGACGGCAGGCCGATCCGTTTTGCAGACGATGTACCGAAGCTCCCTCATGACGCTCGCCGTCCTGGTTGCGCTCGTGCTGCTGATCGCCTGCGTGAACGTCGCCAATCTAATGACGGCGCAAGCCGCCGCGCGCGGACGCGAAATGGCTCTGCGAGTCTCAATCGGCGCCGGACGCTGGCGGCTCGTGCAACTCGTTCTCGTCCAAAGCGCGTGGCTCGCGACCCTCGCAGGACTGCTTGCCGCCTTCTTCTCCTGGTGGTCCGCGCCGCTGGTCGTGCGGATGATCAGCAGCCGGGATGCGAACGTGCAGCTTGACCTCGGTGCGGACTGGCGCGTGCTCGGATTCGGTATCGTCTTGATCCTCGCGGTCACCCTCCTGTTCGGCCTCGCACCCGCGCTCACTGCGTCCGGAATCAAGCCTGCGAGTTCGCTCAAAGGCGGAGAAACGCCCAATTCGAAACGCCGTCTGATGTATGGCCTCATCGCCGCGCAAGTGATGTTCTGCATTCTGGTGCTCTTCGTGGGCAGCCTTTTCGTGGCGACGTTTGACCGGTTGATCCATCAATACACCGGATTTTCGACCGACCGCCTTCTCGTAGCGAATCTCGTAACCGGCCAGCCCGAACCGGATATCTATTGGAGTGAAGTCGCTGAGCATGTACGCAATCTTCCCGGCATCGAGGCAGCAGCCCTCTCGAGCCGGCCACTGCTGAGCGGCTATAGTTCGAACGATGCGATTGCGATCAACGGTGGTCCACCCAGTCAGGAAATGGCGTTTTTCCTCAATATTTCTCCAGGATTTCTCGGCGCCCTGAGAATCCCCTTGATCGCCGGCCGCGACTTCCGCGCAGGTGACGCCTACCCCGGCACCGCGATCGTCAGCGAAGCATTCGTCCGCAAGTACTTCCCCAACCAGAGCCCCGTCGGGAAAATGTTCGAACGCGCGGACGACGACGGCTCCCGCTTGCGCCTGGAAATCGTCGGTGTCACCCGCGATGCCCGCTACCTCGGAATGCGCGAGCCCATCGTGCCGGTCGTCTACATCCCGTTCCATCGCGCCGCCATTCAAGGCGCCGCGCAGCCGATCACCCGCGGCACTCTCATCGTCGAGACCTCAAGCGCGGATCCCCTCGCACTCGCGGCTCTCCTTCGCCAGGAAGTCCCCAAAGCACGGCCGGACTTCCGCGTCACCCGCGTCGAGACGCAACTCGAGATCAATCAAACACACACTATGCGGGAACGCGTCCTGGCGACGCTCGCCTTATTCTTCGCGATGGTCGCACTGCTTCTCGCCGCCATCGGACTCTACGGCGTCCTCGACTACTCCGTTCTGCAGCGCCGCCGGGAAATCGGAATTCGAATGGCAATCGGCGCGCCCGCGACAAACATCGCGCGCCTCGTCACTATGGATGCGCTCGCGGCCGTGACCGCCGGTGCGGCGGCAGGGCTCGCCGTTGGCCTCGCATCCGTGCGCTATGTGGCCTCGCTCATTTATGAGGTGAAAGCGACGGATCCCCTTATGCTCGCGATTCCCTCTCTAACGATTCTGGCCGCGGCGTTGCTCGCTGCCCTGCCCGCCGTCATTCGAGCGATTCGCCTCGATCCCGTCGACATGCTGCGTTCGGAATGAATGAAAGGAGCCCGAGATGTCCTTGTGGACTCGAATCAGAAATGCATTGACCGGCCCCCGCCGCATGAATCGCGAGCTCGACGAAGAATTGCAGTCTCACCTCGACGAAGCGATCGACCGCGGCCGCGACCCGCTCGAAGCGCGCCGGGCCTTTGGATCCTCGCTGCAGACACGCGAAGCCAGCCGCGACATTCGAGTCGCTGCATGGCTCGACTCGCTCCGCGCGGACGCCATCTTCGGATGGCGCCAGCTCATGAAGAGCAAGGTGACGTCCGCCGCGGCGATCCTGTCGCTCGCCCTCGCGATCGGCGCCTGCACATCCGCGTTCCGGCTGATCGATGCGCTCTTGCTGAGGAACTTGCCGATCGCCGATCCGGACCGGCTCTACGCGATTTCCTTCGAGAAAACGCGCGATGACGGCAAGCCTGCAATCTACGATAGCTGCTCGTATCCGATGTTCAAAGAGATGCGCGCCGCCGTCAAAGATCGTGCGGAGGTGATCGCCATCTCGTACACGCAGCGCACCGATCTCACCTACGGCTCCGATGAGGAGATGGAAAAAGCGAACCTGCAGTCCGTCTCCGGATGGATGTTCGATGCGTTCGGTCTGCGTCCCGCCGAAGGTCGCCTGTTGACGGAGAACGACGACTTGAAGCCGGATGCGCATCCCTACGCCGTGCTTTCCTACGACTATTGGACGCGGCGCTTCGGTCAGGATCCCAAAGCCGTCGGCCGCACGTTCCGCATCGGCAACACTATTTATGAAGTCGCGGGCGTTGTCGCGCCCGGCTTCACCGGTGTCGAGCCCGGCACGCTCACCGATATGTTCGTGCCGATGGCGATGCGCGGCGCCGGAGTGCTCAGCAGTCAGGACTCCTTCTGGCTGCGCACGTTCGTCCGCATCAAACCTGGTGTCGCGGTCGAGCCGCTGCGCGAACAAATGGCCGCCCTTTATGGCGCAATCGAGGAGACCCGCGCCAAACGATTCGTTCGCGTCCCCCAGCAGGGCCCCACCCATAAAGAGGAGGTCAGGTTCCTTCTCGATCCCGCCGGCGCCGGAGTCTCGCAAATGCAGAGGCAGTACGGCAGTTCACTGGTGGCGTTGTCGATCCTCGTATTGCTGGTGCTCTTGATCGGATGCGCGAACGTCGCCAATCTGATGACGGCGCAAGCAGCCGCGCGCACCCGTGAAATGGCCCTGCGCGCGTCAATCGGCGCTGGACGCGCGCGCCTCGTACAACTGATGCTGATCGAAAGCGCGTGGATCGCCTTCGCCGCAGCCGCGATCGGAGCGGTGTTCGCATGGTGGTCGGCACCATTCGTCGTGAGCCGCATCAATCCGCCGGATAATCCGGCGCGCCTGGTCCTGCTTTGGGATTGGCGAGTCTTAGCGTTCGGACTGGCTTTGACACTCGCGGTCACGCTTTTGTTTGGACTAACGCCGGCATTGCGCGCGTCTTCCGTTCGACCGTCGAATGCTCTCAAGGGCGGCGATGATCCGCGTCTGAAGCGCCGCCTGATGCATGTCCTGATCGCCGGTCAAGCCGCGTTTTGTTTCGTCGTACTGTTCGTGTCGAGCCTCTTCACCGCCTCGTTCGATCGCCTGTCGAAGCAGCCCACCGGCTTCTCAGCCGATCGCGTGCTGACGCTCGAAACGCTGACTTCGCAGCCGCAATTGCCGGAACAATGGGAGGACGTCGCGTCGCACCTCCGCACCGTACCGGGCGTCGAAACCGTAGCCACTGCCGGATGGCCGCTGCTCACAGGCGAGATGCGGAACAACTACGTGTCGATCGCGGGCGCGCCTCCCGATGGTGTACTGGCCTTCTTTCTGGCCATGTCTCCCGGCTGGCTGGACACCATGAAAATTCCATTGATCGATGGACGCGATTTCCGTTTGAACGATGCGTATCCGAGTTCGGCGATTGTCAATCAAACCTTCGCGCGACATTATTTCGCAGGCATCGATGCCGTCGGCAAGACCTTCGAAACCATGGATGGAAGAGGAGTGCGGACGCGCCTTCAGATCGTTGGCATCGCGGGCGACGCGATCTATCGCAACCTGCGCGAGCCGATGCTCCCCATCGCCTACGTTCCGTTTCGATCCGTCGCCGAAACCGGCGCCGCTCAACCGAAGTCGCGTGGAACTTTCGTTGTCCGCACCCGGAACTCTGACCCACTCGAACTGGCGCGCGCCTTGCGCCGCAAGGTTACGGAAGCTCGTTCCGAATTTCGGGTCAGCAATGTGCGTACTCAAAAGGAAATCGACGACGCGCAAACCATCCGCGAGCGTCTGCTCGCCACACTCGCGCTATTCTTCGCGGGCGTTGCGCTACTCCTCTCCGGCATCGGACTCTATGGCGTCCTCGAGTATTCCGTCCTCCAACGGCGCCGCGAAATCGGCATACGTCTCGCGATCGGAGCCCCGGTTTCGAGCATCGCGCGGCTGGTCAGCGCACGCGTCTTCGGAGTCGTTGTCGCAGGCGCGCTCGTCGGTTTGGTGCTGGGCAAGACGACCGCTCATCAATTCGAATCCCTCTTTTTCGAAGTGAAATCGACCGATCTCGCGATGCTCGCGATCCCCTCGTTGCTGATTCTCGCGGCAGCTCTACTCGCGGCATTGCCGGCCATTATCCGCGCGGTGCGGCTCGATCCCGTCGACATGTTGAGGTCCGAATAATGTCTGTGTGGACGCGCATCGCGAACGTATTTCGCAAGGAATCCCGCCTGAATCGCGAGATCGACGCGGAACTCGCCTCTCACATCGACGAAGCCGTCGACAACGGGCGCAACCTCGCCGAAGCGCAACGCGCGTTCGGCTCGCCGCTCCAGATCCGCGAAGCCAGCCGTGACATCCGTGTAGCCGCATGGCTCGATTCGCTCCGCGCCGATGCCATCTTCGGATGGCGTCAGCTTCTCAAGAACAAGATCACGTCCGCGGCGGCGATTCTTTCGCTCGCGCTGGCGGTCGGCTCGTGTGCTGCGGCGTTCCGCTTGATCGATGCATTGCTGCTGCGTCCGATGCCGGTGCTTCATCCAGAGCAGCTCTTCGCGCTATCGCGCTATGGAGTCGGCTTCAACGGCAAGCCCTCCTCATTCGACGGCTTCGCCTACCCGGCGTTTGAACGGATGCGAGCCGCGACCAAGGACAAGGCGGAACTACTCGCGATCTCCTATGGCGATCGCTACGATCTCACGTACGCGTCCGACGCCGAGATGGAGAAGGCGCAGATTCAATATGTTTCCGGCGCCGTGTTCCATTCCTTCGGCCTGAGCCCCGCCATCGGCCGGCTGTTCAACGAAGACGATGATCGCGAGCCTGGAGCCCACCCTTACGCGGTTCTGTCGAACGACTATTGGACTCGCCGCTTCGGACGCGACGCCGGCGTGATCGGCCGCCCGTTCCACATGGGCGATCGCGTGTACGAAATCATCGGCGTCGCGAACGCTCCCTTCACCGGCACCGAACCAGGATCCTTCACGGATATCTTCCTGCCCACGATGATGCATCCCTGGGTGACGCGCACCGACTCCACGTGGCACTCAATCATCGCCCGCGTGAAGCCCGGCGTCGAAGTCGAGCCGTTGCGCGCACAACTGAACGCTATCTCGCACACCTTTGAAGAGGAACGGCTGGCGCTCAACAAGCCTCCAAAGTGGATCGCCGACATTCTGCTGAACCAGACCCTTCGCCTCGAGCCCGCGCCCGGCGGCGCCTCTGACTTGCGTCGCGAATATCAAAGCGGACTCGTCGCTCTCGGCATTCTGGTGATGCTGGTGCTGTTAATCGCCTGTGTGAATGTCGCAAATCTGATGACTGCGCAAGCGGCATCGAGAGCGCGTGAAATGGCGCTACGCGTGTCGATCGGCGCAGGACGTTGGCGGCTCATACAACTGGTGCTCGTCGAAGGCGCGTGGATCTCCGCGCTCGCCGCCGCGATCGGCGGAGTGTTCGCCTGGTGGTCCGCGCCATTCGTCGTGAACATGATCAATCCGCCCGACAATCCGGCGCGTCTATTCCTGCCCTGGGATTGGCGCGTCTTTGGATTTTCTCTCGCGCTGACGATCGGAGTCACACTGCTGTTCGGACTCATGCCCGCGTTGCGCGCCTCCGCCATTCAGCCGGCCAGCGCGTTGAAAGGCGGCGAGGATCCGCACACGCGCCAGCGTCTGATGCACGTCCTGATCGCCGCGCAGGTGGCGTTCTGTGTCGTGGTGCTGTTCGTCTCCGGATTATTCGCAGCGAGTTTTAAACGGCTCTCGAATCGACCCATGGGATTCACGAGCGAACGGCTCCTCAACCTCGAGACGATCGCCTCACGTCCGCAACCGCCGGTGGTTTGGAACCAAGTGGCGGATCGTTTGCGATCGACGCCAGGAATCGAATCGGTCGCACTCGCCGGTTGGCCCGTCCTCGCTGGAGGAGCCGAGAACAACACGGTTTCGATTGACGGCGCGCCTCCGGGTCACGTACTCGCGTTCTTTCTGCCAGTCTCTCCGGGATGGCTCGCAACCATGAAGCTTCCCCTGATCGACGGGCGGGACTTTCGCGCGGAAGAAACATCGCCCGGCGAGGCGATCGTGAACGAAACCTTCGTAAAGCAGTTCTTCAAAAACGAAAATCCGGTCGGAAGATCGTTCGAGCGGGCAACCCGAAAATACCAGATCGTCGGCATTGCGCGCGACGCTCCTTATCGCGACATGCGGGAACCGATCCTGCCGGTCGCCTACGTTCTGTTCGAGCCTGCGCTCTCGCGCGCGACTTTCGTAGTGCGAACCTCGACGGACAAGCCGCTCTCGCTAGCGGCCGCATTGCGCCAGGAGGTCCGGCGTGCGCGATCCGATTTCAGAGTGAGCAATATCCGCACGCAAGTCGAGATCAATCAATCGCACACGGTGCGTGAGCGCCTGCTCGCGATGCTCGCGCTCTTCTTCGCGGCCGTCGCCACGTTCCTCGGCGGCATCGGACTCTACGGCGTCCTCGACTATTGCGTGCTGCAGCGGCGTCGTGAGATCGGGATCCGAATGGCCATCGGTTCCCCGGCGTCGCGCATCGTGCGCCTGGTCACGGTCGAGGCGCTTTCCGCCGTCGTACTCGGAGCGGCAGCCGGACTCGCACTCGGAATCGAATCCGCGCGCTTCATCGAGTCGCTCTTCTACGAAGTAAAATCGACGGACTTCGAAATGGTGGGGATCCCACTCGCAGTCATCCTCGCAGCCGCGCTGCTCGCGTCACTGCCGCCTGTGATCCATGCGGTGCGAATCGACCCGGTGGTCACGTTGCGCTCAGAATAAAAAAACTGTCACGAATTTTTCCTCGCCGCCACGCATATCCAGATGAAGGTCCTCGATCGCGCCGCGAAATGGCGACGACAGGACCAGAAAGGATCCAATCATCTATATGGAACAGGAACTGGCGGCCCAACGCAGCGCGGTCTTTCAAATCGCCGCGCGCCTGGCGGAGGCTCGAAAGCTATATAAACAAGGTGTAGCGCTACTCGAGCAAAATCAATACAACGAAGGCGGAGATTGCGTCATTCAGGCAGCTCAAATGGGCGACTCCATGGCTCAGGATCACCTGGGTTATTTGTTCGAGCAGGGCTTCTTCGGCGCCCCCGATTTCAACACCGCGATCGACTGGTATCGCAAAGCCGCGGACCAGTGTCTGCCGAACGCTCAATTCCATCTGGGCGTCTGCTACCAACTTGGAAACGGCGTCGAACAGAACTGGGAAGAAGCGGCGCGGCTCTTCGAATTGGCGGCCAAAACCGGACATCCGGAAGCCGCTGAATGCCTCGAGATGCTGCGACATGGGAGTGGAACCAGGTCCCGCGCCCGCGCCGAAACCAGTTGCCGCGCCGGCTCCTCCGCCGGTTGTGATCGTGAACCACGAGCCCGAGCCAATCCAGCCCAAGCGAGCCGAAGAGCACGCAATCGTCGAGGAAATGCCAGAAGTTCCTTCCGATCTCGACGATCCATCTGTCGCAGACGCAGTCGCCGCGTATCAGGCGCACGCGCTCGGCAACGACGCGGTCGCTCAATTGAAACTGGGGATCGCGTATTACCGCGGACGCAGCGCTCCCGCCGACGCGAAACTGGCCTGCTTCTGGATCATGCGCTCGATGTTCGCCGGATCGCAGCAAGCGGCGCAGTATCTGAAGTACTGCGTGCAGCGCGTTCCTCCCGCCGACCAGGGCAAACTGCAGTCCACGATCTTCATGTGGGCGCCCGGACAGCCCGTGCCCCAGTTGTAGAGGACGACGGACCTCCGCGCACTCCTGGTAAGCTGGCATTTCGGGCCCATTTATCGCCCGGGAGGAGTGTCCAACCAGTGAAAGTTGTTGCCGGAGTCGACTTAGGCGGGACCGCGATCAATTACACCATCGTCGATGCCCAGGCGAAGTTTCTGATCGAAGAGCTGTGCGAACATCCGGCGCTGTCGATACAAGGTCCGGATGTTTGCCTCAAGCAGATTGAGGACGGCCTGAAAATCGCCGTCGGCCTCATCGGATTGGATCTCGCAGACATCGCTGCCGTGGGCCTCGATACACCCGGGCCCGCCAGCGCCAGCGGATTCCTCAGCGCCAAGGGATCCACCAACTTCGTCCACGCCGACTGGGCCGGATTCGACATCCGCGACCATCTGGAGGCGCGCCTTGGGAAGCCCGTCAATTATCTGAACGACGGCAATGCCGGAGCCTTGTGGGGACACTTCACGATCTTCGGCGGCGAAGGCCGGGAAACATCAATTTCGGCGATCATCGGCACCGGTCTTGGCGGCGGCGTGATCGTCGAAGGCAAGGTGGTCAAAGGCCGCTCCGGCTTCGGCGGCGAGCTCGGCCACGTGCTCATTCCTTATCAAGCCATCGCCGGCATCGAAGGCCTGCGCCCGGAATGCAATTGCGGACGCGTGGGCGATCTCGAGTCGTTGTGTTCGCTGACGGCGATCGCAAAAACGATTTTGCCGTACCTGTTGCGTCGTTATCCCGATCACGAATTCCACTCGATGGAAATCGGAAGCGCCGCGAAACTGGTTCGTGGAATGGCGGAAAAAGGCGACGCACTGTCGAGGGAAGTCTTCCGCATCCAGGCCCACGCCCTCGGGCTTTTCTTCGACGAGATGGTCAATACATTCGATCCTGACGCCTTGATCATCGGCGGCGGAGCGATCGAGACCGGGGTCGCATTCCAAAACTGGTTCATCGCCGAAACCCGCGCAGGCATGCCGACGCAGCGTTCCGAACAGGCGGCAATTCCGATCCACATCATGCCCAACGGTGATACGGCGGGAGCCCGAGGAGCCGCGATCGAAGCCCTCCAATTAGCCCGCGGTGCAGGACTTTTGGTCTAGAGTCACGCTCTCAATATTCAGTATCGAA
>DASXZC010000503.1:0-13748 GCA_036502165.1 Bryobacteraceae bacterium
TAGATAGCAGAGGTCGCACTCACGTTCTGGAGCCAAGCTGAGAAGGATCCGCCATTGTCAGAGGCGTAGATTGTGAAATCTTGGACGCCAGCTCCGACGTCCGATCCGGTCCACGAAAGGGGGAAGCTGGTAGTTGTTTGCGATGCGGGAAGCGAATTGACGTGGCTGACAGGCTTCGTGTTGTCGATGGTGTTGGACCATGTTGGAGTATTGATGGGCGGATTCGCATCGAAGGCGACTGTGCCCGTGTTGGTGATCACGGAGCCAGTAGGTAAGCTGGACCCGGGCATCACTGTGAAGAAGATGCTGCCTTCGGCACCTGGAGGGAGAAGACCCGCCGTGGGATCATTTGGAGGTTGGTTCGTCGTCGGATCAAGGGATTGGAGTGTCCACGTCAGAACGCCAGTCGAGGTGTTTAGGGACGCCGTGATTGTGACCAGGAGATTCGCGCTGGGACGGAGATCGGCTGTTGTCGTGAACGGTCCGACTGAGAGAGGAATTGACGGAGGTGTGATGACTTGATTGGGAAGGCTGATCGGACCCAAGGTGAGTGTCCTCAGGTCGAGGCCTGGATTGATCACGTCGATTATTGTGACCGACTGTGCGGGAGCAGTCGCGGTTGGCAGATTTTCGAAGTACACGGAATAGGACAACCCGCCAGCAAGAGCGACGTATCGCGACACTCCGTTGCCGGGAGATCCAACCTTATCGTTGGGATCCAACGAAGATACAGTTACACCGTCGAGATCGGCGTCATCCGTCCCAGTGTTAGTTGGAAGCGTCTTGCCACCTCCACAAGAGGTTTCAGAGCACTGAATATAGTCATTCGCGGCTTTGCACAGGGAGGAATTAGCCGCCAAAAAGGCGCCTCTAGATTCGTTCCGTTCGTCCCACAGCGACTTCAGTTGATTCCCGTCGTTCGTAATTGTTTGGACTGCTCCCTGCACAACAGAAAAGGCCAACAGATACCTGTCGATCTTTTGCTGAAGGGCTTGACTCTTTATAATACCAATCGTTGACCGAATGTTTTGGTAGGCAATAGCCGTCTGTTCAGCTCCGATGGCTGCATTAGCCGTGGCCGCGTTCAGCGTGTTGGGATCATTTATTAAGACGCCCTTGAAACAGTCGTGTAAAAACTGAAGAAAACCGGAAACTACTGCTTCAAATGTTGCGGCCTGAGTTTTTGTCAGTAGGCCTTCCGCGATGGCTTCGGCGGCCAGATCCTCTGAATAAAGCGCGAACACTGTTGTTGCTGATGCGCCTTCTAGTATCTCGGCAGCCACCTTCCCGCCCTCAAAGAAGAATGCAAGATCTGCCTCGTGGCTTGCTGCCTGAGCATTAGTTGCAAGGTCGAGTTGGCCTTTGTAATCGTTCCACAGGTTGTCGCAAGCCGTGCACGCCTGTAATGGCTGTGCACAACCATCAAAGAGCGGAGGACCAAATAGTAATCCTCCGAGTAGATCACTTACACCACTGGCATTAGACAATGCTGTTATATTTCCGGCGAGTCCCATCGTTGGCAGGCTTTGGTGCTGCGCTCGAATGCCAAAAGCTGCCGCATTTGATGGAGCTGTTAATGTAATTGGAATGCTTTGTGTGGTACCGGCAGCAAGCGTCGGTATAATGAACGACTGAACCTGACCCACCGTGGTGGACGAGTATGCATCCAGCAGCGGATCGGCATCGGACGCCTGAACCGAGGTTGGCGCTGCTATTCCAACAGATGCCGCCACTGAAGACGCATTCAAATTCCCGGAATTTTTGACCGCCAAATAGAAGGTCTGAGGTGCCCCGAGTCGCAGGGCACTTCGTCCGATGATGTCCACTGAAATTTGGGGTGATCCGCCTTGCTCAATGGTGAATCCAGAGGATAACGAGATGGAACTCTGGTCAGGATTCGCGACAACGACTGTCCGCGTTCCCGGTGTCGCCCCTGTAAGATCGAACGTGGTCGTTAAGACGGACGTGCTGATCACAGTCGTATTCGCGCCGAAAATCTCGATACCGGTTCCAGTCAACTTTATTCCCGCGCCATTCTGGAAACCGCTGCCGATCACTAGCACGGTTACCTGGCCGGCGTTTCCGCCAACGTTCGGCAATGATTGCACCAATCCTAGTGAGGAAGGAACAATTCCATCTGCGTTGAGCAGGACCCAGACATCATTAAGCTGATTAGGTGCGTCGAGACCGCCGAAGGCGACCATTCGATTGGTCGCAGGATCGTAGATAGCGGCAGACGCCTCTCGTGGCAGCGGCGGGGAGCCACTCGCGAGGATTTGAGTCCAGGAGGGTGTGCCGTTGGTGCCGTTCGCGTTATTCAACACCCACAGGTCGTTCAATTCTGTGGGCGACGCCCCAGAGAAGATTGTCATCCGATTCGTGTCGGCGTGGTAAACCGCCGTGTGGCTATTTCGACCAGGTGGAAGGGCGCCACTCGGAGATAGTTGGATCCATTGCGGAGTGCCTCCCGTGCCATCGGCGCTGGTCAACACCCAGGTATCATTCAAGTATCCCAATCCGCCTCCGAACACCATCATTCTCTTGGAAGCCGAGTCGTAGGCGGCGCTGTGTAGCGTTCGCGGGGCGGGCAATGTTCCCGTGGGTGACAGCTGGACCCATTGCGGTGTACCACCAAGGCCGTTGGCATTGATCAGTGTCCAAACGGAATTTGACAGCGCGGCGCCGCAGTTGCCTGGGCTGCCACTGCAGCCTCCAAATATGGTCATGCGGTTTGTGACTGAATCGTAGATTGCGGTGTGTTCTGCTCGACTTAGCGGACCGCCGGTCGGTGCAAGTTGAATCCATTGCGGCGTACCGGTCAATCCATTAGCATTCGTCAGCACCCAAACGTCGTTGAAGGCGACGTCATCGATTCCACCTGCGAAGCCGCCAAAAATCATCATCCGGTTCGTTATTGGGTCATAGACCGAAGTGTGGAACTCTCTAGCAGGCGGAGATGTACCGGCTACGGAGAGCAAGGTCCACGCTGAACTCCCACCGATGCCATTTGCGTTTGACAGGACCCAGACTTGATTTAGGCTTTGGTGATTGGCTGTGGATCCTCCGAAAACCATCATCCTATTGGTTGCGGCATCGTAAACTGTGGTTTGGCCGAAACTGGGGGGCACGGCTGCGCCGCCCGGGCTGAGTTGAATCCACGCTTGCGCATTCGCAAGACGGTGAGAGGCCGTCATCAACAACAGCGGAAGGATCAAAGAGTGGCTGACGTTTTTGAAATGCCGGGACATACTTGGAAGTCTCCTCCTCCTTCGCTGCCCGATGCTGCTCCGGAATTTGCAACGTTCCGCGGAGCGCGCTGATCCGCTGCGAATCGGTTCCCAGTATAGGTTCGAACTGAGGTGCAAGAGCGTTCGACGCAGTTATATAACGGTTTCATCGTTGTCGTTTCAGCAGGTTGAAGCGACCAGAATAGAGCAAGGCGGACGATGATAGACTTGGAGGTTCTCCGGCACAGTTATGAGCGCAGTACCGCCTGATCCGCCCCACGATGCAATCGAAACTCAGTTAGCGAGGATACTGAAGGGGGAGGGATTTGCGAGCGCTGAAAGGCTCAAGAAGCTCCTGACCTACTTAGTGCGCCAGTATCTAAACGACGCCAACGTTCAGCTCAAGGAATACACTGTCGCGGTGGATGTCTTCGAGCGTAAGGATTTTGACCCGGGCAGGTATTCTGTCGTTCGGGGGACTGCCAAGAGGCTTCGCAAAGAACTCGAACAATACTACGCGAACTCAGGCAAGGACGATCCAATACTGATCGAACTGCCTAAAGGGCACTATGTTCCGCAGTTCTCTTTCAGGGAGCGCACTAACAAGACGCCCGCTGCTGTTGAGGCGCGTCTCGAACCGGGGCCGAGCGAGACACCGGCGGACGACCGAAAGTACTTCCGAATAGCGCTCTGGTGCGCGGCAGGTCTTTTTGTCGCTGCCGTTGTTGGTCTCGGGTTGGCGCGGTCAGGCGGCAGGCCGGTCCCGGATAACCCGGAAGAGGACACTCGGCCTCGGAGGTTGCTTTCGCGCAGTACTTCCGAAGGCCAATCGCCTCTACGCATCAAAACAGGACAGATTCACGGCCAACTTCTCGTGACGCCGAACGGCAGAAAACTCTATGCTTTTTCGCCGCCAGACCAACGGGCCGTCACGGTTTTGAGCCTGGTGGATCTGACCGTGATGAGGACATTCGATCTGCCTCGACCGCTTTATGACGCGGTCATGTCACGCAACGGGAAGCACATCTACATCAGCGCCTACTCCCCAGCGGAGGAGGTCATGGTGCTCGATACCGACAGCGGGCGGGTGGATATGATTCCGACGGGCGGGCCCGCCTTCGGCATCGCCGTAACGCCTGATGAGACCAAGCTCTTTATGGCGATGGGGTCTGGCGGATTGAAGCGAATCAACCTAAAAACCCACGAGATTCGTGTTGTTTCAGCCCTTTCCTGTCCATTTCATCTGGCGCTTGACCCGGCCGGGCGACGTCTGTATGTCGGTTATCAATGTGGCGGCCCCGGAGGCTCGCCGGGTCACGATGCCGTGGACGTTTACGACGTGGACTCCGAAGAGAGTATTGACATTATCAAAGGTCTCCCATTAGTGGGCGGCGACTTGAGCGTTTCGCCGCGAGGGGATCTCGTGCTTTTTGACGGCCAGAATGCATGTTCCTCGCCTGAGTACGACCACGTCGGCTGCCCCGAAACGGCGAGCCGTATTTTTCACTTATGGAATGTCTCGGGCCGGCGTCCAATCACCCCTGCGCCGATTCGGCAGGGTGGGACAGCGGCATTCGTACCGCAAGGCTCACGAATCCTGTTTCTGGACAATGACCTGTTGGTTTGGGATTGGGCTCGCCGGTCGATCATCGAAAGAGTGAGTCTTCCCGGAGCTAGTTTTATAGGCGTTGCTTTCACACCCAGGGGAGATCGCGCCTTCGCCTCGGACGGTAAGTCACCTGGTCTGCTGGTCTTGGAACAGGAAAAAGACGAGTGCCTTCCGCCAAGTCAGGGGTTAGCGAACTTCTACTCAGGTGATGGAACCTTCGGCGATTCGCAGGGAGGCGGCCTTCTGACCTCAACGCGTCCGCCACAGTTCTCTCCCGGCCGAGTCGGGCAAGCGCTGCATTTCAACGGCCAGGACAATTTCTTGCTCGCTAACGGCGGTGGAGACTTCTGTCCTTTTTGTGATCAGTCCTTGACTGAGTCGCTTTTCCTGAAGTTGGATTCGACGGCTGGAGAAATGACGGTATTGGAGCGACTTCAAGGAGCACACGGTAAGGGCCGCCGCATCTATAAAGGGACGGACAACCACATTGTCTACGATGCTGGGGATGCAAAGGCTTCAATCTCCAGCATGGCGCGTGTCGAGCCGGGGAAATGGTATCACCTCGCGGTCGTTACCGAGAAGGACCACGTATCGTTCTACGTGGACGGGGTTCTACAGGGGCGAAGAGAGACCAATGAGAATCCGTTTATTGATGCGAAGACGAGCGTCTTCTTGGGCGCGAGCGCCGCAAAACGAAACTTTCTGGCCGGGCTCATCGACGAACTCGCTGTGTACAATCGAGCTCTTGCGCCCGATGAGGTGAAGACGCTCGCCCACGCTTGCAGCGCTGAAAAGTGAGTCCGCCTTGCTACCGCGCCGTCGCATCCAGGGGCATTTGCGCTGCAATCGACTCGAGGCGGTCGCTGCCGCGGTGCCGCGCCGCGATGAGAAGAGTCAGATTTAGTTAGGCGCTCGACAGTACACAACCTGGCTAGGCTGGCCGTTGAAATGAGGCCGCAGGAGCACTGACTCACGGCTAAAATCGCAAACGCCACGGCGACTCTGTTTTCGCGCCCTGAGCGCCTTCGACGGCAGGGTGATCAGCATGTGCGCCAGACATCTCCCAATGAGGAATGGCTCCGCTTTCGGCTGTCTTGGCCCGAACACAGCGCACGCGCCGGCAAGCACAGGGCGCATCGCCCGCGAGGGATCCATAAGTTGGGAGACACGCCATCCCCACGTACGCAACCCGGCGAGAACGGCGGCGAGGGCGATCCACGATTGCGCTGACGGCGTTTCCTCGCATGAGCGCGGCAGAGTGCTCAGTGTGCCGGCTGCAGTGGTGCCCCCCTCAGAGCGAAACCTCGTGATCAATCCGCTACATTCGGACCATGCCGAGGTCCGGCCGACTTCGATCCGCGTTTGTTTCGTGGGACGGTCGCATAACGCCGGCTAACCGATGTACCGTTGGTGCGTCTTACGTTCATTGCCCTGCTTCCACTAGATAATCTTCTGGTGTATGCTGGATTCCATATGGGAAGACGAAAGCCTACCGCGGAAAACGGCGAGATGCTGCAAGGAACACTCGATATGTTGATCTTGCGGACGGTGCAGCTTGCGCCGGCGCATGGGCATACCATCGCGCACTGCATCGAGCGCACATCCGACGACGTCCTGCAGGTGGAGCATGGATCGCTGTATCCGGCGCTCCACCGGCCGAGGAGCGTGAACTGCTCGCTTCATTCTGGGGAACGTCCGAAAATAATCGCAAAGCCAAGTACTATCGCATCACGCCGAGAGGGCGGAAGTACCTGGAACTCGAGCGCGGGCGCTGGAACGGATTAGTACAAGCCGTCGCGCGCGTTCTCGGGCTGGCGGGAGAGTAATAGAAGAAGATGAGCTGGCTTCGATATTTGCGGCGGGACCGGAGGACGAGGGAACTCGGTGACGAGATCGAGTCCTACATCGCGATTACGGTCGATGAGAACATCGCTGCGGGCATGACTCGCGAACAAGCGACGGATGCCGCGCGGCGGAAGTTTGGAAACACGACGCTCGTTAAGGAGAAAGTGCGCGATATGAATTCACTCACCTGGCTCGAGGATGCCTGGAACGATCTGCGCCATGGCGCTCGCCTTTTGAGATTGAGCCCGGGATTCTTCGCTGTCGCGACGCTCTCGCTGGCGCTCGGCATCGGTGCGAACACTGCGATCTTCCAACTGCTCGACGCGGTGCGGCTGCGGACCTTGCCGGTCGCGCAGCCGCAGCAGTTGGCGCAGGTCCAGATGGAGGACAACGAACATTGCTGCGACGGCAGTTTTTCGACTAGCCATCCTGACCTGTCGTACGCGTTGTGGGAACAGATCCGCGATCATCAGCAGGCCTTCTCCGGTATCTTCGCGTTCGCCGATGCGCGATTTAATTTGGCTGAACGGGGCGAGGTGCGAAAGGCGGAAGGTCTGATGGTGTCGGGCAATTTCTTCCGCACGCTCGGCGTGAACCCCGTGCTCGGCCGCACGCTGACTAGCGATGACGATCCTCCGGGCGGCGGCGCCTGCGGCTCACCGGCGGCCGTGATCAGTTATGCGTTCTGGCAGCGTGAATACGGTAGCGCGGCGGATGTCGTCGGCAGGAAGCTGATGCTCAACAGCCATCCGTTTGAAATCGCGGGCGTCGCCGATCCTGGCTTTTATGGTGTTGAAGTGGGACGCAGCTTCGACGTTGCAGTTCCGCTTTGCGCGGAAGGGTTCATGTTCGGCGAGAACAGCCGCACGCTACGGCGCGACGCGTGGTGGCTCGCCGCTATCGGACGCCTGAAGCCCGGCTGGACCGTGGCGAAGGCCGCCGCACAGATGGCAGTGATTTCGAAGCCCGCGTTCGAGGCGACTCTGCCTTCGGACTACCGGCCGGACGACGCCAAATGGTACTTGACTTACAAGTTCACGGCCAAGCCCGCGGGCGCCGGTGTATCCGAGTTGCGCAGCGATTATGAAGATCCGCTGTGGTTGCTGCTCGCGATTGCGGGAGCCGTGCTGCTGATCGCGTGCGCGAATCTCGCCAATCTGATGCTCGCGCGGGCGAGCGTGCGGGAACGCGAAATGGCGGTGCGTATCGCGATCGGCGCGGGGCGCGGACGCCTCGTCCGGCAGATGCTCGCTGAGAGTGCGCTGCTTACGCTCGCGGGACTCGTCGCCGGCGCGCTGGTCGCACAATGGCTGAGCCATTACCTGGTCGGATTCTTGCGCACGCCCGACAACCGTCTCTTCCTCGATCTAGGAATCGACTGGCGCATACTCGGCTTCATCTCGGCGATCGGTATCGTGACCTGCCTGCTGTTCGGGGCCGCGCCCGCACTGCGCGCGGCGGCGACATCGCCGGGCGTCGCGATGAAATCCGGGGGCCGCGCCGTCACATCTGATCGTTCGCGCTTCGGGCTGCGAAGGTCGCTGGTGGTGGTTCAAGTTGCGCTCTCGCTGGTGCTGCTGACCGGCGCGCTGCTATTCGGGAGGAGCCTCAACAATCTCAATACGCAGGACGCGGGCATCGACGAGGATGGATTGCTGATCGTCAAGGTGGATGTCTCGAATTCGAACGTGCCAGCCGCGCGCCGCACGCAGGAGTTCCAGCAGTTGGTGACCCGCTTGCGCTCGACGCCGGGTGTCGATCAGGCGGCTGCCGCGAGCATCGTACAGTTGAGCGGTAGCGGATTCAATCCGCCAATCGAGATGATCGGGATGCCGCCGCTTAAGGATCCGCCGAACACCTGGTTCAATCGGGTCACTTCCGGATACTTCTCGACTGTCGGAACGCGAATGCTCGAGGGTCGCGACTTCGACGATCACGATACGCTGGCCTCGCCGGAGGTCGCGATCGTCACGCAGCAATTTCAGCGGGCCTATCTGAACGGCGCCGATCCGATCGGGAAGCATTTCCGCATTCGCACCGGCCTCGGTGAAGGCAAGCACGTCTATGAAATCGTGGGCTTGGTCAAGGATTCGAAGTACCGCAGTCTGTCTGACCCTACCGAGCCGCTGGTCTATATCGCTTTGGGCCAGGAGGCGAACCCGCGAGGGGCGATGAATTTCCTGGTCCGTTCGCGCCAGGCGTTGGGCCCGCTGACCGCCGGGATCATGAGCGGATTAATGGAGAAGAATCCGAATCTCGCCGTTCAGTTCCAGGTGTTCAAAACGCAAGTGCAGAACTCGCTGCTGCGCCAGCGGCTGATGGCGACGCTTTCCGGATTCTTCGGACTGCTGGCGGAGGTGCTGGCGAGTGTCGGATTGTACGGCGTGATCAGTTACATGGTCGCGCGGCGGCGGAATGAGATCGGGATCCGCGTGGCGCTGGGGGCGAGCCGTTCGAGTATTGTGCAACTGGTCTTTCGCGAAGCCGCGGTTCTGCTCGCGATCGGAATCGCGATCGGCGTCGCGCTCACGATCGGAGGATTGCGCGTCACCAAAGCGCTGCTGTATGGCTTAAGCGCGCACGATCCGGTGACGATCGCGCTCGCGGTGGCGCTGCTGGCGGCGGTTTCGCTGGTGGCGAGTTGGCTGCCGGCGATGCGGGCGTCGCGGCTCGATCCGGTGCAGGCGTTGCGGGAAGAGTAGCTTTTTATGAGCCTCTGGCGGCGATTGCTGCAACGAACTCGGAAGCAGAGGGAACTCGATGAGGAGATCGAGTCCTACTTCTCAATCACGGTCGATGAAAATATCGCCGCCGGAATGACGCGCGAGGATGCGCTGCTCGCAGCGCGGCGTAAGTTCGGCAACACAACTCTCGTCAAGGAGAAAGTACGCGATATGAATTCACTCACCTGGCTCGAGGATGCCTGGAACGATCTGCGCCACGGCGCGCGCCTGCTCAAGCTGAGCCCTGGATTCTTCGCTGTCGCGACCTTGTCCCTCGCGCTCGGCATCGGAGCCAACACCGCGATCTTTCAACTGTTGAACGCGGTGCGGCTGCGCATGTTGCCGGTCGCGCAGCCGGAACAATTGGCCGAACTTCAAATCGCCCCTGACGAACATTGCTGCATGGGCGGCTTCTCGACTCGCCGTCCTAATTTCACGGCCGCGCAGTGGGATCAGATCCGCGAGCATCAGCAGGCATTCTCGAGCATTTTCGCGTTCGCCGACGCCCGTTTCAATCTCGCCGACCGGGGCGAAGCTCGTTGGGCGGAAGGACTCATGGTCTCGGGCGCATTCTTCCGCACGCTCGGCGTGAATCCGGCGCTCGGCAGGATGCTCTCCGAGGACGACGACCGGCCCGGCTGCGGCTCGCCGAACGCGGTCATCAGCTATCCGTTCTGGCGGCGCGAGTACGGCGGCGCGGCGGATGTCATTGGACGAAAAATTTCACTCGACGGCCACCCGCTCGAGATCGTCGGCGTTGCGGCCCAGGGCTTTTATGGAGTGGAAGTGGGGCGTAGCTTCGATGTCGCCGCCCCGGTCTGCGCCGACGCGATCCTCAAGGGCGAGGACAATCGCATTCCGAATCGCTCCGACTGGTGGCTCGCGATCATCGGACGCCTCAAGCCCGGCTGGACGATCGCACGGGCCGCCGCGCAGGCGGGCGCGATGTCGCCGGCGGTTTTCGAATCGACAGTCCCGCCCCACTACCAGCCGGAATCGGCCAAATGGTACGCGCGGTATAAACTCACGGCGATGCCCGCCGGATCGGGCGTTTCGCGTTTGCGCGGCGAGTATGAACAGCCGCTTTGGCTCTTGCTCGGGATCGCCGGCGCGGTGCTGCTGATCGCTTGCGCCAACCTTGCCAATCTGATGCTCGCGCGTGCCAGCGTGCGGGAGCGGGAGATGGCCGTGCGCATGGCGATCGGCGCGGGCCGCGGACGTCTGATCCGCCAGTTGCTCGCCGAGAGCGCCCTGCTTACGTTTGCGGGGCTTGCCGCGGGCGCGCTGCTCGCACAATGGCTCAGCCGTTATCTGGTGAGATTCCTCGGCGTGTTCCTCGACTTGGGAATCGACTGGCGCGTGCTCGGCTTCGCCTCCGCGATCGGGATTCTGACTTGCCTGCTGTTCGGAGCCGCGCCCGCGTTGCGCGCGGCGGCCACTTCACCGGGCGCGGCGATGAAGTCCGGAGGACGCTCGATCACGGCGGATCGCACGCGCTTCGGATTGCGCCGGATCCTCGTCGTCCTGCAGGTCGCGCTGTCGCTCGTGCTGCTTAGCGGGGCCTTGTTGTTCGGACGCAGCCTGCGCAATCTCACGTCTGTCGACACGGGCCTCGTCGAAGACGGTCTGCTGATCGTCAACCTGGATGCCACTAACGCAAAGGTCGCGCCGGAGCACCGCCCGGCCTTCTACGAACGCCTGCTCGCGCGTCTGCGGTCGACACCGGGAGTCGATCGTGCGGCGGATGCCGGCATCGTCCCACTGAGCGAGAGTACCTGGAATCCTTCCGTCGAGATGGTCGGGATGCCGGCCTTGAAAGACGCGCCCAACGTATGGTTCAACCGTGTCAGCTCCGGTTATTTTTCGACTGTCGGCTCGCCACTGCTGGTGGGGCGCGATTTCAATGATCGCGACACCGTTTCTTCACCGCCGGTCGCCATCGTGACGCAGGAGTTTCAGGAGAAATACGCGAACGGCGCGAACCCGGTCGGGAAGCAATTCCGGCTGGGCGCGGGTCCGGGTGAAGAGCAGCCGGTGTACGAGATTATCGGCGTCGTGAGGGATTCGAAATACCGCGACATCGCCGACGCCGTGCAGCCCATCGTCTTTCTATCGACGACTCAGGAAAAACATCCGGCGGCCGGCACACACTTCCTCATCAGCTCCCGTGAATCGATGGGTCCGCTGACGTCGGCCGTCAAGGCTGCGCTCCTCGAGGAGGTGCCTTCGGCATCTATGCAGTTTCAGGTATTCAAAACGCAGGTCCTCGATTCGCTGTTGCGTCCGCGGCTGATGGCGACGCTCTCCGGATTCTTCGGACTGCTTGCGGCGGTGCTCGCGAGCGTCGGGTTGTACGGCGTGATCAGTTACATGGTCGCGCGGCGGCGCAATGAGATCGGCATTCGTGTCGCGCTCGGAGCCAGCCGCACGAGCATCGTGCAGCTTGTGTTCCGAGAGGCGGCGGTGCTGCTTGCGATCGGCGTGGCGGCCGGCCTCGGACTGACGCTCGCCGGACTGCGCCTCACCGCGGCGTTGTTGTACGGCTTGAGCGCGCACGATCCGGTGACGATCGGACTGGCGGTGGCGTTGATGGCCGCGGTGTCGTTGCTCGCGAGCTGGCTGCCGGCGTTCAGAGCGTCGCGGCTCGATCCGGTGCAGGCGTTGCGGGAAGAGTAGTTTCCTATGAGTCTCTGGCGACTGCTGCGACGAACGCGCAAAGAAGAGGAACTCGATGAGGAGATCGAGTCGTACCTCTCGATCACGGTCGAGGAAAACATCGCCGCGGGCATGGATCCGGTCGACGCTTTGCAGGCGGCGCGGCGCAAGTTCGGCAACACAACGCTCGTCAAGGAGAAAGTGCGCGATATGAATTCACTCACCTGGCTCGAGGATGCCTGGAACGATCTGCGCCACGGCGCGCGGCTGTTGAGGCTCAGCCCCGGATTCTTCGCGGTCGCGACTCTCTCGCTCGCTTTGGGCATCGGAGCCAACACCGCCATTTTTCAACTGTTGAATGCGGTGCGGCTGCGCATGTTGCCCGTGGCGCAACCGGAACAATTGGCGGAGCTCGAAATCGCCCCGAACGAATACTGCTGCCAGGGCAGCGGCTCGACGCGGCGTCCCCACTTTACATATGCGCAGTGGGAAGAGATCCGGCGTGACCAGCGGGCCTTCTCGAACATCTTCGCCTTTGCGAGCGCCCGCTTCAATCTTTCGGACCGCGGCGAGGCGCGTTGGGCAGAAGGCTTGTACGTCTCGGGCAGTTTCTTTGAGACGCTCGCGGTTGCTCCGGCGCTCGGCAGGATGCTCAATGAGGATGACGACAAGCCCGGCTGCGGATCACCGGTCGCCGTAATCAGCTATCCGTTCTGGCAGCGCGAATACGGCGGCGCGGCCGATGTTGTCGGGCGCAAGATTTCGCTTGATGGTCATCCGCTCGAAATTGCGGGTGTGTCCGCCAAGGGGTTCTTTGGAGTCGACGTGGGGCACAGCTATGATGTCGCGGCGCCGGTTTGCGCGGATGCGATCCTGCGAGGCGAGAACAGCCGTCTGGCGCCACGAGACGCATGGTGGCTCGCAATCATCGGCCGTCTCAAGCCCGGTTGGACCGTTGCTCAGGCCGCCGCGCAGGCAGGCGTCATGTCAGCGCCGGTCTTCGAATCGACTGTGCCGCCCACTTATCAGCCCGAGTCCGCAAAACATTACGCTGATTTTAAACTCACCGCCGTCCCCTCGGGGTCCGGAGTGTCGAGCCTGCGCACCGATTATGAAAATCCGCTGTGGATGCTGCTCGCTATTGCCGGCGCGGTGCTGTTGATCGCTTGCGCCAATCTGGCGAATCTGATGCTCGCACGGGCGAGCGTGCGGGAACGCGAGATGGCGGTGCGCATTGCGATTGGCGCCGGGCGCGGTCGCCTCGTCAGGCAGTTGCTCGCCGAAAGTGCGCTGTTGACTTTAGCGGGTCTCACCGCAGGTGCGCTGCTTGCGCAATGGTTGAGCCGCTATCTGGTTACTTTCCTCAGCACGTCCACGAATCATCTGTTCCTCGATCTCGAGCTCGATTGGCGCGTCCTCGGCTTTGCGTCGGCAGTGGGGATTGTGACGTGCCTGCTGTTCGGCGCGGCGCCCGCCTTGCGTGCGGCGGCCACTTCGCCGGGTGTGGCTATGAAGTCCGGCGGACGGTCGATTAGTGCGGATCGAACGCGCTTCGGATTGCGGCGGATCCTGGTTGTCGTGCAGGTGGCGCTCTCACTCGTCCTGCTCACCGGAGCCTTGCTGTTCGGCCGCAGTTTGCGCAACCTGACTGCCATCGACACCGGACTTCAAGAGGACGGATTGTTGATC
>DASXZC010000504.1:0-4217 GCA_036502165.1 Bryobacteraceae bacterium
TGGCACCGCACCAACTGCCTGCACGGCGTCCACATAGACCAGTGCTCCGCGCGAATGGGCGAGTTCGCATACGGCTTTCAGGTCGTGCTGGAACCCGTTGATCATCGACACGAGCGATACGGCGACCAGCTTCGTCTTCGAGTCGATCAAGCGATCGAGATCCGCCAGCGCGATCCGCATGTCGTCATGCGGCCGCGCGATGCGCGTCTCGAGCGCTTGCTTCGCGAGCTCTACATATTGATAGAGCGATCCTTCGAAGTGCAGCGCGTCGGTGACTACGTTACCGCCGTGCCGCCCGAGTTCCAGGCTCGCGCCGATCAGATTCTCGCCCACCGTCGTGCTCGGCACATAACTGATTTCGGATGGCCGTGCATGAATCAAGTCTGCAAACCGGCGCTTGACCAAGGCCTGCGCCTCAGTCGAATATTCCGGATTCGCACCGCCTCCGCCGGCCTTATATTCGAGGTACTGCTGAACCGCTTTCGTCGCGCCGACGCTGATCGGATGCCAGCGGGCGTTGTTTAAACAGGTTTCGATTTTCGTCACGGGGAATTCAGACTTCGCCGGCAATCCCATAGCGGACGACTCCGCAGCGGCAAGGC
The DNA here is from genome assembly GCA_036502165.1 of Bryobacteraceae bacterium. Taxonomy (GTDB): domain Bacteria; phylum Acidobacteriota; class Terriglobia; order Bryobacterales; family Bryobacteraceae; genus F-183. Next base: position 603 of record DASXZC010000504.1, read on the forward strand.
CGATCGCCGCACCGGCGATCCACTTTCGACGGGACACATTCATAAGGCACGCCCCTTTCGTGGGATTGTCTCACAGTCCACCCGATTGCCCAGTACCTAAGTACAAGCATAAATGCCCTTAAGAACACACGGAGATACTCCCAGGGATAGTAAATTCGGATAAATCAAGAGACATTCTGTCGCATTGGCTCATTCCGCGAGACATGTTGTCGCTTCAAAGTTCCGCTTGAATCAGTGCTAAGTCCCACATCCTCAATTTGTTACAGGTTTCTTTACATTTGGAGCCCAGGGTGCATTACAGCAGTCACAATGATTCAGGCGAAAGAGAAGAGCACGATCAGTATCTTCGTACTTGCTCTGTCCATTTGGGTTCTATCCGGATTCGCGCAGACCGCGCCTCTATCCGATGAACTTTCGAATGCGGCGGCAGCGGGCAGTACGGTGGATGTGATCGTCAAGTTCAAAGCGAACGCTACCGGCGATTCGGGCGCCGCTGTGGACCAGAGATTCAAATCCGGGGGCGCGGTTTGGCGAGCGACTCACCAGGCCATCCGCTCCTCATCGTATCGGGTGAAGTCCAGCCGGTTGGCAGAAATGGCCAATGATCCGGATGTCGAGTACGTCAGCCTCGACCACCCTCTCAAGGCGCAGGACTCGGTCCTCGCGAGCGGAGAAGGTGCGTCAACGGTGGTCACTGCTTCCGGACTCACGCCCACACTCAGTGTCGATCCGACCGCATCCGGATCTTCGATTTCCATTGACTACTTTCGGGAAACGGCGCACGCGGACTCAGCCGTCAGTGAAGGGTGGGATGGCACGGGCATCGGCATCGCCATCATCGACAGCGGAATCACTCCCAATAACGATTTCAAACGGAACCCCGTATATGCGCAGAGCTTCGTTCCCGGAGATTCGAGCACACTCGACCTATACGGCCACGGCACGCACGTCGCCGGCATCATCTTTGGAAGTGGAAAGAACTCCTCGTCGAATTCGAAATATCAATTCGGTGGCGCCGCACCGGGCGTGAACCTGATTAACCTGCGCGTGCTCGACGAGAACGGATCCGGAACCGACACGGCCGTCATCAGCGCCATCCAACAGGCGATCAACCTCAGGAACCGATACAACATCAAGATCATCAATTTGTCGCTGGGCCGCCCGATCACGACTGGCTACGCGAACGATCTGCTGTGCCAGATGGTCGAAGCGGCCACGAGAGCGGGCATCCTGGTTGTCGTCGCGGCCGGCAATGAAGGCCGCAACAACAGCGCGGGGACCCACGGATACGGCACGATCCTCGCGCCCGCCAACGATCCTTATGTCCTCACGGTCGGAGCCATGAAGTCGATGGGATCCTCGAGCCGCACCGACGATTTGATCGCCAGCTACAGCTCGAAGGGCCCATCCCTCATCGATCACGTCGTGAAGCCCGATCTGGTGGCGCCCGGCAATCAGGTGATTTCGATTGAAGTGCCGGGGTCCACGCTGGCGGTTGCTTATCCGGACAACGACGTTCCGACCAGCCTTTATTCGAACCGCTACAGCACGAACAGTGCGCACAGCTACTTCGTCCTCAGCGGCACGAGTATGGCCGCGCCGGTGGTGAGCGCGGCGGCCGCATCTGTGCTCGAGAAATTCCCGAGTCTGACGCCTGATCAATTAAAAGCGCGTCTGATGAAGACGGCGTCGAAGTCGTTCCCTGTGTCGAGCTCGGTGACCGATCCTGACACGGGCGAGACCTACGTCAGCTACTACGATATTTTCACGGTGGGCGCCGGTTACCTCGACACCACCGCGGCTCTTTCGAACTACGATGTCGCGAATGGCAACGCCTGGTCGCCGACGGCATCCTTCGACTCGAGGTCGAAGACTGCGACCCTCGACGTCGACGCTTCGAGTGTGATTTGGGGAACGAGCGTGACGTGGGGCACGAGCGTGATCTGGGGCACGAATGCTTTTGTAGGAAGTAGCAGCGTCATCTGGGGAAGCACGATCAGTTGGGGCGCGACCACCGTGTCGGCGTCGAGCGTGATCTGGGGTACGACGGCCGCTGCCGCGTCGAGCGTCATTTGGGGAAGCACGGCGGAGGTGGCCCAGTAATGACCAAGCAGGCCAAATACTACGCCTACGCTATCATCGCCACCGGCGCCCTGACCGTCGCCTCGGCCGGTGTGCTCTGGAGCTCTCAATCGCTCACGCGCTTTCTGGTTTGCCTGTGCCTCGCGCTGCTCGGATCGACATTCAAGGTGAAGCTGCCCGGAATGGAGAGCTGCATCAGCTCGAGTTTCATCCCCTTGCTGTTCTCAGCCGCGACGATGAGTTGGCAGGAGACGGTCATCATGGCAGCCGCTGCGGGAGTCCTGCAGACGTTGTGGAAGCCCGGCCATCCGGCGATGCTGATCCAGGTCCTGTTCAACGGTGCGAATCTCGCGATCGCTCTCGGCGTTGGCTACAGTGTCTCGCACGCGGTCGCGCCGAATCAGTTGCTGGCTCAGCTTGCGATCGCGGCAGTCATGTACGAGGTGATCAATACGCTCTCCGTCTCGACGGTGGTCTGTCTGGTGACGGGCGCGCCGCTGAGGAACCTCTGGCGGAATTGTCACTTGTGGACGTTCCCCTACTACTTGGTCGGAGCGGTTCTGGCTTGCGTATGGGCGCAGAGCAACGCGGCCGTCAGTCTTTCTATCACCCTGATCGGCGCGACGACTCTGTACCTGGCGAGCGTCTTCTATCAGGAACTCGTCGAGCGTCTCGGCTCCCGCAATCTAACGATGGATGAGCGGACGTAGCGGCCGCACGTAGATGTTCTTGAACGCCACCGGTCCGTGATCCCCCTGCAGCATGATCGGATTGGTCGCCGCCTCAGGAATATTCAACGCCGCGCGAGTCGGACCGTCGCACTCGACATCCTCCTGCACTAAGCGTCCGTTGTAAAGAACGCGGAGGAACTTGGCGTTTTCCGTCTTCTTCCCGGACGCATCGAAACGCGGCGCGCGGAACCAGATGTGATACGACTGCCATTCGCCGGGCCGCCGCGACGCATTCACTTTCGGAGCCGATCCGCCGACGCCGTGCTCATTGATCCAACGATGATAAATGCCGCCGCCGTCCGAGGATGTGACCGGCATTTGCGTGCCAAAGGAATCGAAAATCTGGACTTCGTAGAGCGTATGCAGATATACGCCCGAGTTCGATCCCTTCGCGAGCAGGAATTCCAGATAGACTTCGACGTCACCGAACTTCTCATCGGTGACGAGGTTGACCGTGCTGCCGTGCGCCCCGTTGAGCATCTCGCCGCTGGGCTCAGGATTGCGGGGAACCAGGCGAGTCGGCCCAAGCAGACGCTCCCACAGGACGCCCCGCACAGTCAGCCAATCGTTCTTCGCATTCGGATAGGCGCCATGCCATCCGCTGAGATCCTTGCCGTTCAACAGCGGGCGCCATCCGGGCTCGATCAAATACGGAGCATCGCCGTGAAGGTCGCCGTCGTCAGTGACCTCCTGTTGGGCAAACGAAAGAGCGGCGAGCGCGAGGAAAGGGATCAGCAGTGAGCAGCGCATATCGCTTCTCACTGTACAACATGGTCAGCTTCCGAAGAGCTTCTCGAAATAC